>NZ_CP027792.1:1366481-1698472 GCF_003013695.1 Pulveribacter suum | reverse complement strand
CTTGCCTTCGGCCAGCTGAAGGTTCTGGGCGCTCTCGTTGGTGACGATGGCCACCACGCTGGCGCCCCCTGCGGCTTCGAGCACCACTTCGGTATTGACGGCGCCTGGCGTCACGCGCGCCACGCGGCCCTGCAGATGATTGCGCGCGGAAAACCGCATACCCTGGTCCTGCGCGACCAGGATCACTGAAGACGCCTTGATCAGCGCAACGGCCGAAGCGCCCTCTTTCAGCCCCATGGCGCTGGCGCTGCCGTGCGTGACGATGGCCACCACCGGCCCCAGCCCGGGGACGTCGATCTCGATTTCGTCATTCACGGCCCCCGGAACCACACGGGAGATGTGGCCGGAGAACTGGTTGCGAGCGCTGCTTTTGAGCATGGAAGTCCTTGTTGAGAAAGAAGAAGTCGCCAATCGAGAAGAATTGTTCCAGAGTCACTGGCGTGATGCCTGGCGGCTCACCGCCCTGCCCTCGCGACCCGTACCGACACATCGGCAGGAGGCGCATGGTGCAGGCTGCTGGTGACCAGCGCGTCGACGCCCGTGGCAGCGTAGTCGGCCGCGTTGTCCGGCCGGATGCCGCCGGCCGCCAGGATGCCGAGCGCCGGGTGCTGGGCGCGCAGTGGCGGGCACCAGGCGCGCAGCTGCTGCGGCGTGGCCTTGTCGAACTGCACCACGTCGGCGCCGGCGGACGCTGCCTGCAGCGCCTCCTCCAGGCTGTGCGCCTCGATCACGCAGTGCTTCTCGGCCAGCGCCGGCGCCACCCGGTCCAGCCGCGCCGCCAGGCCCTGCCAGCCGGCCTCCAGCAGCGCCCGATGCTGGCCGAAGACCAGCACCGTCTCGCCCACGCCCAGGCGGTGCGGGAAGGCCCCGCCGGCGAGCGTCGCCTTCAAGGCGATGCGGCGCAGGCCCGGCGCGTGCTTGCGCGTGGTCAGCACCGCCACGCGCGGGTCGGCTGCCTGCACGGCCTGCACCATGCGCTGCGTGGCGTGGGCCACGCCGCAGGCGTATTCCAGCAGGTTTTGCGCTACCTTCCAGGCACGCAGCAGGCCGCTGGCGGCGCCGGTGGCGGACAGCAGCAGGTCGCCATCAACCAGCGCCGAGCCGCTGGCGACGATCTGCTCGACATGCCCGCCGCAGGTCTGCACGACGCGCGCGGCCTCCTCGGTGCAGGCGGCGACACTGGGGCCGCGCACGCGCCACTCGATGCGGGCGTGCGCGGCGCCCACCGCCAACAGGTGCGTGGTCAGGTCCAGCAGCGGCGCGTCCTCGGCGATCCACGCGTCGATGCTGGCCTGGTCGAAAAAAACGGAATGCAGACTCACAGCGCCCCCCAGCGGCGAAGAATGAAGAAAGCCGCCAGCGCCACCGCGCCCAGCAGCAGGGACAGCCCGTTGGCGCAGGCCAGGTTGCCGTCCATGACGTGGTTGTAGATGGCCAGCGACAGCGTCTCGGTGCGCCCGGCGATGTTGCCGCCCAGCATCAGCGACAGGCCGACTTCGCCCAGCCCGCGCCCCAGCGCCAGCACCAGCCCGGCCGCCACGCCGCGGCGCGCCAGCGGCACGTCGATGCGCCAGAACACGGCCCACGGCCGGTGGCCCAGCAGCGCGGCCGCCTCGCGCAGGCGCGGCGCGACGCCGGCGAACGCCGCCTGCGCCGGCTTGACCATCAGCGGCAACCCGGCCACGAAGGCCGCAATCACCAGCCCGGTCTGCGAGAACACGATGTGCGGCCGCAGCGCCGCCGGCAGCCAGGCCGCCAGCCAGCCCTCGCGCCCCAGCGCCAGCAGCAGGCCATAGCCCAGCACGATGGGCGGAAAGACCAGCGGCAGCGTGACCAGCGCGTCCAGCACCGCGCGCCCGGCAAACGGCCGGCGCGCCAGCAGCCAGGCCAGCAGCGTGCCCAGCGTCAGGTGCAGGGCCAAAGCCCAGGCCAGTACCTGCGCCGTGAGCCCGAGGGCGTTGCCCTGGCAAGCGGCCAGCACGCTCACATGCCGTGGCGCTGCAGCACCGCGCGCGCCGCGGGTGAGGTCAGGTACTCGACGAAGGCGCGCACCGCCGGCACGTCGCCGCGCCCCTTGAGCACGCCGGCGCTCAGCTCGATGGGCGCGTAGCAGTGCTGCGGCGCCTCGATCAGCGTGCCGATGCGGCCCTGCAGCGCCTGGCCCTCGGTGACGTTGACAAAGCCCGCGTCTACCTCGCCAGTGGCGACGTAGGCGCCGACCTGGGGCACGGTGGCCACCTCCAGCAGGCGCGCCGCCAGCGGCTCGGCCAGGCCGGTGCGCTGCAGGCAGGTGCTGGCGGCGTTGCCATACACCGCCTTGGTGCGGTCGGGCAGCGCGATGCGGGCAAAGCGCGGATCGCGCAGATCCGCCACTTCTTTCAGCTCCAGGCCCTTGCGCGTGACCAGCACCAGCCGGCCCTTGCCCAGCAGCTCGAAGCGCTCGGCCAGGCCCATGGGCTCCAGGAAGGCCTTGTCACCGATCAACAGGGCGATGTCCGGGTTCTGCCGCGCCTGGGTTTCGACCTGTTTCATGTTGCCGAAGCTGGCCTCGGCGCGGATGCCGCTGGTCCGGGAGAAATCCTCCAGCAGCTGCAGCACCGGCCGGCGGTAGCCGGCGCCGGCGGCCACCAGCAGGCTGTCGCCCTCGCCGGCGGACCAGGCGGGCGCCGCGCACAGAACGGCCGCACAGGCCAGGAACAGACGTCGCATCATGGAAATACGCTCCGATGAAAGTGAAGGAAAGAGAAACGGGGCGGTCAGCTGCACAGGCACACGCGCTGCACCGAGCGGCCGAACAGGTGGTAGCCCGACGCGCCCTCGGCCAGCAAATCCAGCATGGCGCGGGCGTCCAGTACGCGCGTGCCGCCGACCACCGTGGCGCCGCGGCGCGCGAAGGGCGCCAGGCGCAGCGTGGCGGTGGGCCCGACCACGGCGGCGCGCGCCCCTGGGCGCAGCAGCGCCAGCAGGCCTTCCAGGGTGCCGTTGGTGAGCGTGGTGGCGGTGGTCAGCAGCACGTCGGCCTGCGGCAGCACCTCTGCCACGCGGCCGGCGGGCACGAAGTGCGGCAGCTCCTGCAGCCGCAGCGTGGCCGGGTCGCGCTCGACGACGTGGTATGGCTGGCCCCGCTGGCGCAGCGCGCGCAGATACGGCCCGAAGGCGCCGACCACCACCACCTGCTCGCCCGGCGCGATGGCCAGGGCGTCGAAGCCATCGCCCTCGACCACGCGCGCGCCGGCGGGCGCGCCACCCTGGCGCCACAGGGTCTCGGCCAGCGCGTTCAGCGTGGCGATGGCCAGGGCGCGGCGCAGCGGCTGGGTGTGCTGCAGGTCCTGCAGCACCTCGGCCACCGGCCGGCCGGCCAGGCGCCCGGGCGTGGGCATGGCCAGGGCGGAGCTGGGGCAGCACACGGCCGCCGGAATGTCCTGGATCGGCGTGGCAGCCAGGCCGCCGACGCCGTTGTCCAGCTGCACGCCGGTGAAAAATACGCCCAGCACGGCGCGCGCCAGCCGCCGCCGCGCCAGCGTGTCACCCAGGTGCTGCTCCACGTCGGCATGCAGCTCGGCTAGCAGCGCGCCGGCCGTGGCGGCCCGGCCCTGCGCGATGCGGCCGGGGCGGGCCGGCGGCACCGGGGCGGGGACAGCGGTGGTCAGCATGGCGCGGTCTCCCAGGAGATGAAGGCCCAGCGCATCGGCGCGCCCTCGCGCTGGGCCGGGGTGGCCTGCGCGTACCAGCCGCGCAGGCGGGCGGTCTCCGCCTCGTCCAGCCCGCCCATGGACCAGGCGACGCGGCGCGCGAAGTCGTCGAAGTCCACGGCGCCGGCCAGGCGGCTCTCCTGCGCCAGGTACGACAGCTGCGGGTGGATGCCGCGCGCGTGCAGGATGTTGAGCAGGTAGATGTAGTCGGGCATGGCGGGCACGCGCCGGCCGATGGCTTCCTGAATCGCCGGGTCGGTGAAATGCCCGCCGACCAGGTGGGTCAGGTACACCCGCCGGCGCGCATGGCGCTGCAGCTTGGCCAGCGCGGCGCCGATGTCGGCCACGGTGGTCGAGCGCGAGGCCACGGCGATGTCGCACACCGGCACGTCGCTCCAGTCGTCTTCCCACGCCCTGTACCGCGTCTGCACGTGGGACAGGCCGCGCGCGGCCGCCTGCTCGCGCATCGCCTGCAGCATGGCGGCGCTGTAGTCCAGGCCGACCACCTGCTCCAGGCGCGGCGCCAGCGCCAGGGCAATGGTGCCGGGGCCGCAGCCCACGTCCAGCAGCGAGCGCGCACCCGACAGGTCCATGCGCTCGATGAACTCCTCGGCATAGCGGCTGCCCACGGCGCGCGCGGCCATGCCGGCGGCGCGGCCATCCCAGGCGCTGGCGTCCTTGCGCGTGCGCCCGGCCAGGGCCAGATGGTGCTGGTACAACAGGTTGAAGTCGATGGCGGCGATGGTCATGCAGAGGTGTCCTTGTCGGGAGAGAAGGTTCCCAGGCCGGCGCTGATGGCCTGCTCGCTCACGCCGTACAGGCGCGCCAGCGCGGCCGGCGTGGCGGTGGCGCGCGGCGCGCCGATGGCCTGCAGGCGGCCGGCGCCCAGCAGCGCGATGCGGTCGGCCACACGCAGCGCGTGCTCGGGCTGGTGAGTGGTCATCAGCACCGCCATGCCGGCGGCGCGCAGGCGCGCGACGTGCTCCAGCACGCGGATCTGGTTGCCAAAGTCCAGGCTGGCGGTAGGCTCGTCCAGCACCAGCAGGCGCGGCTCCTGCGCCAGCGCGCGGGCGATCAGCGCCAGCTGGCGCTCGCCGCCGCTGATCGCCAGGGCGCTGTGTGCCTGCAGGTGGGCGATGCCCAGCGCCTGCAGGCACTGCAGCGCCCGCTGCCGGTCGGCCGCGCCGGGCGTGGCGAAGCGCCCCAGGCGCGCGGCGCGGCCCATCAGCACCACGTCCAGCACGGTGTAGGGAAACCATCCGGCGTGCGCCTGCGGCACGTAGCCGACCTGGCGCGCGAACGCCGCGCGGCCCCAGGCAGCCACGTCTTGCCCGGCCACGCGCACCTGTCCCGACAGTGGCGCCAGCAGGCCCAGCAGCGTGCGCAGCAGCGTCGTCTTGCCGCTGCCGTTGGCGCCCAGCAGGCACAGCACCTCGCCGCCGGCCAGCTCGAAGGTCAGGCCCTGCGCCACGCGGCGCACGCTGTGGCCGATGGTCAGGTCGTGCGCCTGCAGTACGGGCAAGTCGGCAGCGGTCGCGCCCGTCCGCATGGCAGAGGCCGGCGTGCCGGCCGGAACCGCCATGGACGCTTGCACCCGCGCGCTCATTGCCGCTCTCCGGAACGCGCCAGCAGGAACAGGAAGAACGGCGCGCCGGCCAGCGCCGTCAGGATGCCCAGCGGCAGCTCGATCGGCGCGGCGGTGCGTGCCAGCGTGTCGGCGGCGACGAGAAAGCCCGCGCCCAGCAGCACGGAGGCCGGCAGCAGGCGCGAGAACTCCGGCCCGACCAGCAGCCGCGCCATGTGCGGCACCACCAGCCCGATCCAGCCGATGATGCCCGTGAGCGACACGGCCGCGGCCGTGCTCAGCGTGGCGGCGGCCACCAGCACCCGGCGCAGGCGCGCCACCGGGATGCCCAGCGCCTGGGCCTCCTCGTCGGGCAGGCTCAGCAGGTTGATGCGCCAGCGCAGCAGCGCCAGCGGTACGAGGCCGGCCAGCAGCGCCGGCAGCGTGGCCAGCAGGTCGGGCGCGGTGACCGCGTTCAGCCCGCCCAGCAGCCAGAAGGTGATGGAGGGCAACTGCGTCGCCGGGTCGGCCAGGATCTTGATGAGCGAGATGCCCGCGCCCAGCAACGTGCCCACGGCCACGCCGGCCAGCACCAATACCAATACCGCGTCGTGCCGGCGCACCAGCGCGGCCACGGCGAGCACCGTGCCCACGGCCGCCAGGCCGCCGCCGAAGGCCAGCGCCTGCACCACCGCCAGCGGCAGGCCCAGGTAGATGCCCAGCACCGCGCCCAGCCCGGCGCCGGCGGACACGCCCAGGATGTCGGGCGAGACCAGCGGGTTGCGGAACATGCCCTGGTACGCCGCCCCGGCCGCCGCTAGCGCCGCGCCCACGCACAGCCCGGCGGCAACGCGCGGCAGGCGGATGTTCCACACCACCGTCTCCACGGCCGGCGACAGGCCCGAGGGCGCGCCCGTCAGCCGCGCGGCGACGGCGCGCCACAGCTCGCCCGGGGCCACCGGAAACTTGCCCGCCGCGAACGCCACCAGCACCACGGCCGCAAGTGCCGCCACGGCCAGCAGCCAACGCACCGGCATTGCTATCAAAAAAGGAGCTTCCAGCGCTTGACTGGCGGGCGTTAGAGGCCGATTTGACTGAAAATTCATGCATCTGCCTCCAGCAGCTCGTGCAGCGCGGGCGCCGGCAGGTCGGCGCCGTAGAACGACTGGTAGAAGCGCGCCACGGCATCGGCCAGCGGCTCCTGCGCGGCCAGCAACGCATGGCCGGGGTGCAGCCGCTCGAGCAGCCAGCGCACGCCGATCAGGCGGTTCACGCCCGGCGGGCCATCCAGCCAGCCGAACGGCAGCGCGGGCGCGCAGTGCACGCGCCCGGTGCGCACGGCGGCGACGGCGCGCCACAGCGGGTCGGCCTGCACGCGGCGTGCGAAGTGGGCGTCCTGGGTGACGATGACCTGCGGGTCCCAGGCCAGGATCTGCTCCAGCGACACCCGGGTGAGCGAGCCAGCGCCGGCCGCGGCGGCCACGTTGCGGCCGGCGCACAGCTCCAGCAGCTCCACGTTGATGGAGCCGCCCAGGCCCGTCTCCAGCCCGTCCGCGCCGCGCCCGTAGTACACGCGCGGACGCTGCTCCAGCGGCACGCCGGCCCGCAGGCGCGCGGCCAGGGCGAGGATGGCGTCCGCCTGCCCGGCCAGCGCCTCGCCGCGCGCGGCCACGCCCAGCAGGCGCCCCACCTCGCGCAACTGGGCGCCGTGGTCGGCCACGCGGCCCTGCACCAATGCCATGGGCAGGCCGGTCTGGCCGCTGGCGGTGCGCAGGGTGGAGACGTAGGTGGCGTCCGCCGTGCCCGCGTCCAGCACCAGGTCGGGCTGCAGCTGCAGCAGCGACTCCAGCGCCACGGTGCTGCCGCGCCCGGCCAGGCGGCCGGTGTGCGGCAGGCCGCGCAGCGCGGGGCCCAGCAGTGCGCGCGCCTGCGGCGGCAGCGCCATGGGCCAGCCCAGCAGCTTGCCGGGCGCCAGCGCCGCCACCAGCACGCCCGCCGGCGGCCCGGCGGCGAACACCCGGCGCACCTGGGCCGGCGGGGGCATCGGGCCGAAGCGCGCCACGACCACGCCGCCCTGCGGCTGAGCGCGCAGGGGCCAGGCCGGTGCGGCCAGCGCCGCGGCCAGGCCCAGCAGGTGGCGGCGGCCCAGCATCACGCCCCCTCCCCGCGCCGCGCCGCCGCGGAGAACCAGGAGCCCAGCGCCAGGGCCTGCGCCGGCAGCTCCACGCCTTCGCCCCCGGTGAAGCGGCGCCACGCCGCCAGGTGCTTGCGAGCGACGGCGGTGAGCACCAGCACGTTCGCGCCCACCAGCGCCGCCAGCTCGGCGACGAAGCCGCCGCCGCCGGCCTCCAGCTCGCCGAAGCGGTTCACGATAGCCAGCGCAGGGCGCTCGGCCAGGGCCTGGCGCAGCACGCCGGCGGCCTGCGCCACGCCGGCCGGATCGACGCAGCAGGCGCGCGACAGCGGGCCCAGGTCCTGCGAGATGCAGAACTCGCGCCCGCCCGCCAGGTCGACGAGGTACATGCCCTTGCGGCCGCGCGCATCGGTGCGGCGCTCGTGCACCACACCGCCCACGCGCCATCCCTCGCGCGCCAGCGAGCGGGCGAAGGCGGCCAGCAGGGCATCGGCCTCGCGCGAGCCGCCGTCCTCGTGGACGATGGCCGCCAGCCGGGCGGGGGTGTCGGCAATGGTCATGGGGTGGGCCCTCGTGCGCCGGCGCGCGTCAAAAGCGGTAGACGCCGTGGACGAACCAGGAGCGGCCAGGCATGGGGTAGCCGTCAGCCAGCTCGTACCATTTGTCGGCCAGGTTGTTCACGCCGAAGTCCACCGCGACGTCCTTGGCGGGCTTGTAGGTGGCCTTGAGCCCGGCAGTGGCGAAGCCGCCAAGCCGGCGATAACCGCCATCGAAGTTCACGCGGCGGCCCTGCTCGGCCTCCAGGGTGGCGTGCAGCTCCCACGGTGCGCTGGGCATCCAGCGAACGGCGGCGAAGAGGCGCTGGCGCGGCGTATCGACGAGTGTGATGCCGCGGTCGCTGAGGTTGGTGCGGTGCAGGTAGGTATAGCTGGCGCTGGCGCTCCAGCGGGCCGACAGCTGCTGCGCCAGCGACAGTTCCAAGCCCCGGTTGCGCGTGCGTCCCACGTTCTGCGCCTGGTCGCAGGTGGCGCCGCCGCAGGCGCCGGAGGGCACCGCCACCGTCTGGATTTGGTCGTTCACCCGGCTGTGGAACACGGCCGCCTGGCCCGTGCCGCCCGCCCAGGGCTGGCCGCTCACACCCAGTTCGACGTGGTTGGCGCTCTCGGGCTGGAGATCGGGGTTGGGCAGCGCCCGGCCCATGCGGGCGGAGTAGCGATCCTTGATGGTGGGAAAGCGCGTCTTGTGCGAGGCGACGGCGTACACCTCATCGCCCTGCTGCGTGAGCGCATAGCTCAGCTTGGCCACGCCGTTGGTGGCGCTCGCCGCGCCCTTGGGCCAGTAGTAGACCTCTTTGGCGTCGCGCTTCTCTTGGCTCAGGCCCAGGTTCAGGCGCCAGCGCTCGCCCAGGGCGATGGTGTCCTCGGCCACCAGGGAGGTGGTCACGTCGCGGTAGAACTTCCCGGCGTCGTCGTGCTCGTCGAGCTTGTAGTGCAGGGCCAGGCGCAGCTCGTGCCCGCGCAGGCTGTAATTGGCCCACTCGATGGTCGCCCCCTTGCTGGTGTCCTTGTAGGCGCTGGTGGGGTCGTGCCGGGAGTAGGCGGCGTCGCTGTAGATGTCCAGTCCGTTCTCGTAGCTGTCGTGGTACAGCCGGGTCTTGAGCACGTTGTCCGGGCCGATGCGCGTGGTGCTCAGGAAGTACAGGCTGTCCTTGTCCCAGTACGGCCAGCGCCAGTAGCGCACGGCGTTGCGCTGGGCGGACCGGCCGGTGTAGACCGGGTTGCCCTTCTCGCCCTCCTGGCGCACATAGCCCAGGGCGTATTCGTCGGTGGCGTTGGGCGTCAGGCCCAGCTTGAACGACAGGCGCCTGTCCGTGCGGTAGGCGTTCTCGCGGTGGCTGCCGGCGTCGGTGGGCTGGCGCTTGTAGTCCCGAAAGCCCCTTGGCAGCGCAAAGCCGTCGGCGTCCAGGTACGAGGCGCCCAGCTGGTAGTACCAGCGGCCCTGGTTGCCGCCGAGGTTCAGCGCCGCCTTGCGCATCTGCCCGGTGCCCAGGCCCAGGCGCACATCGCCCTCAAACGGCCTGGCCGGCTTGCGCGTGACGAGGTTGATCGCGCCCCCCAGGGTGTTGGGGCCGTACAGCAGCGAGGCATCGGCCTTGGCCACGCGGATCTCGGCCAGGTCGAACGTGGTGAAGCGGCTGAAGTCCACGTAGCCGTCATAGGGCACGTACAGCGGCACGCCGTCCACGTAGACCGGCACCTGGCGCGAATCGAACCCGCGCAGGTAGACCATTTCCTCGTTGCGCGCGCCCACGCGCGCAAGGCTCACCCCGGGCAGCATGCGCACCGCCTCGGACACGGTGTCGGCCTGGTTGCGCATGATCTCCTGCTGGCTCAGCACGGCCTCGCCGGCCGGCGCGGCCGGCACGGGCGAGCCCACCACCGTCACCGTGCCCAGCTCGAACACCCCTTCGGCCGCCTGTGCGGCCCCCGCGGCCACGGCGCACGCCAGCAGCAGCGGACGCGTGGTATGGCTTGCGCGGCCCCGCGCTGCCTTCATGGCCTGCATGTCCCACCCCTCGTTATTCAAAAAGGTAATAGCGGTGGCCAAAAAAAACGACGGACCGTCCGTTTTCGACAGGACGGCCGCCATGGCCACCGCACAGGGGCCTGACTATACCCCCGCGCGGCTGCCCAGCCAGCGCGCAGCGCCCTGCCCCGCCGCCAGGCCGGTGGCAAAGCAGGCGGTGAGCAGGTAGCCGCCAGTGGGGGCCTCCCAGTCGAGCATCTCGCCGGCGGCGAACACGCCGCTCAAAGGGCGCAGCATCAGTGCCTCGTCCAGCTGCTCGAAGGCCACGCCGCCGGCGGTGCTGATGCTCTCGTCCAGCGGCCGGGGAGCCACTGCGGTGACGGGCAAGGCCTTGATGGCCGCGGCCAGCCGCTCTGCGTCCTGCACGCCCTCCTTGCCCAGCACTTCATGCAGCACGGCCATCTTGATCCCGCCCAGGCCCAGGCGGCTCTTGAGGTGGCTACTCAGGCTGCGCGCGCCGCGCGGATGGCGCACCTCGGCCAGCACGCGCTCGGGCGCATGGTCGGGCAGCAAGTCCAGGTGGAACGTGGCATGGCCGTGCGCCGCGATCTCGTCGCGCAGCAGGTGTGAGACCGCATAGATCAGGCTGCCCTCCACCCCGGTGGCGGTGGCGACAAATTCGCCGCGGCGCTGAAAGTGCCGGCCCTGCCCATCGGTGAACGACAGCGCCACCGCCTTGAAGGGCTGGCCGGCAAAGCGCTCCACGAAGTGCGGTGACCAGCCCGGGCGGGACGCTTCCTGGCGGCCCAGCAGCTCGCGCAGGAAGTCGCGCCGCGTCTCGCCCGCAGGGGCCTGCGCGCCCAGCACGTCGAAGCCGCAATTGGCCGGCGCCAGCGGCGCGATGGCCACGCCGCGCTCGCTCAGCAGCGGTACCCACGCTCCGTCCGAGCCCAGCCGCGCCCAGCTGGCGCCGCCCAGGGCCAGCACCACGGCGCGTGCCTGCACTGTGGCCGGGCCGGCAGGGGTGGCAAAGTGCAGCAGCTGCGGCCCGCCCTCGTGGGGGGCCTGCGCCCAGCCCAGCCAGCGCTGGCGCATGTGCAGCTGCACGCCGGCCGCGCGCAGGCGCTGCAGCCATGCGCGCAGCAGCGGCGCAGCCTTCATGTCGGTGGGAAAGACCCGCCCCGAGGTGCCCACGAAGGTCTCCACCCCCAGCCCCTGTGCCCATTCGCGCAGCTGCTGCGGACCGAAGGCCTGCACCAAAGGCGCCAGCGCCGCCTCGCGCCCGCCGTAGCGGGCGACAAAGGGCTGCAGCGGCTCGGAATGGGTGAGGTTCAGCCCGCCCTTGCCGGCCAGCAGGAACTTGCGCCCCGCGGAAGGCATGGCGTCGAACACGTGGACGCGGCGCACGCCCGCAGCGGCAGCGGCCTCGGCCGCCATCAGCCCGGCAGGCCCGGCGCCGATCACGGCCAGGTCGCACACCCGTGTTTCATCCGGCATTTCGTCCTGTGTTGTGTCCTGCGGCATACCCGGCAGGTGCGGGCTTGAGGGTTGGTCAGTCATCATTCATCCGTCAAAACAGCGCCGCCTGGTACGGCACATGCGGCGCACCCGGCGCATCCACCGCCACCAGGCGGCCATCGCCCGTCAGAAACGCCGCCCGCACCGGCTCGTCGGGCAGCAGCGCGCCCAGCGCCTCGCGGTAACGCTGCATCTGGGCTACCAGGGCCAGCTGGCTTTCCGGCTGCGTGGCGCTCTTGTAGTCCAGCACCCACCACCGGGCGCCGCCGCGCGGCTGGCGCAGGCAGACCAGGCGGTCCAGCCGCAGGCTCTGGCCCTGCCAGGTCAGCGGCACCTCGTTCATGGCCTGCTCGACGTGGGCCTCGTCCCAGGCCCAGGCGCCTTCGCCCTGCAGGATACGGGCGGCCAGCGCGGCGGCGCGGGCGGCCGCCTCGGGCGTGATGGCGAAATCGCGGGCCAGGCGGGCCAGGCGCGGCGCGCCCCAGCCGGCTTCTGCGCCGCAGCCTTCAGCGTGCTCCAGCAGCTGGTGCATGGCCTCGCCCTGGCGCGACAGCGGCGTGCTGGCCGGCACGGCGCCGGGGCCGGCCGCCGGGGCCGCGTAGGCCGGCAGCACGTGCAGCACGATGGTGGCGCTGTCTTGCGCGGCCGTGCTGCCCTGCACCCCCTCCAGCACGGCGGGCTGCAGGTCGGGCAGCAGCCGGCTCCACCAGCTGCCCGGCGCGGGGCCGTCGGCCCGGGCCTGCACGCACGACAGCGCCAGGGTGTGCCGGGCGCGGGTGGCGGCCACGTACAGGGTGTTGATCTCCTCGCGCTGGCGCTCGGCCAGTTCGGCGGCCAGCACATCCTGCGCACTGGGCGGCGGACTTTTCTCGCTGGCCAGAAAGACGAAGTGGCGCGGCACGGCGTGCTCGCCCGGCCAGTCCACCAGCGCGCCCATGGTTTCGGCGCGCTGGGCGCCGGCATCGGTGTCCAGCAGCAGCACGGCGTCGGCCTCCAGCCCCTTGGCGCCGTGGATGGTGAGCAGCCGCACGGCCTCGCCATCGACCCGGCCGGGAGCGCGCGGGCCGGCGCGCTTCATGGCGCGCACGAACGCATAGGGCGTGAGGTAGCGGCCGCCCCCTTCGTCCAGCGCGGCGGACAGCAGCGCGCGCAGGTGGGCCAGCACGCTGGCGCGCTGTGTGGCGGGCGCCGCCGCGGCATAGCGCGCCAGCACGTCGGCGTGCTGGTAGATGGCCTGCAGCGCGTCGTGCGGCGGCAGCGTGGCCACCCATTGCTGATATAGAGCCAAATCGGCCCCTACGCCTTGCAGGTCCTGCGCCAGAAGCTCACTTTTTTGTAGCAAATCAAACCAGCTGCAGGGCGTTTCGTCGGCTGCCAGCGCGGCCTGCTGGCGGCGCAGCAGGGCCAGGCGCACCAGGGCCTCGTCGGGCAGGCCGAACAGCGGCGACTTCAGCGCCCGCGCCAGCGCCAGGTCGTGGCCGGGCGAGACGAGCGCGTCCAGCAGCGCCACCACGTCCTGCACCTCGGGCGCGTCGGCCAGCTGGGCCTTTTCCGGCTGCACGCAGGGAATGTGCAGGGCGCGCAGCGCATGCTGCATGTGGGCAAGGCGGTCGCGCTTGCGGGCGAGCACCATGATGTCCTGCGGCCGGGCGCCAGCCGCGATCTGCGCCGCCACCCACTGCGCGGCCTGGGCGCATTCGCGCATGCGCAGCGTCTCCTCGGCCTCGTGGCGGGCCTGGGTCAGGCTGTCGCGCCAGGGCGGCGGCTCCTCGTGCTGCACGGCGGCATCGTCGCCCTCGCCCGCCCGGCCGGCGCGCGGGATGGGCGGCAGCTGCACCAGGGCGCCCGCCTCTGCCGATTCGGTGGTGTGGTCGCGAAAGCCGCTGTAGTGCCGCGCCGCCTGCGCCGCCTGCATGACGCGGTTCACGCAGCCGATCACGGCCGTGGCGTTGCGCCGCGTGTGGTCGCAGGCCAGCAGGTCGCCGCCCAGGGCATCGCGCACGAAGGCCTGTGCGGCGCGAAAGACCTGCGGCTCGGCCCGGCGAAAGCGGTAGATGCTCTGCTTGGGGTCGCCCACGATGAACACGCTGGGTGCCTGCTGGCCCCCGCCCGCACCGGCGTAGCCCGACAGCCAGGCCTGCAGTGCCTGCCACTGCAGCGGATTGGTGTCCTGGAATTCGTCGATCAGCAGGTGGCGCACGCGCGCGTCCAGCCGCTCCTGCACCCAGCCCGAGAGCACCGGGTCGGACAACAGCACCAGCGCCGTGCGCTCCACGTCGTTCATGTCCACCCAGCCGCGCTCGCGCTTGAGCTGGGCGAACTCGGCGATCAGCCGCCGCGACAGCCGCGCCATGCGCTGCTGGTGCTGCCAGGCCAGGTGCTGGCGCTGGGCGGCGCACAGGCGCTGCAGCTCGGCCTCGGCGGCGGCCGCGGCCTCGAACTTCTGCAGGTGGTTGGTCAGGCGGTCTTCGGCAGCCACGAACAGCGCCTTGCGCAGGGCCTGCAGCCGGGCCTGCGCATCCGGCAGTTCGAAGGCAGCGACGATGGCGTCGGCCGCCTTGGGCGCGGTCTTGCCGCCTTGCGCGCCCAGATCGCGCGCCCAGCCCTGCCAGCGCGCGCGGGCCGCCTCGCCCTCCAGCGCCTGGCTGGGCTGCTGCAGCCCGGCCAGTTCGGGGTAGTGCTTGCCGCAGTGCGGCACCGAGGCATCGACCACGCCGGCCTCGTCGGCCAGGGTGAATTCCACGCGTTTGGCCAGCGCCGACTCCAGCGCCTTGTGCGTCTGCGAGCGGCCGTGCTCGGCCACGCAGGCGCCGTAGTCGGCACGCAGCTGCTCGTCCTGCGCCACGGCGCGCAGGAAGGGGTGCCAGACCTCGGCCACCGCGTCGGCGTCGTCCTCCAGCAGCTCGTAGCCCGTGGGCAGGCCCTGTTGCTCCAGCACCGACAGCGGCGCCGTGGACAGCAACGCGGCGAACCAGCTGTGGAAGGTGCGGATCTGCAGCGGGCGGCCCGCGTCAAGCGTCTGTTGATATAGTTTTTGTAGCTGCTCGCGCTTGTCCCATGCGGCTTGCGGGTCGATTCCTCGTGCAATCAACTCGCCTGGCAGCTCGTCCGCCGGGCACGCGGCAAAGTCCTGCAGCCACTGCTGCAGCCGCTCGCGCATCTCGCCCGCGGCCTTCTTGGTGAAGGTGATGGCCAGGATCTCGTGCGGCGCGCTGCCTTCCAACAGCGCGCGCAGCATGCGCGACACCAGCATCCAGGTCTTGCCCGCGCCAGCGCAGGCCTCCACCGCCACGCTGCGGCGCGGATCGCAGGCCACCGCATAAAACGCCTCGCGCGAGACGCTGCGGCCGTTCAGTTCATAGGCGGCTTGCACAGTCATTTTTCTCTTCCAGTACGCCACGCAGCGCCCACGCCCCACGCAGCTGGCGCGCGTCAGGCCAGCAGACGCCGAGCAAGGGCCGCCCCGCAGCGAGGGCGTCGTCCCCCTGCCCGCAGCGCATTGCGCTGCGAGAGCGGGGGGAAGGCGCGCAGCGCCTCAGGGGGGTGCCTCTGCTAGTCATTCCAGAAATCCCTGCGGCACAGGCCGCGCGCGGCGCACCAGTCGCACACGGCGCCCTCGCCCAGCGCCTGCATCAGCTCGCCTTCGGCGATGCGGGCCATGTCGTGCTCGATGGCGCGCAGCAGCTGCTGGTGCAGCTGCTCCAGGCCGTCCTGCTCGTACAGCCGGACTTCGCCGCGCTCGCCCACGTTCAGATAGGCGGCGCGCAGCCTGTGGCCCGGGGGCATGAGGGCGGCATAGAAGGCCAGCTGGATGTCTTCGCCACCGGCGCCGATGCGCTCGCGGGTGCGGGTGGCGCTCTCGCTCTTGTAGTCGATGATCAGGTGTACGGGCGGCTGCCCGGCGCCGTGGATCACGTCCACGCGGTCCAGCGTGCCGATGAGCTCCACGCCGGCCAGCGGCTGGCGGGCGCGCAGCTCGGCATGGGCAAAGGCGCCGCGCTCGGCCGCTTCGTAGCTGCTCAGCCAGTCCAGGTAGCCCTCGCGCAGCAGGGGCCAGCCGCTGGCCCAGGGCAGAAAGTCGCCGCCCTCCAGGCGCAGTTCGCGCGTGGCACGCGCAGCCGCCTCGTCCATGAGTGCGGCGCGCCCGGGCCCGCCCGCAGCCGCGGCCAGGCCTTCGTGAAAATGCTGCAGCAGCCGGTGCAGCCAGGTGCCGAAGTCGCGCTTGTCCACCTGCCCGTCCAGCTCGCCGTCTTCCTGCAGGCCCAGTTGGCGCAACGCGAAAAAGCGATAGGGGCAGTGGCGCAGGTCGGCATAGGCCGATGCCGACAGCCGCTGCAGCGGCAGCGCACGGCCGTCGGCCCGGGGCCGGGCCACGGGTGCGGCGGCGACGGCGCGCGGCACGCAGGCGTCCTGCCCCTGGGCAGCCCCGCCCAGCAGGCGCAGCGCCTGCACCAGCGGGCTGGCCAGCAGCGGCTCGCTGCGCCCGTCGCCGGTGCGCCAGACCAGCTCCACGTGCGGCAGGCCCAGCGCGTACTGCCAGGCGGCGCGCTGGGCCTGGGCCAGCGCCTCGCGCGTGGGCAGGCCCAGGCCTTCGCGCTGCGCGGCGGTCCACGGCCCGGGCGGCTCGGGCGCGGCCTGCAGGCGCTTTTCGTCGCAGCCGGGAACGACCAGCGCGGCGAAGGGGCGCGCCAGCAGCTGCGCCAGGGGCAGCACGACGACGGGCGCGCCGTCAGGGTATTCGGGACGAAAGCGGGCGCTTTCCAGCACCTCGCCCGCCCAGCGGGTGAATTCGGCCAGGCTCAGGCGCCGGCCCGCGCCGTCCACGCTGTGCAGCTCATCGCCCAGGCCGGGCGGCAGTCGCAGCTCGGCCAGCACGCGCTCGCCGGCGGGGTCGGCCTCCAGGGCGTCCCACGCACCGCAGTCCTGCAGCAGCTGGCGCAGCGCGGCCAGCCAGGCGGCCAGCGGGCGCGCGGCCTGCAGCCGTGCGCGCCATTGCTCGCACTGCGCGGCCAGCGCGGCCTCCAGCGGGTGGCGGGCGCTGCTCGCAGCCAGGTCGGCCGCGCCGGCGCTCCACAGGCGCTCGCCCTGGCGGCGCAGCCAGCGCTCCAGGGCGTGCAGCGACGGCGCATCGGCGCCGGGGCAGTGCTTGAGCCAGTCCAGCACCTCATCGGCCGGCGCGTCCCACGCGCAGGCGCGCAGCAGCGCCATGAGCTGGGCAGAGGCCCGCGTGGTGGACAGCGCCCAGCCGGTCTCGTCCTGCACGCTGACCCCGGCCGCGTGCAGCAGCGCGCTCACGCGGCGGGTGAGCGCCCGGTCGGTGGCGGCCAGCGCCACCGGGGCGCGGGCTGCCGCCAGATGGGCCAGCACGCAGGCTGCGGCGCGCTGCGCCTCGGCCTCGCCGTCGTCCACGGCATGCAGGGCGATGCACGGCGCATCGGCGGCAGGAGGCAGGTGCAGGCCGGCAGACCAGCCGTCCTCGCCCCAATGCGCCAGCAGCGCCTGCGCCAGCGGATCGGGCTGCAGCCCGCCCAGCACCACCAGCAGCCGCGCGGCCTGGCGTGCCTGCGGAGCAAACAGCACGTCGCTGGCGTGGCGCGAGGCCAGCACCCATTCCAGGGCGACGCGCGCGGCGGCGGCCTCAAAGCGCAGGGCGGCGCCATCGCCCCCCGCGGGCAGCAGCGCGCGCGCCGCCTCGCCCCACTGCGCCCGCTGACCGGGTGCGACGGCGGCCACCGCGCCGGCCAGCTGGGCGGCCATCTCCAGCACCAGCGCAGCCAGCATCTCGCGCTGCTCGCCCAGGCCGGCGCGCTCCAGCAGGGCGCGGGCGGTTATGGCGTCGCGTGCCCGCTCGCCGGTGTACTCGCTGGCATGCGGCGCCGGGGCGGCAAAGCGCACCGCCCAATTGCGCGTGGTCTCAAAGCGCGGGGCAAAACCCTGGGGATGCAGCCGCTGCCACTGCCGCGCGGCCTGGGCCATGAGCTGGGCGTAGGGCACCAGCACCACCACCGCGCACAGGCGCACCCCGCGCCCGGCCGCCAGAGCCTGTACGTGGGTGAACACCTCGCTCCAGCCCTGCGCCGGGCGATCGTCTGTCGCTATGACTGTCATAGCACGAGGGGTACGGCCACGGCGCCGCGCGAGGTTCGGGTTTCTGTCACAATGACCAGACTTTAAACGCAGCAGACAGCCCCAGACGCGGGAAGGAACCGAAGGAAACGCCCATGGCCAGCGAACTCATCAAGCAACTCAGCGACGCCAGCTTCGATGCCGACGTGCTCAAGGCCAGCACCCCGGTGCTGGTGGATTACTGGGCCGAATGGTGCGGTCCGTGCAAGATGATCGCGCCCATCCTGGACGAGGTCGCCGCCGCCTACCAGGGCCGCCTGACCGTGGCCAAGATGAACGTGGACGACAACCGCGAAGTGCCGGCCAAGTTCGGCATCCGCGGCATCCCCACGCTGATGCTGTTCAAGGACGGCCAGCTGGCTGCCACCAAGGTCGGCGCCCTCAGCAAGGCGCAGCTCACCGCCTTTATCGATCAGCAGCTGGCCTGACCCTGCGCCGGCCCTGCCGGCACGTTGCGGCTGCTCCTGCGCAGCCGCTTCGTTTGACCCCGCGGCCCAGGCCATGCGCACCGCGCCTGGGGCTTTCGCAGATTTCCTGTCATAATTTGCGCGCTGATCGCCCCGCCGCACCTACCCACAGTCGCGGCAGGCCCGGATCACCGGCTCGTCCTCCCCGCCACGCTTCGTGGCCCGCACGGCGCGCAGCCCCTCCCCTCCCCAAGACACCTGTCCTCACTCCGCTCAAGGAGTCATTTCATGCACCTCAACGAACTCAAGGCTTTGCACGTGTCCGAAGTGCTCAAGCAAGCCGAAGCGCTGGAGATCGAAAACGGCGGCCGGATGCGCAAGCAGGAGCTGATGTTCGCGATCATCAAGAAGCGCGCCAAGGCCGGCGAGCAGGTGTTCGCCGACGGTGTGCTCGAGATCCTGCCCGACGGCTTCGGCTTCCTGCGCAGCCCCGACACCAGCTACACCGCCAGCACCGACGACATCTACATCAGCCCCAGCCAGGTACGCCGCTTCAACCTGCACACCGGCGACATGATCGAGGGCGAGGTGCGCATCCCCAAGGATGGCGAGCGCTACTTCGCTCTGACCAAGCTGGACACCGTCAACGGCGGCGCGCCCGAGCAGAACAAGCACAAGGTGATGTTCGAGAACCTGACGCCGCTGTTTCCGCGCGAGCAGATGAAGCTCGAGCGCGACATCAAGGGCGAAGAGAACATCACCGGCCGCATCATCGACATCATCTCGCCCATCGGCCGCGGCCAGCGCGCGCTGATCGTCGCGCCCCCGAAGAGCGGCAAGACGGTGATGATGCAGCACATCGCCCACGCCATCACCGCCAACAACCCGGACGTGCACCTGATGGTGCTGCTGGTCGATGAGCGGCCCGAGGAAGTGACCGAGATGCAGCGCTCGGTCAAGGGCGAGATCATTGCCTCCACCTTCGACGAGCCGGCCGCGCGCCACGTGCACGTGGCCGAGATGGTGATCGAGCGCGCCAAACGCCTGGTGGAATTGAAAAAGGACGTGGTGATCCTGCTGGACTCCATCACCCGCCTGGCCCGCGCCTACAACAACGTCGTGCCCTCCAGCGGCAAGGTGTTGTCCGGAGGTGTGGACGCCGCGGCGCTGCAGCGTCCCAAGCGCTTCTTCGGCGCTGCCCGCAAGGTCGAGGAAGGCGGCTCGCTGACCATCATCGCCACCGCGCTGGTGGACACCGGCAGCCGCATGGACGAGGTGATCTTCGAGGAATTCAAGGGCACCGGCAACAGCGAGGTGCACCTGAGCCGGCGCCTGTATGAAAAGCGCGTGTTCCCGGCGATCGAGATGAACAAGAGCGGCACGCGCCGCGAAGAGCTGCTGCTGCCGCCCGAGATCCTGCAAAAGACCCGCATCCTGCGCCAGTTCATGTACAACATGGACGAGATCGAGTCCATGGAGCTGATGATCAAGAAGATGAAGGAGACGAAGACCAACGTCGAATTCTTCGAGGCCATGCGCCGCGGCGGCTGAGCGCCAGACACGCGGCTGCAGGCTGGGGACTCCAGGAGCCAACGCCCCACCATGCTCGACATCCTGCGCCGCCTGCTGGGCCGCCCGCGCCCCGCGCCGGCGCCGCCGTCGCCGTCGCCGGAGCTGCGCAGCCGCCAGCAGTTCGAGGCGCTTGACCGGCTGGCGCCCCTGGCCACGGCCAATTCGCTGGCCGCTACGCCCTCTTTCGTGCGCCGCGAGCCGGTGCTCGGCCGGGACGAGCGCATCGCCGGCTACACCTTCAACCTGCAGGACAACCTGCAATCGCGTCTGCAGGGCAAGCAGGACCTGCGGCACAAGGTCTATGACGACGTGCTGCTGCGCAGCCTGGCCTCGCTGGGCATCCACAGCCTGCTGGGCCACCGCCTGGCCTTCGTCGGCCTGTCGCCGGTCTCCCTGGACAACCCGTTGCTGACCCAGCTGCCTGCGCACAACACCGTTTTGATGCTCAAGCCCGGGCGCCAGCCCCTGGTGCCCGAGCTGCTGGCGCCCCGGCTGGACGCCCTGCGCCGGGCCGGCTTTGCCATGGGCTGGGTGCTGAGCGCCCGCGCGCTGGCCGAGCATCCGGCGCTGGAGCCGCTGGCCGCCCAGGGCGAATACGTGCAGTTCCAGACCGCAGGGCTGGACGGCCTGCAGCTGGACGCGCTGCGCCAATCGCTGCAGCGCCAGCGCCCGCCCCGGGCGCCCGCCCTGCGGCTGATGGCGCAGGAGCTGCGCGCGCAGGAGGAATTCCACCTGTGCTTCCAGATGGGGTTCGACTACTTCCTGGGCGACTTCGTCACCCGCCGCGACGACTGGCACCCGCCCAGGAGCGAGACCAACCAGGCGCTCACGCTCAAGTTGCTGAACCTGCTGCGCGGCGACGAGGATCTGCGCAGCATCGCGCGCCAGATCACCACCGACCCGGTGATGACCTTCAAGCTGTTGCGCTACCTGAACTCGCCCGCCATGGGCCTGCGCGAGCCGGTGCTGACCATCGACTCCGCCCTGCAGTTGCTGGGGCGCGAGCGCTGCTACCGCTGGCTGTCGCTGCTGCTGTTCGACATTCGCCAGGCAGGCTTTCGCGAGCGCCTCTTGTCCGAACAGGCGCTCACGCGGGCTTTCTTCCTGGAAGGTGTGGCTGGCCAGGGCCGGGTACCCGACTGCCCCGACGAGCTGTTCCTGCTGGGCCTGTTTTCCATGCTCGATCTGCTGACCGGCCAGAGCCTGCCCGCGCTGGCCCAGGCCGCCCGCCTGCCGCCTGCCGTGCAACAGGCGCTGCTGGGCCAGCCGGGCATCTACCGCGAGGCGCTGGCGCTGGCGCGGGCCCACGAGAACCCTGACACCGAAGCGCTGGACGCGCCCGCCGCAGCCTGCGGCCTGGACGCAGCCCAGGTGCTGCGCCTGGGCATCGAGGCGCTGGACAAGGCCTACGCCACGCTGGCGCTGGGCCAGGCATAGCAGCCCCGTGCGCCGCGCGGTATAATCGCGGGCTTTTCCTGTGCGGCAAGTACGCTGGATGTTTTGGCGAAACAAGGGTTGTTTCCCATCCGGCACGGCTGCCGCCACTGACTGCTGAGGCAAGACCATGAAAGAAGGCATCCACCCTACCTACCGCGAAGTGCTCTTCGTGGACCTGTCCAACGGTTTCAAGTTCGTGACGCGCTCGTGCGTGAACACGCGTGAGACCGACACCTTCGAAGGCAAGGAATACCCGCTGTACAAGCTGGACACGTCGTCCGAATCGCACCCGTTCTACACGGGCACGCAAAAGTCCGTGGACAACATGGGCGGCCGCGTGGAGCGCTTCCGCAACCGCTTCGGCAAGAGCGCCGCAGCCGCGAAGTAAGCACCGCAGGCAGGCTGTGGCTGTGCGCCCCGCGCGCACCACAGCCGCACCCAAAGGCAGCCCGGCACGCCGCGCTGCCTTTTTTCTTGCCCGCACCTGTCGCTGCCCGCCGCGGCAGCGGGCGCGTTTTCCCCGCTATCCTCCAGCCGGTCGCGGCCGTCGCCGCCCTGCCCTGCTCCAGCGTGAACCTGCCCTCCCCCGCCATCGTTGCCCGTAACGCCGTGCGCCCGCTGCCGCGCTGGGCGCTGGCGCTGCTGTGCCTGGCCTATACCGTGGCCGGCTACCTGGGGCGCGCGCCCTGGCGCGGCGAGGACATGGCCGCCTTCGGCTACATGCGCGAGCTGGCCCTCGCGCGCACCGGCTGGTCTGCGCCGCTGCTGGGCGGCCTGCCGCCGGACACCGACGGCCTGCTGCCCTACTGGCTGGGCGCCTGGGCCATCCAGGCGCTGGACGGCTGGCTGCCCGCGGCCCTGGCCGCGCGCGTGCCCTTCATGGCGCTGCTGGCCCTGACGTTTGCCGCCACGTGGTATGCCGTGCGCGAGCTGGCGCGCAGCCCCGGCGCGCAGCCGGTGGCGTTCGCCTTCGGCGGCGAGGCCAGTCCCGAGGACTACGCCCGCACCATGGCCGATGCCGCCCTGCTGGCCCTGATCGCCTGCCTGGGGCTGATGCAGTATTCGCACGAGACCACCGGCTACCTGACCCAGCTGGCCTGCAGCGCGCTGGTGTTCGCCGCCGGCGCGCTGCTGCCGGCGCGCATGGCCTGGGGTGCCGTGGCTGCCGGCGCCGGCCTCGCCGGATTGGTGCTGAGCGGCGCGCCGAGCATGGCTGCGCTGCTGGGCACGGGCAGCGCCTGGCTGGTCTGGCAGGCACTGCCGGCCACGCCGCGCCAGCGCGCCCTGGGCGCCGCCACACTGCTGGCGCTGACGGCGGCCGCCGCGCTGCTGGCTGCGGCGCTGGGGCTGTGGCGCTGGCGCATCGTCAGCTACGAAGAGACCAAGCAGTGGCAAAGCCTGCTGCGCCTGTTCATCTGGTTTCCGTGGCCCGCCTGGCCGCTGGCGCTGTGGACCTGCTGGCGCTGGCGCCAACAGATCGCCAGCCGTGCCTGGCACCGCCACCTGTGGCTGCCGCTGTGGTTTGCGCTGGTGTCGGCCGCCACGGCGCTGCTGACCCAACCGGCCGATCGGGCGCTGCTGCTGGCCCTGCCGGCGCTGGCCACGCTGGCCGCGTTTGCGCTGCCCACGCTGCGCCGCGGCCTGACGGCGCTGATCGACTGGTTCACGCTGCTGTTCTTCAGCATCGGCGCCATCGCCGTATGGGTGGTGTGGCTGGCGGTGCAGACCGGCGTGCCGGCCAAGCCCGCGGCCAACGTGGCGCGGCTGGCGCCGGGCTACGTGCCGCACTTCTCGGCCCTGGCCTTTGCCGTGGCGGTGGCCGCCACGCTGGCCTGGGGCGCGCTGGTGTGGTGGCGCGCCGGGCGCCATCGCGCCGCGCTGTGGAAGAGCCTGGTGCTGCCCGCCACCGGCGCCACGCTGGGCTGGCTGCTGGTCATGACGCTGTGGCTGCCGCTGCTGGACTACGGCCGCAGCTTTGCCCCGCAGATCGCCGGCGTCTCCGCCGTGCTGGGGCCGCAGCCGGGCTGCATCGCGGGCCAGGGCCTGAGCCGTGCGCAGCTGGCCGCCCTGTCCTACCACGGCGGGCTGGATGTGGTGCCCGCCGCGCAGGCCGGCCTGTGCGACTGGCTGATTGCCGACGGCGAAGCGCGCGCGCGCCTGGCCACTGCCGGGCCGGCCGGGCGCTGGGAGCTGGTGGCCAGCGTGGGCCGCCCGACCGAGCGCAGCGACCGCCTGCTGGTGCTGCGCCGCGCCGTGCTGCCGACCCCATCCACCGATCGCTGATGAGCGAGCTGGCCACCATCTCCCGCCACGCCCTGACGGTGCTGGCCGGGCAGCTGGCCGTGATGGCCTTCGGCGTGACGGACACCATCGTCGCCGGGCGCCACTCGCAGGACTCGCTGGCGGCGCTGTCTATTGGCTCGGCGGTGTTCGTCAGCGTCTATGTGGCGCTGATGGGCGTGCTGCAGGCACTGCTGCCGGTGTGGGCAGAGCAACGCGGCGCCGGCCAGCAAGCCGCGATCGGCGCCAGCGTGCGCCAGTCGCTGTACCTGTGGCTGGCCGCCAGCGTGCTGGGCATGGCCGCGCTGCTGGCGCCCGGGCCCATCCTGCGCGCCACCGACGTGCCGCCCGAGCTGCGCGCCCTGGTGGCCGACTACCTGGCCATCCTGGCCTTCGGGCTGCCGCCGGCGCTGCTGTTTCGCATCCACGGCACGCTCAACCAGGCGCTGGGCTGGCCGCAGCTGGTCACCTGGCTGCAGCTGGGCTCGCTGGCCATCAAGGTGCCGCTGTCCATCTGGTTCACCTTCGGCGGCGCGGGGCTGGCGCCCCAGGGCGTGGCCGGCTGCGCCTGGGCCACGCTGGCCGTCAATTACGCACTGGCGCTGCTGGGCCTGTGGATGGTGCGCCGCCAGCCCCTGTACGCGCCGCTGGCCCTGTGGCGGCGGCCCGAGCCGCCCGAGGGCGCGCAGCTGGCGCGCTTTCTGCGGCTGGGCCTGCCGGCGGGGCTGGCGATCATGGTGGAGGTGACGTCCTTCACGCTGATGGCGCTGTTCGTCGCGCGCCAGGGGGTGCTGGCTTCGGCCGCGCACCAGATCGCGGGCAACCTGGCGGCCGTGCTGTACATGGTGCCGCTGTCGCTGGCGATCGCCACCAGCGCCCGCGCCAGCTTTTGGCGCGGCAGCGGCGACGAGGCCCAGGCCGCCGCCGCCGTCTGGAAGGGTTTTTGGCTTGCATCCCTTACCGGCTGTGCGCTGGCAGCTCTTCTTTTGATAGTACGCGGGCCGGTGGCGGCGCTGTACTCCAACGACGCCGCCGTGGTCGCGCTGACCACTGCCCTGCTGGGCTGGGTGGCCGCCTACCACGTGGCCGATGCGGTGCAGACGCTGTGCATCTTCGTGCTGCGCAGCTGGCACATCACGCTGGCGCCACTGCTGGTGTATGGCGTGATGCTGTGGGGCGCGGGCCTGGGCGGCGGCTATGCGCTGGCCTACCGCGGCGTGGGCGGCGTGGGGCCGCTGCACTCGCCCGCGGCCTTCTGGATGGCCAGCGCGGCGGCCCTGGCCGGGGTGGCGCTGGCCTTCTGGGCGCTGCTGGCCTTTGTGCTCAGAGCATGTTTGCGATCTGCGCGCGAAGGGGTGCAGGATGCGGATCGGGACAGCTGCTAGGCGCAAACCACAGCGATGGCCTGTGCTGGCGCGAGGATTTGCTTTCGACGCAGACCGCCCCGCCCGAGGCCGCGACTGCACACCCGCGCGCAGGGTGTAAACGCGCTCTCAAGGCGCAGTCCCGGCAGCGCTGAGCTCGCGCGCGGCGCGCAGCCGCGCGGCGGGGAACTCGATGCTGAACGTGGCCCCCTCGCCCAGCAGGCTGGCCACGCGCAGCACGGCGCCGTGGCGCTGCGCCACGTGCTTGACGATGGCCAGGCCCAGGCCGGTGCCGCCGGTGTCGCGCGAGCGGCTGCGGTCCACGCGGTAAAAGCGCTCGGTGATGCGCGCCAGGTGCTCGGGCGCGATGCCCGGGCCGCTGTCGGTGACGCAAAAGCGCGCGCCACCGCCGGGCTGCGCCTCCCAGCAGACGGTAATGGAGCCGCCCGCCGGCGTGTAGCGCACGGCGTTGTTGACCAGGTTGGTCAAGGCGCTTTGCAGCTCGCCGGCGCTGCCCGCGACCTGGCCGGCCGCCTCGGCCTGCGCGGCATCCGGAAAGGCGATGTGGTGCGCCCGGGCGCCCTGGGTCAGCGCGGCCGACAGCGCCCTGGCTTCATCGTGGCAGTGGCGCAGCAGCTCGCGCACGCTGACCCAGTCCTGGCGCCCGGGCAGCGGGCTGCCCTCCAGGCGCGACAGGGTCAGCAGGTCCTGCACCAGGCGCTGCATGCGCTCGCCCTGGCGCGCCATCAGGCCCAGGTAGCGATCGCGCTCGGCAGCGGACAGCGGCAGGGTCTGCAGCGTCTCGACGAAGCCGATCAGCACCGTGAGCGGCGTGCGGATCTCGTGCGAGACGTTGGCCACGAAGTCGCGGCGCATGGCCTCGGCCTGCTCCAGCTGGGTGATGTCGCGCGACAGCAGCAGGCGCCGCCCGTCGCCATAGGGGTGCAGATGCACGGCAATGCGCACCGGCCGCGACGGCGTGCTGCCGCGCCCGGGCAACACCACGCCCGGCGCGTGGTCGCCGCCGGCCAGGTACGCGGCGAACTCGGGCTCGCGCACCAGGTTGCCGATGGACTGCAGCGCGTCGCGCGTGGCGTCCAGGCCGAAGTGCTCCTCGGCCATCTGGTTACACCATTCGATGTGGCCGCCGGCGTCCAGCAGCGTCACGCCGTTGGGCGAGGCCTGCAGCGCGGCCAGGATGTCGTCCAGCCGGCCCTGGCTGGCCTGCTCGCGCCGCTGGCCGTCGCGCAGCAGGCGCCGGGCGCGCTCGGCGGCCTCGGCCCAGGGGCCGTGCAGGCGGGGCAGCGCCTCGCCGGGCTCGCCGCTGCGCAGCCAGGCCAGCAGGCGCGCCGCCGCCCAGCTGTCCGCGGCCAGCCACAGCCAGGCGCCCAGTGCGGCGCCCGCCGCCGCGCCCCAGGCGCGTGCCAGCCACCAGCCGGCCGCGGCGCCGGCCAGCTGGCACAGGGTCAGAACGAACAGGCGCAACAGCATGGCGGGTTTGCTATGGTTTGAGTAGCTGCTTGCGCTTGATTGACGAGGGTTTCGGCATCAAATGACTTTGAAACCCTTGCCGTACAAGCGGCAGCAGCTATTGTTTTGATAGTCCAGTTGCGCTCACGCCTGGGCATCGACCGCGGCCTCGGCGGTGAGCCGATAGCCGGCGCCGCGCACGGTCTGCACCAGGCGCCCGGCGCTGCCCAGGGCTTCGCGCAGGCGCTTGATGTGCACATCCACCGTGCGCTCCTCGATGAAGACGTGGTCGCCCCAGACCTTGTCCAGCAGCTGCGCGCGGCTGTGCACGCGCTCGGGGTGCTTCATGAGGTAGTGCAGCAGGCGAAATTCCGTCGGCCCCACCTTGAGCGGCTCGCCCTGCCAGCTGACGCGGTGGGTGGCCGCGTCCAGCACCAGCGCGCCAATGGCCACGCTGTCGCTGAGCTGCTCGGGCGCGCGCCGGCGCAGCACGGCGCGCATGCGCGCCAGCAGCTCCTGGGTGGAAAAGGGCTTGGTCACGTAGTCGTCGGCGCCGGCGTCCAGCCCGGCGACCTTGTCGGGCTCGTCGCCACGCGCGGTCAGCATCAGGATGGGCACGGCCTTGGTGCGGCTGTCGGCGCGCCAGCGTCGGGCCAGCTGCAGGCCGCTCATGCCCGGCAGCATCCAGTCCAGCAAGATGACATCGGGCAGCACGGCGTCCAGCTCGCGCTGGGCGGATTCGCCGTCTTCGGCCCACACGGGCGCAAAGCCGTTGTGGCGCAGGTTCACGGCGATGAGTTCGGCGATCGGCGGCTCGTCCTCGACGATGAGCACGCGGGGCAGTTTCTTGGTCATCGGGTGCGGGGGTGCGTGTTCAGCCCAGTGCGGACTCGATCTCGTGCAGCGCGCGGTGGCGCACGTCGCGCCCCTCCACCAGGTAGATGATCAGCTCGGCCACGTTCTTGGAGTGGTCGCCGATGCGCTCGATGGCCTTGGCCAGGAACAGCAGGTCCAGGCTGGGCGAGATCTTGCGCGGGTCTTCCATCATGTAGGTGATGAGCTTGCGCACGAAGCCGTCGAACTCCTGGTCGATCAGGTCGTCCTCCTTCAGGATGGCCAGCGCGGCACGCGTGTCCAGCCGCGCAAACGCGTCCAGCGCCTTGCGCAGCAGGCCCGAGGCGAGATCTGCCGCCACGCGCAGGTCGCTGGTGGGCAGGGCGCGGGCGGCGCCGCTGTCGATGATGGACAGGCACATGCGCGCCATGCGCGTGGCCTCGTCGCCCATGCGCTCCAGGTTGGCCGTGGCCTTGGAAAAGGCCATCAAGAGGCGCAGGTCGCGCGCCGTGGGCTGGCGCCGGGCAATGATGGTGGTCAGCTCATGGTCGATCTCGACTTCCATGGCGTTCACGCGCTGCTCCAGCGTCTCCACCTCCTGCGCCGCCTCGGGGCTGAAGTGCGACAGCGCGTGGATGGCCTGGCGGATCTGCGACTCCACCAGCCCGCCCAGCTCCATGACACGGGCGGAAATCGCGTTCAACTCGCTGTCGAACTGCGTGGAAAGGTGCTTCTCGGTCATTTCTTTTCCTCAGGTCTCAAGAGCCTGCAACGCCCTGCTACTGGCATGCGCCAAGCCAAGGCCGCCGCGCTTTGGATCCCCCGCCGCGCTGAGCAAAGTCCCCCTCTGGGGGGAAGCGGCGCAGCCGCTCAGGGGGGTCATCCAAATCTTCCGGTGATGTAGTCCTCGGTCTCCTTGCGCTGGGGCTTGAAGAACATGGCCTCGGTCTCGCCGAACTCCACCAAGTCGCCCAGGTACATGTAGGCCGTGTAGTCGCTGCAGCGCGCGGCCTGCTGCATGTTGTGCGTGACGATGACCACCGTGTAGTCGTTCTTCAGCTCGGCGATCAGCTCCTCGATCTTCGCGGTGGAGATCGGGTCCAGCGCCGAGCACGGCTCGTCCAGCAGCAGCACCTCGGGCTTGATGGCGATGCCGCGGGCGATGCACAGGCGCTGCTGCTGGCCGCCCGACAGGCCGGAGCCGCTTTGGTGCAGCTTGTCCTTGACCTCGCCCCACAGCGCGGCCTTCTTCAGCGCCCACTCCACGCGCTCTTCCATGTCGGTGGCGTTCAGGCGCTCGAACAGCTTCACGCCGA
Source organism: Pulveribacter suum (assembly GCF_003013695.1). Lineage (GTDB taxonomy): Bacteria > Pseudomonadota > Gammaproteobacteria > Burkholderiales > Burkholderiaceae_C > Melaminivora > Melaminivora suum. The sequence goes on along the minus strand of NZ_CP027792.1, from coordinate 1,670,232 downwards.
AGGCGATGTTGTCGTAGATGGACATCGGGAAGGGCGTGGGCTTTTGGAACACCATGCCCACCTTGGCGCGGATCAGCGCCACGTCCTCGCGGCTGGTCAGCAGGTCCTGCCCGTCCAGCAGGATCTGCCCTTCGGCGCGCTGCTCGGGGTACAGCTCGAACATGCGGTTGAAGGTGCGCAAGAGCGTGGACTTGCCGCAGCCGGACGGCCCGATGAAGGCCGTGACCTTGTTTTCCGGGATGTCCAGGTGGATGTTCTTGAGCGCATGAAAGCGCCCGTAATAGAAGTTCAGGTCGCGCACGGTGAGCTTGGCGCGCGGGGGCTCGAAGGTCCGGGTGGAGGGCATCAAAACTCTCGCTAGGGAAATCGTTGCGTTGTCTTATTTCTGCCGCGCCAGCACGCGCGCCAGGATGTTCAGGGCCAGCACGGCCAGCGTGATCAAGAACACCGCCGCCCAGGCCAGCTGCTGCCAGTTCTCGTAGGGGCTCATGGCGAACTTGAAGATGGTCACCGGCAGGCTGGCCATGGGCTTGGACAGGTCGCCGTTCCAGAACTGGTTGTTCAACGCGGTAAAGAGCAGCGGCGCCGTTTCGCCGGCGATGCGCGCCACGGCCAGCAGCACGCCGGTGATGACGCCGGCGCGCGCCGCGCGCAGCGTCACCAGGGTGATGACCTTCCACTTGGGCGTGCCCAGGGCGTAGGCCGCCTCGCGCAGGCTGGCGGGCACCAGCAGCAGCATGTTCTCGGTGGTGCGGATGACCACCGGAATGACGATCAGCGCCAGGGCCAGGATGCCGGCCCAGGCGGAGAAGCTCTTGAAGCGCACGACCACCACCGCATAGACGAACAGGCCGATGACGATGCTGGGGGCCGACAGCAGGATGTCGTTGACAAAGCGCGTGGTGGCGGCCAGCCAGCCGCGCGGGTGGTATTCCGCCAGGTACACCCCGGCCATGATGCCGATGGGCGTGCCCACGAAGGTCGCCAGCGCCACCATGACGAACGAGCCGAAGAGGGCGTTGGCCAGGCCGCCGGCCTCGCCCGGCGGCGGCGTCATCTGGGTGAACAGCGCCAGGCTCAGGCCGCCCAGGCCCAGGCGGACGGTCTCCCACAAGATCCAGACCAGCCAGAACACGCCAAAGGCCATGGCCAGCAGCGACAGCGTGAGCGCCACCTGGTTCACGCGCTTGCGCGCCGCGTAGCGCGTGGCGCGCACCTGGGCCAGGTCGGCGGCGGCGATCAGCCGCTGCGAGGTGCGGGTGTCGGTGGCGGTGTTCATGCGCGCGCTCCTTCGCTCTTTTTCAGCCGCGCCAGCAGCAGCTTGGACAGCGACAGCACGACGAAGGTGATGAAGAACAGCACCAGCCCCAGGTAGATCAGCGAGGCCTGGTGCAGGCCCTGGGCGGCCTCGGCGAACTCGTTGGCCAGGGCCGAGGTGATGCTATTGGCCGCGTCGAAGACCGACAGCGTATTGAGCTGGTTCATGTTGCCGATGACGAAGGTGACGGCCATGGTCTCGCCCAGGGCGCGGCCCAGGCCCAGCATCACTCCGCCCAGCACGCCGGACTTGGTATAGGGCAGCACCACCTTCCAGACCACCTCCCAGGTGGTGGCGCCCAGGCCGTAGGCAGACTCCTTGAGCAGCGCCGGCGTGACCTCGAACACGTCGCGCATCACCGAGGCGATGAACGGGATGATCATGATCGCCAGGATGATCCCGGCCGACAGGATGCCGATGCCCACCGGCGGGCCCGACACCAGTGCGCCGAAGTACGGCACGCCCGACAGCAGCGCCTGCAGCGGCTGCTGCACCCAGGTGGCCAGGATGGGCCCGAAGACCATCAGCCCCCACATGCCGTAGACGATGGAAGGCACCGCCGCCAGCAGCTCCACGGCCGTGCCCAGCGGGCGCTTGAGCCAGGCCGGCGAGAGCTCCGTCAGGAACAGCGCGATGCCGAAGCTGACCGGCACGGCGATCAGCAGGGCGATGAACGACGTGGCCAGCGTGCCGTAGATCATGACCAGGCCGCCGTACTCGTCCTTGACCGGGTCCCACACGCTGCTGGTCAGAAAGCCCAGGCCGTAGGCCTGGATGGAAGGCCAGGCGCCATGCACCAGCGAGGCCATGATGCCCAGCAGCAGCGCCAACGTGAGCAGCGCCGCGCCGCGCGCCAGCGCGCCGAAGATGCGGTCCACCAGCACGCCGGAGACCATCGGCCGGCGCGCAGGCGGGGCACTGGGGGAAAGCCGGCGGGCCGCTTCGAGCGGGGCCGCCTGGGGGGCTGCTGGCAGCATGGTGGACACGTCCGTTGCCTGGGATGGTGGGGTTGCAAGGCAGCCGGCCGGCCCGTGCAGGGCGGGCCGGCGCGCCAGCTTACTTCAGCGAAATGGCCTGGCCGGAGGCGTCCTTGATGTCGCCCCAGGACTTGGCGATCACGCCCTTGACGCTTTCGGGCATGGCCACGTAGTCCAAGTCGGAGGCGGTCTTGTCGCCGCTCTTGTAGGCCCACTCGAAGAACTTGAGCGCCGTGGCGGCCTGCACCGGCTTGTCCTGCGCCTTGTGCATCAGGATGAAGGTGGCCGACGTGATGGGCCAGGCGTCCGGGCCGGGCTGGTTGGTCAGGATCTGGTAGAAGCTTTTCGCCCAGTCAGCGCCTGCGGCAGCAGCCTTGAAGGAGGCCTCGTCCGGCGAGACGAAGTGGCCGGCGCTGTTTTGCATCTGCGCGTAGGTCAGCTTGTTTTGCTTGACATAGGCGTACTCCACGTAGCCGATGGAATTGGGCAGGCGGCCCACGAAGGCGGCCACGCCCTCGTTGCCCTTGCCGCCCGCGCCCAGGGGCCAATTCACCGCCGTGCCCTCGCCCACCTTGGCCTTCCAGTCGGCGTTGGTCTTGGACAGGTAGTTGGTGAAGCCGAACGTCGTGCCCGAGCCGTCGGCGCGGCGCACCGGGGCGATGGCCGCGTCGGGCAGGGCCACGCCGGGGTTCAGCGCGCGGACGGCCTCATCGTTCCACTTGGTGATCTTGCCCAGGTAGATGTCGCCGATGACCTGGCCATTGAGCTTGAGCTGCCCCGGCTGGATGCCCTTGATATTGACCACCGGCACGATGCCACCGATCACCGTGGGGAACTGCACCAGGCCCTTGGCCGTCAGCTCCTCGTCCTTGAGCGGCGCATCAGACGCACCGAAGTCCACCGTCTTGGCCTCGATCTGGCGCAGGCCGGCCCCCGAGCCCACCGACTGGTAGTTGATCTTCACGCCCGTGGCCTTGTGGTAGTCGGCGGCCCACTTGGAGTACAGCGGCGCGGGGAAGCTGGCGCCCGCGCCCGTTGCTTCCTGCTGCGCCCAGGCGCCGCCTGCCGCGCCCATGGCCACCACACCAGACACCAGAACCCGAATCGCGGAGAGTTTCATGAAGAAGACCTCGTGGTTGAAAAAAAGCGGTATGCCGGGACTGTAGGAATCGTTTGTGACAGGTGCATGACACGCGGCGCAGCCGTCACAACGGTGGTTTTTCCACGCGACGCCGGTGCCGCGCCGCTGTCACATAACCGTCGCAGGCGCTGCGTAGGCTGCGCAGCCGCTGCCGATGCCGGCGCAGCGCATACGGAAGACCCCCATGCACCGCCACCCCTCACTCCAGACCGCCCCAGCCCCCGCCCTGCGCCGCCGCACCCTGCTGCAGGCCGCCGGCCTGGGCGCCGCCGCTGCCGCCCTGCCGCGCGCCCGGGCCCAGGACGAGCGCCCGCTCGCCGTGGCGCAGATCGTCGATCTGTCGGCACGCCAGCAGGACGTGAGCCGCGACTTCCTGATCGGCTCGCGCGCCGCCTGGGCCGACTTCAATGCCCGCGGCGGGCTGCGCGGCCAGCCGGTGCAGCACCTGGTGCTGGAGACCGATGGCTCGGCCGCCGCCACGCGCGCCGCCTGGCAGGCCGCGCACCAGCACGCGGGCTGCGTCGCGCTGTCGGGCTGCGCGGGCGACGGCGCCGCCGCTGCCCTGGCCCAGCTGCAGGGCGCCAGCGCCGGCTTGGCCCTGGTCGCGCCCTGGCTGCACCGGCAGTGGCAGGACGAGGGCGACACGGTGTTCACCATCTTTCCCGACTACCAGGCCCAGATCGGCCACGCCGTGCGTTCGCTGGCGGCCGTGGGCGTGCAGCAGGCGGGCGTGGTGTTTGCCCACCCTGCCCTGCAGCAGCAGCTGCAGGCCTCGGTGCTGCAGGCCGGCGTGGCCATGGGGCTGCGCACCCAGGTGCTGACGGCCGCGCCGGGCCGCGCTGCGCCGCCCGTGATCGTGCTGTTCGTGGGCGGCACGCCCGAGCTGCACGAGTATCTGGCCGCCCTGGAGCTGCCGCGCGGGCGCCAGTGCTACGTGGTGGCTCTGGCCGACGTGAACCTGCAGGTGCTGGCCCAGCTGGGCGGCGCGCGGCGCAACGTGCCGGTGATCGCCACCCAGCCGGTGCCGCTGGTCACCGCCGGCCTGCCCATCGTGCGCGCCTATCGCGACGTGCTGGGCCGGCTGTACGACGAGCCGCCCTCGCCCCAGGGGCTGGCCGGCTTCATCGCCGCGCGCTACACGGCCGAGGTGCTGGCCTCGGCGGCCGGCCCGCTGCACCGCGCCAGCGTGCTGGCCGCCTTCAGAAAGCGCCGCGAGGTGCAGCTGGGCGGCTACGTGGTGGCCTACCAGGGCCGGCGCCTGGCCAGCGGCGTGGTCACGCAGAGCATGCTGGCGGGCGACGGCCGCATCGTCGGCTAGCCGCCTGTTCACCCCCGCGGCGGCGCTACCATGCGGCCCCGCCAAAGAAACCGCGCTGAACGCGCTCATTCATGCAAGACGGAACACTGCTTGCGGCCGTGGACCTGGGGTCCAACAGCTTTCGCCTCGAAATCGGCCGCCTCGAGCACGGCCTCATCCACCGCGTCGAATACCGCAAGGAAACCGTGCGCCAGGGCGGCGATCTGGACGACGAACGCAACCTGTCGCCGGCGGCCATGCAGCGCGGCTGGGACTGCCTGGCGCGCTTTGCCGAGCGCCTGGCCGGCTTTGCGCCCGCCCGGGTGCGCGCCGTGGCCACCCAGACGCTGCGCGAGGCGCGCAACCGCGAGGAGTTCATTCGCCGCGGCAGCGCCATCCTGGGTTTTCCCATCGAGGTGGTCTCGGGCCCGGAAGAGGCGCGGCTGATCTACCAGGGCGTTGCGCGCCTGCTGCCGCAGTCGAACGAGCGCCGGCTGGTGGTGGACATCGGCGGGCGCTCCACCGAGCTGATCCTGGGGCAGCAGTTCACGGCTGCCGCCGTGGCCTCCTGCCGCGTGGGCAGCGTGGCTTGGTCGGGGCGCTATTTTGCCGGCGGCGACTTGACGCGCGAGGCCTTTGCCGCCGCCGAGACGGCCGCCCGCGCCGTGCTGGACGAAGTGGCCCAGGCCTACCACGCCAGCCACTGGGATGTGGCCTATGGCTCGTCGGGCACCATGGGCGCGGTAGGCACGGTGCTGGCCGCGGCCGGCCATGGCGAGGGCCTGATCACCCGCGCCGGCCTGGACTGGCTGCACGAGCAGCTGCTGCGCGCGCGCCACGCCGACCGGGTGAAGCTGGACGGCCTGAAGGACGACCGCCGCCCGGTCATCGGCGGGGGCGTGAGCATCGTGCGCGCCCTGTTCGACCTGCTGGGCCTGGAGCAGATCACCGTGGCCCAGGGCGCGCTGCGCCAGGGTGCGCTGTACGACCTGCTCGAGCGCGAGCAACCCGGCGCCGACCTGCGCTCGGCCAGCGTGCAGGGCCTGGTGCAGCGCTTTGGCGTGGACGAGGCGCAGGCCGCGCGCGTGGCGCAGCTGGCCGGCCGGCTGTTCGCGCAGGCCGCGCCCGCCGGCAGCGAGGACGCCGCGCGCCAGCTGCAGTGGGCTGCCCGGCTGCACGAGATCGGCGGGCGCATCTCGCACGAGGGTTACCACCGCCACGGCGCCTACATCCTGGCCCATGCAGACGCAGCAGGCTTTGCCCAGGCCGAGCTGCAGGCCCTGGGCCAGCTGGTGCTGGGCCACCGCGGCAAGCTGCGCAAGCTGGAGGCCGCTCTGGCCGACCCGGCGCTGGCCCTGCAGCTGATGTGCCTGCGCACCGCCGTGGCGCTGTGCCACGCCCGCCGCGCGCCCGACGTGGACGGGCTGCAGCTGCAGCTGCAGGGCAGCCGCTGCACCGTGCGCACGCGCCCGGGCTGGGCCCGGGCCTATCCGCAGTCGGCCCACCTGCTGAGCGAGGAGGCACTGGCCTGGCAGAAGACGCCGTGGGACTACCACGCCGAGCTGGCGTGAATATGCATGAAATCTGCCTCTAGCGCCCGTCAGTCAAGCGCTGGCAGCTATCAAAACAATAGTTGCCAGGCCACGGGCCGCCTGCCGCAGCACCCCGGGCGCGCGCCCCTCACAGGCCCGCGCCGCCCTTGAGGGCCGGCGTGCGCGGCGCGTAGCGCGCCATCAGCGCCGCCTGGGCGCCGCAGCCGTCCAGGGCGCGGGGGGCGCGCGTGTAGCCGCCGTCGCCCGCCAGCGTCCAGGCGTCGCGGTCGTCGTGCAGGTAGGCGACCAGGCACTCGTCGATGATGCGCTGGCGCAGCCTGGCATCGGTCACGGGCCAGGCGACTTCGACGCGGCGCAGCATGTTGCGGTTCATCCAGTCGGCGCTGGACAGGTACAGGTCTTCCTGATCGCCGCTGCGAAAGTAAAAGACCCGCGTGTGCTCCAGGAAGCGGCCGATGACCGAGCGCACGCGGATGCGCTCCGTCATGCCTGCCACCTGCGCCGGCAGCATGCAGGCGCCGCGCACGATCAGGTCCACGCTGGCGCCGCGCCGGGCGGCGCGCACCAGCGCCGCCATCAGGGCCTCGTCGGTCAGCGCGTTCATCCGGGCCACGATGCGCCCCCCCTCGCCGCGCTCGGCGGCCAGGCCGGCGGCGTCGATCTTCTCGATCATGCGCCGCTGCAGATCGAACGGCGCGAGCAGCAGGCGCTTGAGTTTGGGCACGCGGTTCTGGTTGGCCAGGTGGTCGAACACGGCGTCCATGTCGGCGGTGAGGTGCAGGTCGGCCGTGAGGTGGCTCAGGTCGGTGTACAGCCGCGCGGTGCGCGGGTTGTAGTTGCCGGTGGACAGGTGGCCGTAGCGGCGCAGGCCGCCGCCCTCGCGCCGCGTGACCAGCAGCATCTTGGCGTGGGTCTTCAGGCCCACCACGCCATAGACCACCTGCGCGCCGATGGACTCCAGCGCCTCGGCCCAGTTGATGTTGGCTTCTTCGTCGAAGCGGGCCTTCAGCTCCACCACGGCCATCACCTCCTTGCCGCGGCGCACGGCCTCGCGCAGCAGCTCCATCTGTTCGGCGTCGGCGCCGGTGCGGTAGATGGTCTGCTTGATGGCCAGCACCTGCGGGTCGTGCGCGGCTTCGCGCAGAAAGGCCAGCACGCCATCGAAGCTCTCAAACGGCTGGTGGATGAGCACGTCGCGCCGGCGCAGCCGCGCCAGGATGCCGCCGGCGCGCGGCAGCTGCGCCGGCCAGGCCGGCCGCCAGGCGGGAAAGAGCAGCGCCGGCTGGTTGATCAGGTCCACCAGCTGGCCCAGCCGCACCAGGTTCACCGGCCCGGGCACGCGGTACAGCGCGGCCGCCGGCAGCTCGAACTGCGAGCGCAGAAAGTCCGCCAGGAAATCCGAGCAGCCGGCCGACACCTCCAGCCGCACCGCCCGGCCGTAGTGGCGGTGCTGCAGGCCCTGGCGCAGGGCGGTGCGCAGGTTGCGCACGTCTTCCTCGTCCACGGCCAGGTCGGAGTGGCGCGTGACGCGGAACTGCGAGACCTCCACCACCTGCCGCGCCGCAAACAGCTCCGCCAGGTGCGCGCGGATGACGCTGGACAGGCTGACGAACGTGGTGCCAGGCGCCGCCCCCTTGGCCGGCAGCCGCAGGATGCGCTGCAGGGCGCGGGGCACCTTCACGATGGCAATCTGGTTTTCGCGCCCGAAGGCGTCGCCGCCGCGCAGGCGCACGATGAAGTTGAGCGACTTGTTGGCCACCTGCGGGAAGGGGTGGGCCGGGTCCAGCCCCACGGGGATCAAGAGCGGCCGCACCTCGCGCGCAAAGTGCTCGCGCACCCAGCGCCGCTGCGCGGGCGTGCGTTCGCTGTGCGCGGCGATGCGAATGCCCAGCGCTGCAAAGGCGGGCATCAGCGAATCGTTGTACAGCGCGTACTGGCGCGCCACCAGTGCCTGGGCCTTGAGCGCCAGCGCCTCGAAGGCGCTGACGCCGCACAGGCCCGGGGCGCTGCCATTCGGGGCCATGCCCAGGTGGGCGGCCGCCCGCACCTCAAAGAATTCATCGAGGTTGGACGAGACGATGCACAGGTAGCGCAGGCGTTCGAGCAGAGGCACGTCCTCGCGCACGGCCCAGTCCAGCACGCGTTCGTTGAAGGCCAGGATGCTGTGGTCGCGGTCCAGCAGGACCAGAGCCGAGCCACCAGAGGCGCCCGGCGGCACCACCTCGCCCTGCACGGTGTGTTCGACGGAGGGCGAAGGCTGCAGCAGGGACATCATTGCGCGGGCGAGAAAGAAAGATGCTTTCGCCAGTGTCGGCAGGCCCGGTGACATTTTCATGACAGGCACAGCCGCCGGCAGCTCACCGTTGTTTGCGATGCTTCCTAGCTGATGCGTGTAACTACTGTTGCTGTAAGAGCAACAATTAGGTACAAATTGAGGTTTTGCCGTTCGCCCTCGGCTTCCTTGCCCTGCCATGTCCCTCATGCCCGACGCCCTGGCTGTGCCGCCAGGACAGTCCTCCACGCTGGCGCTGCAACGCATTTTGCGCGAGCAGCAGACCTTGCTGGACAGCGCAGGCGTGGGCATCGTCTTCATCCGCCACCGCGCCGTAGTGCGCTGCAACCAGCGCTATGCGGAGATCTTCGGCCTGCACTCGCCCAGCGACGCGGTGGGCCGCAGCAGCGAGGCCCTGCACCCCAGCCGCGAGGCTTTTCGCGAACTGGGGCGCGCCGCCTATCCGGTGCTGGCCCAGGGCCTGACCTACCGCACCGAGCGCCAGATGCGGCGCACCGGCGGCCCGCTGTTCTGGGCCCATCTGACGGGGCGGCTGATCAATCCGGCCGACAGCGCGGAGGGCTCGATCTGGATCGTTGACGACATCGATGAGCAAAAGCGCGCGCAGGCCCGCCTCAGCGCGTCGGAGCGCGAAAAGCAGATGCTGTTCGACCACGCCATGGTCGGCATCGTGGTGCTGCGCGAGCGCCACCTGGCCCGCTGCAACCGCCACTTCGAGCGGATGCTGGGCTACGGACCCGGCGAGCTGCTGGGCCTGAGCTCGCGCCACTGGTACCTGAGCGAAACGGACTGGCAGCGTGCAGGAGAGCAGTGCTATGCGCCCATCGGGCTGGGCCAGGATTACGAGGGCGAGATGACGCTGCGCGCCAAGGACGGGCGCGCCGTGGTCTGCGAGGTGCGCAGCCGCGCCATGGACCCGCAGGACCTGTCCCAGGGCACGCTGTGGATCGTGCTGGACGTGAGCGAGCGGCTGCGCATCCAGGCGCAGCTGGCGCACATGCACGGGGCGCTGGAGCAGCAGGTGCGCGAGCGCACGCAGGAGCTGCGCGAGACCGTGGCCGACCTGCACCGCGAGATCGAGCAGCGCAAGCACGACCAGGAACGCATCCACTGGATGGCGCACTACGACGCTCTTACCGGCTTGCCCAACCGCGTGCTGCTGGCCGAGCGCGGCCAGGAAGCAGTGCGCCTGGCGCGCGAGGGCGGCCAGCCGCTGGCGGTGATGTTCCTGGACCTGGACAACTTCAAGCACGTCAATGACTCGCTGGGCCACCGCGCGGGCGACGCCCTGCTGATGGAGATCGCCCAGCGCCTGCGCGGCACCGTGCGCGAGCGCGACACCGTGGCGCGCCTGGGCGGCGACGAGTTCGTGCTGCTGCTGGTGGGCGCCAACGCCCAGGGCGCCGCCCGCGTGGCGGCCAAGATGCAGGAGGCCGCCCGCCAGCCGCTGCAGCTGGGCCGCCACGAGCTGTGCATGTCCCCGTCCATGGGCATCGCCCTGTTTCCCGATCACGGCGAGGATTTCGACACGCTCATCCAGGCGGCCGATACGGCCATGTACCGCGCCAAGGCCGAGGGCCGCAACGGCTACCGCTTCTTTTCGCCGCGCATGCAGGCCCAGTCGGCTCGCGCGCTGGCGCTGACCAACGCCCTGCGCCGGGCGCTGGAGCGCGAGCAGCTGACGTTGCTCTACCAGCCGCAGGTGTGCCTGAACACCGGCGCCATCTGCGGCGTGGAAGCGCTGGTGCGCTGGAACCACCCCGAGCTGGGTGCCATCGGGCCGGCAGAGTTCATCCCGATTGCCGAGAACAGCGGGCAGATCGTGGTCATCGGCGAATGGGTGCTGCGCACCGCCGTGGCCCAGCTCAAGCGCTGGCATGACCAGGGCCTGCCGCCGCTGACCATGGCCGTCAACCTGTCGGCGGCGCAGTTTCGCCACCCGCAGCTGCCCGAGCTCATCGCCCAGCTGCTGGCCGGGCATGGCCTGCCCGGTGACCGGCTGGAGCTGGAGCTGACCGAGAACGTGGCCATCGACGACCCGGAGGCCGCCGCACAGATCATGGACCGCATGCACGCCCAGGGCGTACGCCTGTCGGTGGACGACTTCGGCACCGGCTACTCATCGCTCAGTCAGCTCAAGCGTTTTCGCATCCACCGGCTGAAGATCGACCAGTCCTTCGTGCGCGACCTGGGCCACGACGGCAACGACCGGGCCATCGTCATCGCCATCATCCGCATGGCCCAGGCCCTGGGGATGCGCACCACCGCCGAGGGCGTGGAAACGCCCGCGCAACTGGCCTTCCTGCGCGAGCAGGGCTGCGAGGAGGCCCAGGGCTACCACTTCGCCAAACCCATGCCGGCCGCGGCGCTGCAGGAGGCGCTGGGGCGGGCCGGCCGCCACTGAAGGCCGCCACAACGCAAAAGGCGCTGCAACCTTGAGAGTTGCAGCGCCTTCGCTTATCTGGGGTGGCTGATGGGGCTCGAACCCACGACAACAGGAATCACAATCCTGGACTCTACCAACTGAGCTACAGCCACCGTAGCCACGCATTGTAGCGTGGAAAAATCAGCCTTTTGGCAAAACGCATTAATTCAGTGCTTCGCCCTGTGCAGAGGTCTCGGCGCTGGGGCGCGCAGCCTTGATCTGGACCTTGAATTTCTGCTTGAGGACTTCGTAGTACGCCAGCGCCTCGGCCGTGGACCAGGTGCGGTCGTATTGCTGGCGCTCCATCGCCAGGCGGGCTTCGTCCAGGCCTTCGCGCGGCACGATGCGGTTGAGCTTGAGCACGGCGTAGCCGTCCGGGCCCAGGTCCACGCCCACCCAGGCCGGCAGGCCGTCCACCGGCGCGTGCAGCGCGGCGTCCACGAGGGCGCGCGGCTGGCCGTGAAGCTGCTCGCGCGAGACGACCACGGGCTGGCCCAGGCCAGCGGCAGCGCTGGCGTTGTCCTTCCAGGCGGCCAGCCTGGCCGTGCCCTCCTCGCGGGCCAGTTCGGCAGACTTGGAAGCCAAATACAAGGTACGGGCCTTGCCCTGCGCCTGGTCCAGCGGCAGGGTCATCGCGGGCTGGTAGGCGGTGACGCGGCCGGCGGCCAGGGTGCTGCTGGCGATCTCGACGGCCTCGGTATTGCGCTTGCTCTGCAGCGACTCAGGCTGAAACAGCGCCTCCAGGAAGCGCGGGCTGGCCAGGGCGGCTTCGGCGCCGGCAGCAGGCTGGCGGGTCACGCCCGAGGCGGTGCGCACCTTCAGGTGAAACTTCTCTGCCACCGCAGCCAGGCTGTCGGATTGCTCATAGACCCCGTTGGCGAACGCCTCGGCGGCCTCGGCGAACTTGCGCTGCGCCTGCTGCTGCTTGAGTTCGGCCTCCAGCGAAGCGCGCAGCTCTTCGAAGCTGGGCTGGCGCGGCGTCTTGATGTCGGTGAGCTGGATGATGTGATAGCCGAAGTCGCTTTCCACCACGTCGCTGATCTCGCCCTTCTTCATAGCAAACACGGCGTCCTCGAAGGGCTTGACCATGGCGCCATGGCCGAAGAAGCCCAGGTCGCCGCCTTCGGGGGCGGAGCCGGGGTCTTGCGAGTTCTTCCTGGCCACGTCGGCAAAGCTGGCGGGGGCCTTGCGCACCTCGGCCAGCAGCTGCTCGGCACGCGCCCGGGCCTTCTCGCGCTCGGCGGCCGGAGCGTCCTTGGTGGCATTGACGAGGATGTGGCTGGCGCGGCGCTCTTCCTGGCCGGCCAGGCGGGCCAGGTTTTCCTTGTAGTAGGTGCGCAGATCGTCTTCGCTCAGGGTGATGCCGGCCTTCACGGCGTCCAGGTCCAGCACCACGTATTCCACCGTGGCCTGCTCGGCCTGCTGGAATTGCGCCGGGTGCGCCTGGTAATACGCCTGCACGTCGGCGTCCGTCACCTTGACCTTGCCGGCGAAATCCGCCGCCTTGAACTGCGCCACCTGGATCTCGCGGCGCTGCAGCAGTGCGTCAAAGGCCAGGGCGGCTTCAGCTGCAGCCGGCGTGGCCGTGTTCATGACGCCCCCCAGCACCTGGCTGATGGCCAGATCCTGGCGCATGCGCGTCTCAAAACCTTCGGGCGTCAGGCCCTGGGCGCCCACCAGGGCGCGGTAGGCCTCGGCGTCGAGCGTGCCGTCAGCACGCTTGAGGGCCGCAATCTGCGGGATGGCCTGCAGCTCGGCGGCCAGCCGCGCGTCGGAAGCCATCAGGTGCATCTTGCTGGCAGCCGTCTGCAGCACGCGGTCGCGCACCAGGCGCTCCAGCGTGGCATAGCGGGCCTGGGGCGAATCAAGCAGCTTGCCGTCAATGCCGGGCGACTGGGCACGGATGCGGTCACTTTCCATGCGGTGGGCGTTGTCCCACTCGTCCTGCGTGATGTCCTTGCCGTCCACACGTGCCACCACGGGGCTGCCGCCCTTGAAGTAGTTGCTGTCGATGCCCACGAGGACGAACGAAGGAATGATCAGCAAGAACAGCAAGAGCATGACCAGCTTGGAGTGCTTGCGGATGGATTCGAACATGGTCGGTCAGTCTTTCAACGGCGAGGCACAAAACAAAAGGCGAACTCGCGTTCGCCTTGTGATTGATTTTTTTGGGGGATTCGGGTGGTGGGTGCTGACGGGCTCGAACCGCCGACCTACGCCTTGTAAGGGCGCCGCTCTACCAACTGAGCTAAGCACCCCCCTTCAATCTCAAATGTCAGTTCAGGGCATCCTTCAATGCCTTGCCCGGACGAAACTTCGGCACTTTAGCAGCCTTGATTTTAATCGTCGCTCCGGTGCGCGGATTGCGGCCGGTGCGCGCCGCGCGCTTGCCCACTGCAAAGGTGCCGAAACCCACCAGCGACACCGTGCCGCCGCGCTTGAGCGTCTTCTTGACCGCATCGATCGTCGACTCCAGCGCGCGCGCTGCGGCGGCCTTGGAGATGTCTGCATTGTTGGCGATGTGCTCAATCAATTCGGTCTTGTTCACAGGAAGCCTCTCGCGTAAACGGTAGGTGGAAGGTTGGTCTCGGGCGTTGTGGTCCGCTTGGGCGGCGCCGGGCGCTGCAGGGATGGCGGCGCGTGGCGAAGGGGCTGCGGCAGCTTGTAGCGGCCGCCTGCGGCCTGCCTGGAGGCTGCGCAGGTGCAGCGTCAAATTCTAGTCGCATTTACCGCTGCTGCCGGGCTGCGGCGGCCGGGTTGTCTCGCAAACGCTGGCGCTAAGGCGCATCCCGGATTGACAAGCCGGCCACGGCGGCGGCGCGCTGCTTTCACCGCGCCACGCGCGCGCGGATTTCAGGCAGCGCCTTTTGCAGGTAGTACGCCATGGACCAGACGGTGAGCACCGCCGCCAGCCAGATCAGCGCCGTGCCCCACAGACGCGTGTCCACGCCCAGCACACGGGCGTCGTACAGCAGGAAGGGAATGGCCACCATCTGCACCGTGGTCTTGAGCTTGCCCAGCATGTGGACGGCCACGCTGCGGCTGGCGCCGATCTGCGCCATCCACTCGCGCAGCGCGCTGATGGCGATCTCGCGGCCGATGATGATGAGCGCCACGAACACGTCGGCGCGCTGCATGTGCACCAGCACCAGCAGCGACGCGCAGACCAGGAACTTGTCGGCCACCGGATCCAGGAAGGCGCCGAAGGCCGAGGTCTGGTTCAGCTTGCGCGCCAAAAAGCCGTCCAGCCAGTCGGTGGCGGCGAACACGATGAACATCACCGTGGCGATCAGGTTGCAGGTCTCGGGCGCCAGCGGCAGGTAAAACACCCCCACGATCAGCGGAATCGCGACGATGCGCGTCCAGGTCATGACGGTGGGGATGGTGAGAAACATGGGGCGCGATTGTGGCATGGTGCTCTCCTGCAAACGGTCAGCGCAGGGCGCGGTAAATGTCCTCGGCCAGGGCCTGCGAGATGCCCTCCACGCCCAGCAGGTCCTGCACGCTCGCGTCCTGCACGCCGCGCACGCCTCCAAAGCGCTGCAGCAGCTTGGCGCGCTTCTTGGGGCCCACGCCGGGGATGTCTTCCAGGCGGCTGCCGCCGATGCGCACCCGGGCGCGCGCCGCGCGCATGCCGGTGATGGCGAAGCGGTGCGCCTCGTCGCGGATCTGCGCCACCAGCATCAGCGCCGCCGAGTCGCGGCCCAGGAAGATCTTCGGCCGCCCGTCGGCAAAGACCAGCTCCTCCAGCCCCACCTTGCGGCCCTCACCCTTTTCCACGCCGACGATGCGCGCGATGTCCAGGCCCAGCTGGGTGAACACCTCGCGCGCCATGCTGACCTGGCCCTTGCCGCCATCCACCAGCACCAGGTCCGGCAGGCGCGCCTGGCGGTTGGTGACCTCGGCCCCGCCGGCCTCGCGCTGCGCCTCGGCCACGTGCGAATAGCGCCGGGTGAGCACCTGGCGCATGGCAGCGTAGTCGTCGCCGCCGGTGATGCCCTCGATCTTGTAGCGGCGGTACTCGCTGTTTTGCATCTTGTGGTGATGGAACACCACGCACGAGGCCTGCGTGGCCTCCCCGGCCGTGTGCGAGATGTCGAAGCACTCGATGGTGAGCTGCTCCAGGCTCTCGCGCTCCAGGTCCAGCGCCTCGGCCAGGGCGCGGGTGCGCGCCTGCTGCGAACCCTCCTCGGCCAGCAGCCGGGCCAGCTGCAGCTCGGCGCCGCGCTGGGCCATGTCCAGCCAGGCGCGGCGCTGCTCGCGCGGCTGCTGCACCGCCGTCACGCGCACGCCGGCCTGCTGGCCCAGGGCCAGCAGCAGCTGCGGGTCCACCGGCTCGCTGACGATCAGCGTGGGCGGCACGGGCACGCCCAGGTAATGCTGGGCGATGAAGGCCTCGAGCACCTGCGCCGCGACGCTGTGCTCGTCGCCCTGCGCGGCCGCCTCTTCCTCGGCGTGATAGACGCCGGCGGCCTCTTCCACATGCACCGGAAAGTAGGCGCGGTCGCCCAGGTGGCGCCCGCCCCGCACCATGGCCAGGTTGACGCAGGCGCGCCCGCCCTGCACCCGCACGGCCAAGATGTCCACGTCCTTGTCGCTCACCGTCTCGATGGCCTGCTGGTGCAGCACGCGCGACAGCGCGGTGATCTGGTTGCGCACCTCGGCCGCCTGCTCGAACTGCAGCTGCTGCGAATACGCCAGCATGCGCTGCTCCAGCTGGGCCAGCAGCTCCTGCGTCTCGCCGCGCAGCATCGCCTCGGCGCTGGCCACGTCGCCGGCGTAGGCCTCGGGCGTCACCAATTGCACGCAGGGCGCCGAGCAGCGCTTGATCTGGTAGAGCAGGCAGGGCCGGGTGCGGTTGGCAAAGACCGTGTCCTCGCAGGTGCGCAGGCGAAACACCTTTTGCAGCAGCTGGATGGTTTCCTTGACCGCCCAGGCGCCCGGGTACGGCCCGAAGTAGCGATGGCGCTTGTCGGTGCTGCCGCGGTAGTAGGCCATGCGCGGGAAGCGCTGCCCGGGGGCATCGCCCGTGCCGTCCCTGGACGCGATGCCGGTGATCTTCAGGTAGGGGTAGCTCTTGTCGTCCCGAAACAGGATGTTGTACTTCGGGTTGAGCGATTTGATGAGGTTGTTTTCCAGCAGCAGCGCCTCGGCTTCGGAGCGCACCACCGTGGTCTCCAGCCGCGCGATGCGGCCCACCATGTGGCCGATGCGCGTGCCGCCGTGCTGCTTGGTGAAGTAGCTGGAGACGCGCTTTTTCAGGTTGCGCGCCTTGCCCACGTACAGCAGGGTGTCCTGCGCGTCGAAGTAGCGGTACACCCCGGGCAGCGGCGGCAGCGCCGCCACCTGGGCCAGCAGTTCGTCGGAATGGGAAGCAGACATGGGGCTATTGTGGTGGCTGCTGCGGCTGCTTCAAAAATAATAGCTGCCAGTGCTTGATGGACAAGCACTGGAGGCCAAAAACACCATCACTCCTGGGCCCGCGGCGGCCCGGGCGGCGCGATGCGCCGGCGCGGCGTGGTGGGCGCGGCCTGCACCATGCGCGCGCTGCGCTCGTGCGCGTCCTGCACCAGCTCGCCAATCAGCGCCGCCTCGGGCAGGTTGGACCAGTAGCGCCGGGGCATCTCCTTGCGCATGGCGGCGGTGTTCAGGCGCGCCGGATTGAAGATGTGCCGGTAGTAGGTCAGCCACAGCGCCTCGCCGGCGTCGGGCGGCGGGGCGTCGGCGCGCTGCGCGCCCGGCCCCAGGTGCAGCCGCTGGCCGTCCCAGCGCACGCTGGCGCCCGGCGTGAGCAGGGCCCAGTGCATCTGCGTGAAGCGGCGCACGAAGAACGGCGCCGCTGCTTCGGCAATGTGGTGCTCGGGCTCGAACCAGGCCACATGCACCGTCTGCCCCTGCGCATCGGCCACGGGGCGAAAGCGCACGAAGGCGTGCATCTTGTGCAGGTCGCGCGCCACCGCGCGGGCCAGGTGCCGGGCCTGCAGCCGGTCGGCGTCCAGCGGGTCGTGGCGCAGCGCGGGCTCGTGCACCAGGCGCCACAGCAGGCGGTACATCAGGGCAAAGCGCGCCGGATCGCGGTGCAGCACCAGGCGCTGGCACAGGTGCACGAAGCCCTCGGGCACGCGCGGGCCGGCGGCGGGTGGCGGCCCGGCGTCCGCGGGAGCTCGCAGTCCGGCCGCGGCACCCGCCTCTGCCCCGGCGCCGCCGGCACCCGCGCCCGCCTCGGAACCGCCCCCGCCGCTGGGAGCGGGCAGCGCCTGCGGTGCGCTGCCTGGGGCCTGCCCGGCGCTGCTTCCGAACAGGTCGTGCGCCACATCCTGCGCGGTGAACCACTGCACCTGCTGCGGCGGCACGCCGGCCTGCAGCAGCGCGCGGGCGGCGTGGCGAAAGCCGTGCCAATCGGTGGCGTGCGCCAGGGTGGCGGTATGCATCGGCCGGCCGGCGTTAGTCGAAGAGGCCGCGCTGCGCGGGCGGCGGCGCCAGGCGCGCGGCCAGGTCGGCGGCCTCCAGCGCCCGGCCGGGGCGGTGATCGGCGACCTCGACGAAGGCCAGCACCTTCTTGAGCGGCACGTGCAGCCGCACCAGGTCGGCGTGGCGCAGGCGGCGCACGCGGCGCGCGGCCAGCAAACGGTCCACCGAACCCACGCCCAGCCCGGGCACGCGCAGCAGCAGCTCGCGCGGGGCGGTGTTCACGTTGACCGGGAAGCGCTCGCGGTGCGCCAGCGCCCAGGCCAGCTTGGGGTCCACGTCCAGCGCCAGCATGCCGCCCTGGGCGGGCGAGACGATCTCGCCGGGCGCAAAGCCGTAGAAGCGCATCAGCCAGTCGGCCTGGTATAGGCGGTGCTCGCGCAGCAGGGGCGGCGCCACCAACGGCAGGCTGCGCGACGCATCCGGAATGGGGCTGAAGGCCGAGTAGTACACGCGCCGCAGCCGGTGCAGGCCGTACAGGCGCGCGCTGGTGGCCAAGATGGTGCCGTCGTCGGTCGCATCGGCGCCGACGATCATCTGCGTGCTCTGCCCGCCTGCCGCGAAGGCCGGCGGTGCGGCGCGCCGCGCCGGCCGGGCCGCGCCCAGCGACCGGGCGGGCGCCCTGTCCTGCTCACGCCGTGCCTGGCGCGCGTCCTCGATGTGCACGGCCATGCGCGCCATCGAGCGGGCGATGGCCGCCCCGTCCTTTTGCGGCGCCAGCGCCGCCAGGCCGGTGGGCGTGGGCAGCTCGATGTTGATGCTCAGCCGGTCGGCAAAGCGGCCGGCGCGCTCCAGCAGCTCGGGCGCCGCGTCGGGGATGGTCTTCAGGTGGATGTAGCCGCGAAAGTCGTGCTCCTCGCGCAGCACGCGCGCCACCTCCACCACCTGCTCCATGGTGTAGTCGGGGCTCTGGATGATGCCGCTGGACAAAAACAGCCCCTCGATGCAGTTGCGCCGGTAAAAATCCAGCGTCAGCCGCACCACCTCTTGCACCGCAAAGCGGGCGCGCGGCACGTTGCTGCTGACGCGGTTGACGCAGTACAGGCAGTCGTACTGGCAGTAGTTGGTCAAGAGCACCTTCAGCAGCGAGATGCAGCGCCCGTCCGGCGCATAGCTGTGGCAGATGCCCAGGCCCTCGGTGGAGCCCATGCCGCGCCCGCCCACGGAGTCGCGCGGCGCAGCGCCGCTGGAGGCGCACGAGGCGTCGTACTTGGCCGCGTCGGCCAGGATGGCGAGCTTGGATTGCAAATTCACTGTATGAATTTACAGGAAATTGAGCCCGCCTGCCACCGCCTCCACTCGGCCGTCCCGCGCTTTTCACTATCAAAAAAAGAGCTGCCAGCGCTTTCTGTACAAGCGCTGGCAGCCCATTGGGCCCTGATTTTTGCCCCGGTAGCGCCGCCCTATTCGGTTTCGATCTTCGAGCTCTTGATGACGCCCGCCCAGTTGGCGTAGTCGGCCTTCACGCGCTCGGCCAGCTGCTGCGGGCCCTGGTAGTCGGCGCTTGCGCCCTGCTCCTGTGCCTTCTTGCGGAACGCCGGGTCTTCCACCACCTTCTTCAGGTCGGCGGCCAGGCGGTCAACCACCGGCTGCGGCACCGCGGCCGGGGCGAACAGGGCAAACCACGAAGTGGCATTCACGCCGGGGTAGCCGGCCTCGGCCGTGGTGGGCGCGTCCGGCAGGCTGGGCAGGCGCTCGGCGCCGGTGACGGCCAGCACCCGCAGCTTGCCCGATTGGATGTGGGGCATGAACGGCGGCGCCGTGCCGAACGTCAGGTCCACCTGGCCGCCCAGCAGGTCCTGCAGCGCCGGGCCGGTGCCCTTGTAGGGCACGTGCACCATCTTCACACCACCCTGCTGCTCCAGCATCGCGCCGGTGACGTGCTGCAGCGAGCCGTTGCCCGACGAGGCGTAGTTCAGCTTGCCCGGGTGGGCCTTGGCGTAGGCGATCAGCTCGGGCAGTGTCTTCACGGGCAGGTCGCCGCGCACCACGATGATCTGCGGCGCCGAGATCACGTTGGCGATGGGGCGAAAGTCCTTCAGCTCCCACTGCGGCGTCTTCATCAGGTGGGGCGAGATGACGTGGTAGCCCGAGTACTGCATCAGCAGCGTGTAGCCGTCGGCCTCGGCGCGGCGGACGATCGCGGCGGCAATGTTGCCGTTGCCTCCGCCCTTGTTGTCCACCACCACCGACTGGCCCAGCACGGGCGACAGCGCCTGCGCGACCATGCGCGCGGACAGGTCGGTGGTGCCGCCGGCCGCGGTGGGCACGACGAAGGTGACGGCCTTGGCCGGATAGGCCTGGGCGGCTACGCCGCCGGCACAGGCCAGGGCGGCGGCGCCCAGGCTGGCAAGCAGGAAGCGTTGGCGAGTGATGCGCATGTGGGTTGTCTCCTCTGATGGGTCGTGGTGATGTGAATGAAAAAAAGGAAAAAGCAACTCAGGCAGCCGCGGCGCGGGCCAGCGCCCGCTCGCGGATGGCCGGCAGCCCGGGCGGCGGCGGGTGCAGGTCCAGCCGCTGGCCGGCCTTGGTGATCTGGCCGGGCACCTCGTGGCCGATCAGCGCCGGCAGGCGCCGCGCCGCCGCCAGCAGCGCCGGCAGGTCGATGCCGGTGTCGTAACCCATGAGCTGCAGCGCGTGCACCACTTCTTCGGTGCAGACGTTGCCCGACGCGCCCGGCGCATACGGGCAGCCGCCCAGGCCGCCCAGCGAGGCATCGAAGCGCGTGGCGCCCGCGTCGATGGCCGCCAGCACGTTGGCCAGGCCCAGCCCGCGCGTGTTGTGAAAGTGCAGCGTGAAGGCCAGCTGCGGCCAGCGCGCCAGCGCCGCCGCCACGGCCTGCACCACCTGCGTCGGGTAGGCCATGCCGGTGGTGTCGCACAGCGTGATGCCGGCCACGCCCAGGTCAGCAAAGCGCTGCACCCAGGCAAAGGCTTCCTCATGCGGCACGTCGCCCTCCATGGGACAGCCGAAGACGCACGACAGCGACACGTTCACCGGCACGCCCGCGCCCCGCGCCACGGCGATCACCTGCGACAGCGCCGCGAAGGACTGCGCCCGCGTCATGCGCAGGTTGGCCAGGTTGTGCGTCTCGCTCACCGACATGACCAGGTTCAGCTCGTCGGTGCCGGATTCGATGGCGCGCTCGGCCCCGCGCACGTTGGGCACCAGGGCCGTGTAGGCCACGCCGGGGCGGCGCACGATCTCGCGCATCACGATCTCGGCGTCGCGCAGCGCGGGAATGGCCGTGGGCGAGGTGAACGAGGTCACCTCGATCTTCGTAAGGCCTGCGGCCGCCAGGGCTTCCACCAGGACGATCTTGTCCTGGGTGGGCACGAACTGCGCCTCCATCTGCAGCCCGTCGCGCAGGCCCACGTCGCAGATCTCGATGCGCCGGCCGGCGCCGCGCCAGACGTTCTGGGCCGTCACTGGATCACCCCCTTGGCGCGCAGCAGCGCGATCTGCTCCTGGCTGAGGCCGGCCTCGGCCAGCACGGCGTCGGTGTCGTCGCCCAGGCCGGGCGCGCTGCTGCGCACGCGGCCCGGCGTGCCCGACAGCTTGGGCACGATGCCCGGCACCAGCAGCTCGTCGCCGCCACGCGTGCGCTGCGTCAGCAGCATGTCGCGGGCGCGGTAGTGCGGGTCTTCGGCGATGTCGCGGGCGGTATAGACCTTGCCGGCCGGCACGCGCGCTGCGCCCAGCAGCTGCATCACGTCGGCCACGGTGCGCTGCTGCGTCCAGGCGGCGATGGCGGCGTCGATCTCGGCCACGCGGGCCACGCGCCCGGCGTTGTCGGCCAGGTCCGGCGCGTCGGCCAGGTCCGGGCGCCCGATGGCGGCCATCAGGCGCTTGAAGATGCTGTCGCCGTTGCCGGCCACCAGCACCCAGCCGTCCTGGCAGGGATAGGCGTTGCTGGGCGCAATGCCCGGCAGCGCGCTGCCGGCGGCCTCGCGCACGGCGCCGAAGGCGCTGTACTCCGGGATCAGGCTTTCCATGCAGTTGAAGACCGCCTCGTGCAGCGCCACGTCGATCACCTGGCCAGCGCCGCCATTCACCTTGCGGTGGTACAGCGCCATCATCACGCCGATGGCGCCGTGCAGCGCCGCCAGGGTGTCGCCGATGGACACGCCCACGCGCACCGGCACGCGGCCGGGCTCGGCCGTCAGGTGGCGCAGCCCGCCCATGGCCTCGCCGATCACGCCGAAGCCCGGCAGGTCGCGGTACGGCCCGGTCTGGCCGTAGCCGGAGATGCGCAGGATGACCAGGCCCGGGTTGAGCGCGTGCAGCGCCTGGGGCGACAGGCCCCAGCCCTCCAGCGTGCCGGGGCGGAAGTTCTCGATCAGCACGTCGGCCTCGGCCACCAGCGTGCGCACGATGTCCTGCGCCTCGGCCTGGCGCAAGTCCAGCGCCACCGACTTCTTGTTGCGTGACTGCACCTGCCACCACACCGAGGTGCCGTTCTGGAGCAGCCGCCAGTTGCGCAGCGGATCGCCCGCGCCCACGGCTTCGATCTTCACCACGTCGGCGCCGAACTCGCCCAGCGTCTTGCCGCAAAACGGCCCGGCGATGAGCTGCCCCATCTCGATCACGCGCACCCCGTGCAGGGCGGCCGGCGCAGCGGTGTCTTGCTTGCTCGTCATAGGTCTCCTGCCATAGCCGCGGGCATGATGCGCGCCCGCCCCGCACGCGCAAAACGCTCAAGCGCGACGCTGCCATCGCAAAGCGGCATGGCCGGGCGTAAGAGCCTGCTCAATGCCTTTTCATGGTGCCCGTTGCCTCGCCAAGGCAGCAGCTGCAAGGCGCAAACCGCAGCCGGGCTGGTGGCCCGGCGAGGATTTGCAACGCGGCAGATGCTGCCTTGGCGAGGCAGCCCTGCGGGCAACGCAGCAAACAGCCGCACTCCGCGTTGCCCGCCTTGGCCAGGCGCCGGCCATGGCCCGCGGCGGGCGCCTTGATTGCGGCTGTTTGCTGCCTTGCGGGCACCATGAAAAGGCATTGAACAGGCTCTAACATCGGCGGCCATGAAGCTCGACCCGCTCTCGCTGCGCCTGTTCGTCGCGGTGATGGAGGAAAACGCCATCGCCCGCGCCGCTGCGCGCGAGCACATCGCCCCTTCGGCCGCCAGCCGCCGCCTGGCCGAGCTGGAGAGCGTGCTGCGCGTGGAGCTGTTCGCGCGCAGCAACCGCGGCACCGAACCCACCGCCGCCGCCTACACCCTGCTGCACCTGGCGCGCGGCGTGCTCAACGACCTGGACGGCATCGGCGCGCAGATGCGCGACTTTCGCGCCGGGGTGCGCGGGCACCTGCGCGTGGTGGCCAACATCTCGGCCATCACGCAGTTCCTGCCCGGCGAGCTGCAGCGCTTCATGGCTGCGCACCCGCAGGTGCAGGTGCAGCTGCAAGAGCAGATCAGCACTGCCGTGGCGCGCTCGGTGGCGGAGAACGCGGCCGATGTCGGCATCCTGCACCACGGCAGCTACGGCGAGCGCGTGGCCCTGCTGCCCTGGCGCGAGGACGAACTGGTGCTGATCGTGCCCGCCGGCCATGCCCTGGCGCGACGGCGCAGCGTGCGCCTGGCCGAGGCCCTGCCCTGGGACTTCGTCGGCATGCACCCGGGCAGCGCCATCAACCACCAGCTGACGCGCGCCGCGGCCGAGCTGGAGGCGCCCTTGAAGCTGCGCATGCAGGTCACCAGCTACGACGCGCTGTGTCTGATGGTCTCCGCGGGCCTGGGCGTGGCGGTGCTGCCGCGCGGCAGCGCGCAGCTGCTGCGCGGCACGCTGGCCATCCGCACCGTCACCCTGGCCGAGCCCTGGGCGCGCCGGCGCCTGTCGCTGTGCGTGCGGGCGGACGAGTCGCTGTCCAGCGTGGCGCGGCTGTTCGTGGAGCACCTGCGCGCGCCCGCCGCCGAGGACGGTGCATGAGCGGGCTGCGCTGGGACCTCTTTTGCCAGGTCATCGACAACTTCGGCGACATCGGCGTGTGCTGGCGCCTGGCCGCGCAGCTGGGTGCGCGCGGGCATGCCGTGCGGCTGTGGACGGACGACGCCAGCGCCCTGGCCTGGATGGCGCCAGGCGGCGCGCCCGGCGTGCAGGTGCTGCCCTGGCCCGCGCAGCCGCCCGGGGATGGCCCCGGCGACGTGGTGGTGGAGGCTTTCGGCTGCGAGATCGCTCCTGCATTCATAGCTTCCATCGCTGATGCAGCAAGGGCCAGAGCCCGAAAACCTGTGTGGATCAACCTGGAATACCTGTCGGCCGAGGGCTATGTGGAGCGCTGCCACCAGCTGCCCTCGCCCCTGGGCACCGGCCCCGGCGCGGGGCTGACGCGCTGGTTCTTCTACCCCGGCTTCACGCCGCGCACCGGCGGCCTGCTGCGCGAGCCGGACCTCGCCGCGCGCCACGGCGCCTTCGACCGCGGCGCCTGGCGCGCGCGCCACGGCATCGCGCCGCAGGCACTGGCCGTCTCCCTGTTTTGCTACGAGCCGCCGGCGCTGGCCGAGCTGGTGCGGCAACTGGGCGCCGCCCAGCACGTCCACCTGCTGGCCACGCCCGGACGGGCCGCCGCGGCGCTGCGTGCCGTGCTGGACAGAGATTTACCTGAAATCGGCCTCAAACCCTCGCTGGGCAAGCGCGGACAGCTATCAGTTTCATACCTGCCGGCCTGCCCGCAGCCCGCCTTTGACGAGATGCTGTGGGCCTGCGACCTGAACTTCGTGCGCGGCGAGGATTCGCTGGTGCGCGCCCTGTGGGCGGGCCAGCCGTTCGTCTGGCATATCTACCCCCAGCACGATGACGCACACCACGCCAAGCTGCACGCTTTTTTGGACTGGCTGCAGGCGCCGGCCTCGCTGCGCCGGGCGCACCTGGCGTGGAACGGCCTGGCACCGCCCGCCGCCCTGCCCGCCCTGCAGCCCGCCACGCTGCAAGAGTGGCGCGCATGCACCCTGGCGGCGCGCAATCGCCTTATCCAGCAGGCGGATTTGTTGACACAACTGCTGGGTTTTGCTCAGCAGAAAAGTTAGAATCGCAGGCTTTGCGCCATTGACGATCGGCAGCTGCCCCACAGGTAGCGACGCCCCGCCGGCGCCCCCGCCGCGCACGCACCTGGCGCCGGGGTGGAAGGCAGCCCGCGCTGCCAGCCCGCCCCACCCGACGGTGCAGCGGCCCACCCTTCACTACCCAGGCAACCAGCCATGAAAATCGCTCAAGAAATCCGCGCCGGCAACGTGATCATGCAGGGCAAGGACCCCATGATCGTCCTGAAGACCGAATACGCCCGCGGCGGGCGCGGCGCCGCCACCGTGCGCATGAAGCTCAAGGGCCTGCTCAACAACATGGGCACGGAAATCGTCTTCAAGGCCGACGACAAGATCGACAACGTCGTGCTGGACAAGAAGGAGTGCACTTACTCCTACTTCGCCGACCCGATGTACGTGT
The DNA here is from genome assembly GCF_003013695.1 of Pulveribacter suum. Taxonomy (GTDB): domain Bacteria; phylum Pseudomonadota; class Gammaproteobacteria; order Burkholderiales; family Burkholderiaceae_C; genus Melaminivora; species Melaminivora suum. The sequence goes on along the minus strand of NZ_CP027792.1, from coordinate 1,645,324 downwards.
GGATGGACGCCGAGTACAACCAGTACGAGGTGGAAGCCAGCAACATGGGCGACGCCATCAGCTACCTGGAAGACGGCATGACCGCCGAAGTGGTGTTCTACGACGGCAAGGCCATCTCGGTCGAGCTGCCCACCAGCGTCGAGCGCGAGATCACCTGGACCGAGCCGGCCGTCAAGGGCGACACCTCGGGCAAGGTGCTCAAGCCGGCAAAAATAGCCACCGGCTTCGAAGTGCCCGTGCCGCTGTTCGTGGACCAGGGCGACAAGATTGAAATCGACACCCGCACGGGCGAGTACCGCAAGCGCGTCTGATCGGCGCTTCGGCACCGCCGGCAAAAAGGCTTCCCATCGGGAAGCCTTTTTTCATGGTCTTTTGAGGCTGCAGCGCTTGACTGGCAAGCGCTGGTAGCTATCAAAAACGTAGTGATGTCATACCGGGATGCCCACCAGGTCGTGCCCCTGCGTGCCCACGATGCGCGCGCGCACGAACTCGCCCGTCTTATAGGTCTTGCTGAGCTTCTCGGGCGGCTGCAGATGCACCACGCCGTCGATCTCGGGCGCATCGGCATAGGTGCGGCCGATGCCGCCCTTCTTGCCCAGGCTCACGGCCTTGTCCACCAGCACCTGCATGGTCGAGCCCACGCGCTGCTGCAGGCGGGCCGTTGACACGCCCTCGGCCACGGCCATGAAGCGCGCGCGGCGCTCTTCGCGCAGCTCAATGGGCAGCATGCCGGGCAGTGCGTTGGCCGTAGCGCCGGGCACGTCGCTGTAGGCAAAGCAGCCGGCGCGGTCGATTTGCGCCTCGCGCACGAAGTCGAGCAGGTGCTGGAACTCCTCTTCCGTCTCGCCGGGAAAGCCGGCGATGAAGGTGCTGCGAATCACCAGCTGCGGGCAGGCCTCGCGCCAGCGCTGGATGCGCTCCAGATTGCGCTCGCCGCTGGCCGGGCGCTTCATGCGCTTCAGGACGTCCGGGTGGCTGTGCTGCAGCGGCACGTCCAGGTAGGGCAGCACCAGGCCCTCGTTCATCAGCGGGATCAGCTCATCCACGCTGGGGTAGGGATAGACGTAGTGCAGCCGCACCCAGGCGCCGTGCGGCCGGGCCAGCTCGCCCAGGGCCTGCACCAGCTCCTGCGTGCGCGTGCGCACCGGCTTGCCGTCCCAAAAACCGGTGCGGTACTTCACGTCCACGCCATAGGCCGAGGTGTCCTGGCTCACGACCAGCAGCTCTTTCACGCCGCCCTCGAACAGCGCGCGTGCTTCCTTCAGCACGTCGCCGATGGGCCGCGAGACCAGGTCGCCGCGCATGGACGGGATGATGCAGAACGTGCAGCGGTGGTTGCAGCCCTCGCTGATCTTCATGTATGCATAGTGGCGCGGCGTCAGCTTGATGCCGGCCTCGCCAAAGGCGCCGGGCACCAGGTCCAGGAAGGGGTCGTGCGGTTTGGGCAGCGTGCGATGCACTGCGTCCATGACCTCCTGCGCGGCGTGCGGGCCCGTGACGGCCAGCACGCTGGGGTGCACGTCCTGCACCAGCGTGCCGCCGTCCTTGCCGGCCTTGGCGCCCAGGCAGCCGGTGACGATGACGCGGCCGTTGTCCGCCAGCGCCTCGCCAATGGTGTCCAGGCTTTCCTTGACGGCGTCGTCGATGAAGCCGCAGGTGTTGACGATGACCAGGTCCGCGCCCTGGAAGGTCTTGGAGGTCTGGTAGCCCTCGGCCGAGAGCTGGGTCAGGATCAGTTCGGAGTCCGTCAGGTTCTTGGGGCAGCCCAGGCTGACGAAGCCTATTTTTGGCGCCTGCGCGGGGGTGGTGGGGGAGTTCAAGGTGGGGGCGTGTGCGTCGCTCATCGCCCGCATTTTCCCAGAGGGCGCGAGCTCAGCGTTTTTTCAGGCCAAAAGCCTCCAGCATCTGCTCGGTCTGGCGCTGCATGTGCTCGTTCATCTGCGCAAAGGCATTGTGCGACTGCTCGGCGTAGCTGCCCATCCAGTTCTTCATGAGGGGCGAATTCAGCTGCATGAACTGGGCCCACTTGTCTGGCGACATTCCCTGCGCCTGTTCGGCCAGGCGGGCCTGGGCCTCGCTGAACATCTGCACGTTCTTCTCCAGGTAGGCGCCCATGTAGCCCTGCATGGCATGGCCGTAGAAGCGGATGATGTTGGCCAGTGCCGCCTCGCTGAACATGGGCGCGCCGCCGGCCTCTTCCTCCAGGATGATCTGCAGCAGGATGCTGCGCGTGAGGTCGTCGCCCGTCTTGGCGTCGCGCACCATCACGGGCTCGCCGTCGATGACCAGCTGCTTGACCTCGGCCAGCGTGATGTAGGTGGAGGTGTTGGTGTCGTACAGGCGCCGGTTGGGGTACTTCTTGATGATGCGCTCGCGCGGTGCGGCGGCGCCGGCGCTCGGGTCCTGGCTGGAGTCGGGGGTTTTTTCTGGCACCGGGAAATCCTCGCTGAGTCCGCCGGCAAAAGGCCGACGGGTTTCGTATTGCAGTGCAGCAGATTCTAGGCAGCGCCCCTGCCGCCCCGGCGGCAGGAATACCCTACATGGACGCCGCCGCCCGCGCCGCCTGGTCGTACATGCCCGAGAGCATGCGCAGCAGGCGCGCCAGCTCGCCGATGTCGCGGTTCAGCTCGTCATGCGCGTGCAGCGCGTCGATCAGGCAGGCCTCGCGGATGGCGCGGTAGCGCTCGACGTGGGCGCGGCCGGCCTCGGTGGGCGCGTAGGTGACTTCCTTGCCGTTCTTGCTGGCGGCTACCACGCCCAGGCCCTGCAGCTTTTTCAGCGAGTAATTCACCACGTGGGTGTCCTCCACATTCATGATGAAGCAGATGTCGGCCAGTCGCTTGTCGCGTGCGCGGTGCGTGACGTGGTGCAGCACCACCACGTCCAGCGGCGTCAAGTCGCGCAGGCCGGCGGCGGCCATGCAGTGCACCACCCAGCGGTGAAAGGCGTTGCCGGCCACGATCAGGCCGAACTCGAACTCGCTCATCTCCGCGCTGCGGGTGGACACCAGGTGCGAGGACGAGACGATGGGCGCGCGCTCCTCAGCCCCGCGCGCGGCGGCGCCACGGCGGGCAGGCTTGGCGTTCTTGCCGGTGGCACTCATGGTCCGTCTCCCTGGGCATTGCGTGCCGGCATGCTACGCCAGCAGCTCGTTGTGTCGTGACGATTTGCCGGCATTTTGTTGACGTTCAGGTGAATCACCTAGGGCCGAAGCGCCCCCGCGCCGCTACATTGGGCAGGCCCCAAGCGCGGGCCGACAGACCACCACCCCCTCACGGAGACACGAGATGCAGCGACGACACCTTGCAGCCCTGGCCGTTGCGCTGGCCGGCGCCTTCAGCACCACCCCCCTGCTGGCGCAGACCAAGTGGGACCTGGCCGCCGCCTACCCGGCGAGCAACTTCCACACCGAGAACATGGCGCAGTTCATCAGCGATGTGGACAAGGCCTCGGGCGGCAAGCTCAAGATCACGCTGCATGCCAACGCCTCGCTGTTCAAGGCGCCCGAGATCAAGCGCGCCGTGCAGGGGGGCCAGGCGCAGCTGGGCGAGATCTTGCTGGTCAACTTCCAAAACGAGTGGCAGCTCTTCGGCGTGGACGGCCTGCCTTTCCTGGCCGACAGCTACGACGCGTCCATGAAGCTGTACCAGGCGCAAAAGCCCTACCTGGAAAAGAAACTCGCCGACCAGGGCATGGCGCTGCTATACGCCGTGGCCTGGCCACCGCAGGGCATCTACACCAAGAAGCCGGTGGAGACGGCCGCGGACTTGAAGGGCATCAAGTGGCGCGCCTACAGCCCCGCCACCGCGCGCATTGCCGAACTGGTGGGCGCCCAGCCCGTCACCGTGCAGGCGGCCGAGTTCTCGCAGGCGCTGGCCACGGGCGTGGTCGAGTCCACCATGACCTCCGGCGCCACCGGCGTGGACAGCAAGCTCTATGAGCACCTGAAGTACTACTACGACACCCAGGCCTGGCTGCCCAAGAACGCGGTCATCATGAACAAGAAGGCCTTCGACGCGCTGGACAAGCCCACGCAGGACGCGGTGCTCAAAGCCGCGGCCGAAGCCGAAAAGCGCGGCTGGGCCGCCAGCCGCCGCGTCAACGACGAGACCCTGGCCAAGCTGAAAGCCGAAGGCATGCAGGTGCTGGCGCCCAGCGCCGCGCTGAAGGCCGACATGGCCAAGGTGGGCGAGACCATGCTCAAGGAGTGGCTGGACAAGGCCGGCCCCGACGGCAAGGCCCTGGTGGACGCCTACCGCAAGCCGTAACGGCCAGACCGCCCGATGATGCGCCGCCTGCTCGACCAGCTGTACGACAGCACTGCCTTTTTGGCCGCCCTGTGCATGGTGGCGCTGCTGGCTGCAGTGCTGCTGTCCATCGCCGGTCGGCAGTTCAACTTCCACATCTCGGGCATCGATGCCTACGCCGGCTACCTGATGGCCGGCGCGGGCTTTCTGGCGCTGGCGCACACCTTGAAGCGCGGCGAGCACATCCGCGTCACCCTGGTGGTGAGCAGCCTGCGCGGGCCCTGGCGCCGCGCGCTGGAGCTGTTCGCGCTGGCCCTGGGCGCCCTGCTGGCGCTGCTGTTTGCCTGGTACAGCATCCGCCTGTCCTGGCAGTCGCACGCGTTCAACGACATCTCCACCGGCAACGACGCCACGCCGCTGTGGCTGCCGCAGCTGTGCATGGCCGTGGGCGCGGCCGTCCTGGCCGTGGCCTGCCTGGACGAGCTGGTGCTGGAGCTGCGCGGCCGCCGCGCCCCGGCGCAGTCCGGCGAAGCGCTGCGCAACGAATAACCGCCACGACAACAAGAAGGAGCCGTCCGCATGAGCGACCTCGCCATCACCGGCCTGCTGATCGCAGCGCTGTTCCTGATCCTGGCCAGCGGCGTCTGGATCGGCCTGACGCTGTCGGGCGTGGCGTGGATCGGCATGCAGCTGTTTTCATCGCGCCCGGCGGGCGACGCCATGGCGGTGACCATCTGGGGCTCGTCGTCGAGCTGGACGCTCACCGCCCTGCCGCTCTTCATCTGGATGGGCGAAATCTTGTTTCGCACCCGGCTGTCGCAGGACATGTTCCGGGGCCTGGCGCCCTGGGTGCAGTCCCTGCCCGGGCGGCTCTTGCACACCAACGTGGTGGGCTGCACCATCTTTGCCGCCGTCTCCGGCTCCAGCGCCGCCACCTGCGCCACCATCGGCAAGATGACGCTGCCCGAGCTGACGCGCCGCGGCTACCCGGCCCACATGGTGGTCGGCACGCTGGCCGGGGCCAGCACGCTGGGCCTGCTGATCCCGCCGTCCATCATCATGATCGTCTATGGCGTGACGGCCGAGGTGTCCATCAGCCAGCTGTTCATCGCCGGGGTGTTGCCGGGCGTGCTGCTGGCGGCGCTGTTCTCCGGCTACATCATGCTGTGGGCGCTGCGCCACCCAACCCAAGTACCGCAGGCCGAGGGCCGCATGACGCTGCTGCAAAAGCTCTCCGAGTCGCGCGCGCTGATCCCCGTGGTGCTGCTGATCGCCGCCGTGCTGGGCTCCATCTACACCGGCGTGGCCACGGCCACCGAGGCGGCCGCCGTGGGCGTGGTCGGCTCGCTGGTGCTGTCGGGCGTGCAGGGCTCGCTGAACTGGGGCAGCTTTCGCGACTCGCTCATGGGCGCCACGCGGCTGTACTGCATGATCGCGCTGATCCTGGCCGGCGCCGCCTTCCTGACGCTGGCCATGGGCTACATCGGCCTGCCGCGCCACCTGGCCGAGTGGATCGCCTCGCTGGGCCTGTCGCGCGCGCAGCTGATCGCGGCGCTGGCGGTGTTCTACATCGTGCTGGGCTGCTTTCTGGACGGCATTTCCATGGTGGTGCTGACCATGGGCGTCATCATGCCCACCGTGCAAGCCGCCGGCATCGATCCCCTGTGGTTCGGCATCTTCGTGGTGCTGGTGGTGGAGATGGCCCAGATCACCCCGCCCGTGGGCTTCAACCTGTTCGTGCTGCAGGGCATGACGGGCCGCCACCTGCCCTGGATCGCCAAGGTGGCCCTGCCCATGTTCCTGTTGATGTGCGCGGCGGTGACGCTGATCTACGTCTTTCCCGGCATCGTCACCTGGCTGCCGCAGCAGATGACCGTGCGCTGACATCGGCACGCCCTGCCCGCTTCCTACAATCGCAGCCCATGCTGCAAGTTGCCGCCATCTGCCTGGGCGCCTGCGCCGGTGCCCTGGCGCGCTGGCGCCTGGCGCTGTGGCTGAACACGCCCGGCGCCCTGCTGCCCTGGGGCACTCTGGCGGCCAACCTGGCCGGCGGCTACCTGGTGGGGCTGGCGCTGGCCGTGCTGCAGGCGCTGCCCCAGCTGGACCCGGTGTGGCGCCTGATGGCCGTCACCGGCTTTCTCGGGGCGTTGACCACTTTCTCCACCTTCTCGGCCGAGGTGCTGGGCCTGCTGCTGCAGGGCCGGCTGGGCCTGGCGCTGGTGGTGACGCTGGCGCACGTAGCGGGCTCGCTGCTGGCCGCCTGGGCCGGGCTGCACAGCGGCGGCTGGCTTTGGCGCAGCCTTTGAGTACTATTATTTTCATAGCTGCCAGCGCTTGTCCAGCAAGCGCCGGAGGCCGATTTCATTAAGATACCCCCATGGACGCCAATACCCAACTGCAGGACAGCCGCCTGGCCAACGCCTGGTCCGAGCTGCACAACTACGCCGTCTCCGGCAACCCGCTGCACGCCGATTCCTACCGCCTGGCCTTTGCCGACCCGGAATTTCTGCTGCGCCGCGAGACACGCGGCATCCGCTTTCAGCTGGAGCTGCTCAAGCCCGACCTGGGCCAGACCGCCCAGGGCATCGAGAACACCGTCGTGGTGTACGGCAGCGCGCGCTTTCTCGCGCCCGAGGACGCAGAGCGGCTGCTGCAGGACGCACGCGCCAGCGGCGACGCGCAGCGCATCGCCCTGGCCGAGCGCGCCGTGCGCAACGCCGCCTACTACGACGCCGCCCGCCGCTTCGCCCGCCTGGTGGCCGACTACAGCGAAACCCGCCCGCCGGCCGAGCGCATGTACATCTGCACCGGCGGCGGCCCCGGCATCATGGAAGCGGCCAACCGCGGCGCCCATGAAGCCGGCGCGCCCAACGTAGGCCTGAACATCACGCTGCCGCACGAGCAAAGCGGCAACCGCTACATCACGCCGTCGCTGTCGTACAAGTTCCACTACTTCGCGATGCGCAAAATGCACTTCATGATGCGCGCCAAGGCGCTGGTGGTCTTTCCCGGCGGCTTCGGCACCATGGACGAGCTGTTCGAGGTGCTGACCCTGGTGCAGACCACCAAGGCCAAGCCGGTGCCCATCGTGCTGTTCGGAAGCAGCTTCTGGCGCGCCATCATCAACTTCGACGTGATGCTGGAGTTCGGCACCATCTCCCCGGCCGACCTGGAACTGTTTCACATCACCGACGACCCGGCCGAGGCCTGGGAGACCATCCGCACCTTCTACAAGCTGTAGAAAAAAGCGGCTTCCGTCAGGCCCGCAGCCGGCGGGCCATGCCCGAACCCACGCCCACCAGGGCGCCCACCACCCAGAACAGCCCGCCCACGCCGATCACCGTGCCCACGCTGCCAAACAGCAGCGGCATGGCGACGCTGGAGCCGTTGATGGCCATCACGCGCAGGCCCAGGGCTTCGCCATGGCGGTGCGCCGGCGTGATCTGGTGCAGCAGGCTCATGACCATCGGCTGCACCGAGCCCAGCGCCAGCCCCAGCAGCACCGAGCACGCGCCCATCAGCAGCGCCGTGGGCAGCAGCGGATAGACACCGAACAGCGCGGCTGCGGCCACCATGGCGCCGGCTACCACGCTGGCCTCGCGCAGATGCCCGGCCACCAGCGGGATCAGCACCCGCACCAGGGCCGCGGCCACGGCGAAGGCGCCCAGGATGGTGCCGATGACGGAGGCCGACAGCCCGCGCTCGTGCCCCAGCAGCGGCACCACGAAGGTGTGCACGTCCCAGCACGAGGACAGCAGCCAGTTCACCAGCAGCAGCCGGCGAAAGCGCTCGTCGGCCAGCAGGTCCCAGGCGCTGGCGCGGGGCCCGCCGGCCGCAGCCAGCACCGGCGGCAGCTCCCGCGCGGTGCGCACCAGCAGCCAGGTGAGCAGCGGAAACAGCGCCAGCAGCGCAAACGACGCGCGAAAGCCGGTCAGGCTGCCGGCCTGGCTGCCGGCGTGGTCGATCAGCAAGCCCGCGCTGAAGGGCCCCAGGAAGTTGGCCACCGCCGGGCCGATGGCCAGCCAGCTGAACAGGCTGCGCAGCTGCGCCGCACCCTGCGCGGCGCGGCCCACGTGGCGCTGCAGCGCGATGGTCGCCACCCCGGTGGCGCCGCCCGTGAGCAGCGCGCCCACACACAGCATGGCAAACACCGGCAGCGCCAGGGCCCCGGCGGCGCCCAGGCTGGCCGCCACCACGGCCAGGCGCACCGGGCGCCTCAGGCCATGCCGGTCGGCATAGCGCCCTGCCGGCAGCGCCAAAAACACCTGCGACAGCGCAAACAGCGCCAGCAAAAAACCCACTGCCGCCGGGCCGTAGCCATGCTGCAGGGCCAGCAGCGGCGCGGCCATGCGCAGCCCCGTCATGGCGGCATGGATGCAGACCTGCGCCGCGATCAGCCGCGCCAGCGTGCGCAGTGTGGCGGGTTCGCCGTCGGCGGCGGCGTCCTGCGCAGCCAGCGGCGCCGTCATGCAGCGCCTGGCAGCTGCTCCCCGGCCTCCTCGTCCACCTCGCCCGCATCGATCTCCAGCTCCTCCTGCGCCAGTGCGGCCGCAGCCGCGGCGGAGATGGCGCCTTCGGTGCCGGCCTGCGGCGCGGGCAGCTGCTGCACGTCACGCAGCTTGCGCTGGATGGCACGCGTGCGCACGCCCACCTGCTCGAACCGCTTGGCCGCGGCGTCGATGGATTTGCGCGTGGCCTCCACCACCTCGCCGAACTTGGCAAACTCGGTCTTGACCTGCCCGAGCACGCCCCAGACCTCCGACGAGCGCTTCTCGATGGCCAGGGTCTTGAAGCCCATCTGCAGGCTGCTGAGCATGGCCGCCAGGTTGGCCGGGCCGGTGATCATCACGCGGCACTCGTTTTGCACCGCCTCCACCAGGCCGGGGCGACGCATGACCTCGGCGAACAGCCCTTCGGTGGGCAGGTACAGCACGGCAAAGTCGGTGGTGTGCGGGGGCGAGACGTACTTGGCCGAGATCTTGCGCGCCTCGATGCGGATGGACGTCTCGAAGGCATTGCCGGCCGACAGCATCTGGGCCTTGTCGGCCACGTCGTGCGCGTCCTGCAGGCGCTGGTAATGCTCCACCGGGTACTTGGAGTCGATGGGCAGCCACACCGGCTGCTCGTCGCTTCTGCCCGGCAGGCGGACCGCGAATTCCACCAGGTCGTCGCTGCCGGGCATGGTCTTGACGTTCCTGGCGTACTGCTCGGGCGTGAGCACGTTGTCGATGATGAGCCCCAGCTGCATCTCGCCCCAGGTGCCGCGTGTCTTCACGTTGGTCATCACGCGCTTCAAGTCGCCCACGCTGCCTGCCAGGGTCTGCATCTCGCCCAGGCCCTTGTGCACCTGCTCCAGCCGCTCGCTGACCAGCTTGAAGGACTCGCCCAGGCGCTGCTCCAGCGTGGACTGCAGCTTTTCATCGACGGTGCGGCGCATCTCCTCCAGCCGCGCGGCATTGTCGCTTTGGATGGCGGCCAGGCGCTCGTTGAGCGCGCCGCGCAGGGCCTCGGCGCTTTGCTGGCTGCCGGCGGCCAGCTCGCCCAGCTGACGCGTGTTGCCGGCCAGCTGCTCCTTCAGTGCCAGCGCCATGGCCGACAGCTGGGTGTGGATGTCGCCCTTGAGCGAGTCCAGCGTGCTGTGCGTGGCCAGGCTCAGGGCGTCGAAGCGCTCCTGGATGCGCTGGCCAAACAGTTGCGTGCTCTCGCCGATGGCCTCGCGCGATCGGGTGCTGCCGTCGGCCAGGGTGCGCGTGGTCTGCGCCAGCTCGGTGCGAAAGGCGGCCAGCGCCTCCGACAGCTCGCGGCGCCCGGCGGCCGCGTCCTGGCGGGCCTGGGCCAGGCGCTCGTCCAGCAGCGACTGCGTGGCCTGGGCAAAGCCGCGCAGCTGCTGGTCCATGCCGGCCAGCGCGCCGTCGTTGCGCGCCACGGCCAGCTGGGTGGACTGCACCGCGGCCTCCAGGTTCTTGAGCTGCTGCAGCCACTCGGGCGGCAGCTGCACGCGCACCGGGCGCAGCAGCAACGCGCCCAGCAGGAGCGCGATGAGCACCAGCAATGCCAGTGCGACAACCATTTCAAAGGCCATTTTACTATTGTTTTGATAGCTGCCAGCGCTTGACTGGCAAGGGTTTCAGGCTGTTTTTGCTTGTAGTCATGCAGTCACTGCATTCACCGGCGTGAGCGCGCGACCGGCCTCGAAGAAGGCGATCAGGTTGTCCGCCGCCAGGTTGGCCATGGCCAGGCGCGTGGCGACGGTGGCGCTGGCAATGTGCGGGGTGAGCACGACGTTGGGCACCTGCAGCAGCGCCGGATGTACGGCGGGCTCGCCCTCGAACACGTCCAGGCCGGCAGCGGCGATGCGCCGGTCCTTCAGCGCCCGGGCCAGCGCCGCGTCGTCCACGATGCCCCCGCGCGCGATGTTGACCAGCGTCGCAGTGGGCTTCATCTGCGCCAGCTCCTTTTCGCCCATCGCGTGGTGCGACTCGGGGCTGTAGGGCAGCACCAGCACCAGGTGGTCGGCGCGCGCCAGCAGCTCGTCCTTGGACACGTACTGCGCCTGGCACTCGGCCTCCAGCTCGTCGCTCAAGCGCGAGCGGTTGTGGTAGATGACCTGCATGCCGAAACCGTGTGCGCCGCGCCGGGCAATGCCCTGGCCGATGCGGCCCATGCCCAGAATGCCCAGGGTGCTGCCGTGCACCTCGCTGCCGGCAAACATGTCGTAGCTCCAGTTCTGCCACAGGCCGGCGCGCAGGTAGTGCTCGGCCTCCGCCATGCGCCGGGCCGTGGCCATCAGCAGGGCAAAGCCGAAGTCGGCGGTGGTCTCGGTCAGCACGTCCGGCGTGTTGGTGCCCTGCACGCCCGCGGCGGTCATGGCGGCCACGTCGAAGTTGTTGTAGCCCACGGCCATGTTGGCCACCACCTTCAGGCGCGGGCAGGCGGCCAGGAGCTCGCCGTCGATGCGCTGGCTGCCGGTGGTCAGCGCGCCGTCCTTGTCCTGCAGCTGGGCGGCCAGCTCCTGGGGCGTCCATGGCACGTCAGCGTCGTTGGCCTGCACGTCAAAGTGCCCGGACAGGCGCTGCACGACCTCGGGAAAGATCTTGCGGGCGATGAGGATGCGGGGCTTGGTCATGGGGTGCAATGCTCCTGGGCTGCTGGCGCTGCGCTCAGCGCAGCCAGATGAAGGTGATGACGACGAACAGCGGCATCAGGATGCCCACCGACCACAGCATGTAGCCGAAGAAGCTGGGCATGGCCACGCCGCGGTCCTCGGCAATGGCCTTCACCATCAGGTTGGGCGCGTTGCCGATGTAGGTGTTGGCGCCCATGAAGACCGAGCCGGCCGAAATCGCCGCCAGCGTGGCCGCGTGCGTGGTCATCAGAGTCACCGGATCGCCTCCGGCGGTATTGAAGAACACCAGATAGGTCGGCGCGTTGTCCAGGAAGGACGACAGCAGGCCCGAGGCCCAGAAGTACATGGCCGGATCGGGCGAGCCGTCGGCGCGCGTCACCGCCGACACGATCGCGCCGAACGGGCCGTTGACGCCCGCCTTCAGCATGGCGATGACCGGGATGATGGTCAGGAAGATGCCGGCGAACAGCTTGGCCACCTCCTGCATGGGTCCCCAGCTGAACTGGTTGTCCTCGTGCACCTGGCCCGGCGTCAGGGCCAGCGAGACCAGTGTGACCAGGATCAGCCCGGCGTCGCGCACCAGCCCGGGCAGGCCGACCACCGTGCCGGCCACGTTCCACTGCACGTCGCTCTTCCACAGGCCGCTCATGAGCACCAGGCCCACCACCACAGCCAGCAGCGCGAAGTTGACCTTGCCATCGAAGCCAAACGTCTCGGGCGCCGTGTCGGGCGTCGGATCCGCAGCCAGGCGCTCGCCCGGCTGGCGCCAGAACCAGGCGTCCAGTGCAAAGAACAGCGCCAGCAGCACGCTCACGATGAACAGGGTCTCGGGCCAGATGTGCTGCAGCGTCCAGAAAAAATCCACGCCCTTGAGGAAGCCCAGGAACAGCGGCGGATCGCCCAGGGGCGTGAGCGAGCCGCCCGCGTTGGAGACGATGAAGATGAAGAACACCACCACGTGCGTGATGTGCTTGCGCCCGTCGTTGGCGCGGATCAGGGGCCGAATCAGCAGCATGGACGCGCCGGTCGTGCCCATGAAGCTGGCCAGCACGGCGCCGATGGCCAGCAGGCCGACGTTCAGGCCGGCGCTGCCCTGCAGGTTGCCGCGGATGTAGATGCCGCCCGCCACGGTGAACAGCGCCGCCAGCAAGATGACGAACGGCAGGTACTCGGCCAGCAGCGCATGCGCAAAGCCGGCGGTGGCCGCCGCAGGCCCAAAGACGATGGCAAACGGCACCAGGAAGGCCAGCGACCAGGCGGCCGTCACCTTGCCGAAGTGACGGTGCCAGAAATGCGGCGCCAGCAGCGGCAGCAGCGCAATCGACAGCAGCACGCCGGCAAAGGGCACGCCCCACAGCATGGACAGGCGGGCGCCGTCGATGTCGGCGGCCGCGGCCAGCGCGGGCGCCAGGAAGAACGCGGACAGGGCCAGCGCGCGCAGGGGCTTCATGGATTTCATCTCCTTGGGTCTCTCATCTTCTTTTGGCCTGCCGCTGCAGGGCCAGCGTGCGGGCGCAGGGCGCTCACGCGCCTTCGGGCGCGGACGGGATCTCGAACACCTGGCGCAGGTAGGCCAGGTATTTCTCGTCGTCGCACATGTTCTTGCCGGGCGCATCTGACACCTTGGCCACTGGCTGGCCGTTGCAGCGCGTCATCTTGATGACGATCTGCAGCGGCTCGTACCCCAAGTCGTTGGTCAGGTTGGTGCCGATGCCGAAGGCCAGCTGGCAGCGGCCGTGGAACTGGCGGTGCAGCTCCACGATGCGGGGCACGGTCAGGCCGTCGCTGAAGATCAGCGTCTTGGTGCGCGGGTCCACGCGGTTGTCGCGCAGGTGCTGCAGCATGCGCTCGCCCCAGACGAACGGGTCGCCCGAATCATGGCGCGCGCCGTCGAACAGCTTGCAAAAGTACAAATCGAAGTCGCGCAGGAAGGCGTTCATGCCGTACACATCGGACAGGGCGATGCCCAGGTCGCCGCGGTACTCCTTGGCCCACACCTCGAACGCGAAAACCTGCGTGTCGCGCAGGCGCGGGCCCAGCGCCTGGCAGGCCTGCAGATATTCGTGCGCCATCGTGCCCAAAGGAGTCAGGCCCAGCTTCATGGCGAACAGCACGTTGCTGGTGCCGGCCAGCTGCTCGGGCGCGCGGGCGCGCAGCACGTGCAGGATTTCCTCGTGCCAGGCGCGCGAGAAACGCCGGCGCGTGCCGTAGTCGGCGATCTTCAGCCCCCCCAGGCCGGTCTGCTGCAGCTGGGCGATCTTCTCGTCCAGCCGGCTGCGGCCCTTCAGGTAGTCCGGCACCTTGTGCAGGTGGCGAAAGTACACCTCGTTGACGATGGACAGCACCGGAATCTCGAACAGGATGGTGTGCAGCCAGGGCCCGGAGATGGTGATGTCGATCTCACCCGAGGGGAGCGCGCTCACGCGGATGTATTTCTCGTTGAGGCGAAACAGCCCCAGGAAGTCCACGAAGTCGCTCTTGATGAAGCGCAGCGAGCGCAGGTAGCTCAGCTCCGCGTCCTGAAAGGACAGACTGCACAGCGCGCGGATCTCGTCGCGGATCTCGGCCACGCAGGCCGCCAGCTGCACGCCGGGGTTGCGGCACTTGAAGCGGTATTCCACCTGCGCGCCGGGAAACTGATGCAGCACCACCTGCATCATGGTGAACTTGTACAGGTCGGTATCGAGCAGGCTGGTGATGATCATGAAAGCAGGCGCGGGGACACACCGGTGAAGCGAAAGCGCGCGGGGAAAGAAGAAAGACGCAAGACCGGCGGCAGCGGTCCGATTGTTGCACCAACGCCGCAGCGCCTGCTGCGGAGACTACTGAGGCGCGGCGGGCATCTGCAGGGCCTGCAGCACCTGCAGCAAGCGCGCCGGCAGCGGCCGCGGGCGGCGGTCCTGCCGGTCCACATAGACGTGGATGAAGTGGCCGCAGGCGGCGCTCAGGGCTTCCCCCTGGGCGAACAGACCGACTTCGTAGCGCACGCTGCTGGTGCCCAGACGTGCCACGCGCAACCCGGCCTCCACCGTTTGCGGGAACGCCAGCGGGGCGAAGTAGTTGCACTGCGTCTCTATCACCAGGCCGATGGTGTTGCCGCCATGGATGTCCAGGGCACCTTGCTCGATCAGGTGGCCGTTCACCGCCGTATCGAACCAGGCGTAATAAACGACGTTGTTGACGTGGCCGTAGATGTCGTTGTCCGACCACCGCGAGCCGATGGTACGAAAGGCGGCGTAGGACGCGCGGTGCTGGGGCATCGGCCGGGCCTGAAGACTGGCCGAGGCGCTGGCGGAGTGCGAAGCATTCATGGACGGACGATTGTGCCAGCGCACCCCAGGCCGGGCTTGCAGCGCGTACAAATCTTGTTACCAAGAAAATTGCTGCACTGCAGCAAAATCCTTGCAAGTTCGCGTCAACGCTGTAGAATTCGCTTTATGCTGCACTGCAACATGAGTAGGTTCTTCAGGGCCGGACAGCGCAGCCATCTCAACCCCGCTCCCGCCAGGGGGCATCTCACAGGAGAGAAGACATGACACTGACCCAAGACCAACTGCTCGCTTCGCACAAGGCCAACCTGGAAACCCTGTTCGGGCTGACCAACAAGGCTTTCGAAGGCATGGAAAAGCTCGTCGAGCTGAACGTGGCCGCCTCGCGCGCCGCCTTGAGCGAAGCTGCCACCCACACCCAGGCCGTGCTGTCTGCCAAGGACGTGCAGCAGCTGCTGGCCCTGCAGGCCAGCCAGTTTCAACCCCTGGCTGAAAAGGCCGTGGCCTACAGCCGTCACCTGTACGAGATCGCCTCGGGCACGGGCACCGAGTTCGGCAAGGCACTTGAAGCCCAGGCCGCCCAGGTGCAGCAAAACGTCAGCAGCTTCGTGGAGACCGCCGCCAGGAACGCCCCGGCCGGCTCGGAAACTTCGGTTGCAGTGATGAAGAGCGCCGTGTCCGCCGCCAACAACGCCTTTGAATCCGTGCAGAAGGCCGTCAAGCAAGCCAGCGACGTCGCCGGAGCCAATTTCAACGCCATGGCCTCCAGCGCCACGCGTGCCACGGCCGAAGTGGCCGACACGCAACGCAAGGGCTGATCACTGGACGATTCACAGGGTTTACCCCTATAATTGCATCTGCTTGATCTGGCACGCCAGATCCTCCAGTTGTCTCCTTGGATCCTCTCGAAACCCTGTTTCTGGATCCCTTCAAGCCCAGTCGTTGACTGGGCTTTTTTTTGCCTGCGCTTTGCCAGCAGACAGTCCTGCCCCGGTACCGGTTTGATTCAGGAACGATTCTCGTTTGCTTTATCATCCGAACGTTCCTATTTCACAGAAAGCACCCCGGCCCATGTCCATCCGCCTCAAGACCCTGCTGCTCACCTGCGTCCTGGCTGCCGCCGGCACCGCCAGCGCGCAGGAAGAAAAGGTGCTCAACCTCTACTCCGCACGCCACTACGCCACGGATGAGGCGCTGTACGAAGGCTTTACCAAGACCACCGGCATCAAGATCAACCGCGTGGACTCGGACGACGCCGGCATCATGGCGCGCCTGAAGGCCGAGGGCGCTGCCTCGCCTGCCGACATCATCTTGCTGGTGGACGCCGCACGCTTTTACCGCGGCGAAACCGAGGGCCTGTTTCTGCCCGTGCGCTCCAAGCTGCTGGAGGACGTCATTCCGGCCAACCTGCGGGCCCAGCCGGCGCCGGATGGCGGCATCGCCTGGTTCGGCCTGTCCACGCGGGCCCGCGTCATCGTCTATAACAAGGCCAAGGTCAAGCCCGAGGACGTGGACACGTACGAGGAGCTGGGCGACCCCAAGAACCGCGACCGGCTGTGCATCCGCTCGGGCTCGCACCCCTACAACCTGAGCCTGTTCGGCGCCGTGATGGAGCACATGGGCGAGCAAAAGACGCAAGCTTGGCTCAAGGGCATGGTGGACAACATGGCGCGCTGGCCCAAGGGCGGCGACACCGACCAGATCAAGGCAGTGGCCACGGGCGAGTGCGAAGTGGCCGTGACCAACAGCTACTACCTGGCGCGCATCATGCGTTCGGACAAGGCCGACGACAAAGCCATCATGCAAAAAGTGGGCGTGGTGTTCCCCAACCAGGACTCCTGGGGCACGCACCTGAACATCGCCGGCGGCGGCGTGGCACGCCATGCCAAGCACAAGGACAACGCGATCCGGTTCCTGGAATACCTGGCCAGCCCCGAGGCGCAGAATTATTTCGCCAACGCCAACAACGAATGGCCGGCCGCCAAAGGCGTGGAGCTGGACAACCCGGCCCTGAAGGCAATGACGGGCGGCAAGCCCTTCAAGGCCGAAACCATCCCGATCGGCGCGGTGGGCGCCAATCAGGTCAAGGTGCAGCAGATGCTGGACCGTGTGGGCTTCCGCTGATCGCCCGCCCCTTGCTCCCGAATGCCCGGTCCTGCCGGGCATTTTTTTGCCCGGGCGTCAGTGATAATTGACGTTTACGTCAACGGCACTACAGGAGACAGCCACATGGACATCAAGGGCAAGGTATTCATCGTCACGGGCGGCGCATCCGGCTTGGGCGAAGGCACGGCACGCATGCTGGCGCAGGCCGGCGGCACGGTGGTCATCGCCGACATGCAGGCGGACAAGGGCGAGGCCGTGGCGCGCGAGATCGGTGGCGCCTTTGTGCGCTGCGATGTGAGCAGCGAGGCCGACGGCCAGGCCGTAGTGGCCAAGGCCACGTCGCTCGGCAAGCTGGTGGGCCTGGTCAACTGCGCCGGCATTGCCCCGGCCGAGAAGACCGTGGGCAAGAACGGCGCGCACGCCCTGGCCACCTTTGCCAAGACCATCACCGTCAACCTGGTGGGCAGCTTCAACATGATCCGCCTGGCCGCCGAGGCCATGAGCAAGAACGAGCCCGAAGCCACCGGCGAGCGTGGCGTGATGATCTCCACCGCCAGCGTGGCGGCGTATGACGGGCAGATCGGCCAGGCAGCGTACGCGGCCTCCAAGGGCGGCGTGGTCGGCATGACGCTGCCCATCGCCCGCGACCTGGCGCGTAACGGCATCCGCAACATGACCATCGCCCCGGGCATCTTCGGCACGCCCATGCTGTTCGGCATGCCGCAGGAGGTGCAGGACGCGCTGGCCGCTGGCGTGCCCTTCCCCAGCCGCCTGGGCACGCCCGAGGACTACGCCAAGCTGGTGCGCCACATCGTCGAGAACGACATGCTCAACGGCGAGGTGATCCGGCTGGACGGTGCCATCCGCCTGGCACCGAAGTGATCTCTTTTTGATAGCGCCCCGCGCTTGCCACGCCTGCACTGCAGGCGTTTTTCATGCGTATGGGGCGGGGTTTGAAGCAAAAAAAAGGGCTGCATCTCGCGATGCAGCCCTTTTCAAACTCTGGCGGAGTGGACGGGACTCGAACCCGCGACCCCCGGCGTGACAGGCCGGTATTCTAACCAACTGAACTACCACTCCCGCGGTAGCTGCGTTGCGACTCTGGTGAGTCCAAGTGCAGCCAAACTTGGCGACCCTACGGGGATTCGAACCCCGGTACCTACCGTGAAAGGGTAGTGTCCTAGGCCTCTAGACGATAGGGTCAAAACCTAAGAACTTGCGTTCAAAAACAACCAGTGGTGGAGGTAAACGGGATCGAACCGATGACCTCTTGCATGCCATGCAAGCGCTCTCCCAGCTGAGCTATACCCCCGAAAACTTTGGCGGAGTGGACGGGACTCGAACCCGCGACCCCCGGCGTGACAGGCCGGTATTCTAACCAACTGAACTACCACTCCCGCGGTAGCTGCGTTGCGACTCTGGTGAGTCCAAGTGCAGCCAAACTTGGCGACCCTACGGGGATTCGAACCCCGGTACCTACCGTGAAAGGGTAGTGTCCTAGGCCTCTAGACGATAGGGTCAAAACCTAAGAACTTGCGTTCAAAAACAACCAGTGGTGGAGGTAAACGGGATCGAACCGATGACCTCTTGCATGCCATGCAAGCGCTCTCCCAGCTGAGCTATACCCCCACTCAGACAACAAAGGCAATCGCTTGCCGCCGCCATCTGCTGAGCCTCGAATTATAGACAGGTTTTCAGAGGCTTTTCAAACGCGCCAGGATTTTTTCGCGTCCGAGCAATTCCAGCACCGCATCCACCGATGGCGTGTGCGCCGTGCCCAGGGTCAGCACGCGCACCGGCATGGCCAGCTGCGGCATCTTGGCGCCCTGCTCTTTCAGCACCTGCTTGATGGCGGCGGCGATCGATTCCCGGTCCCACTGCACGGCGGCGATGGCGGCGGCAAAAGCCTCCAGCAGCGCGGCCGGAGCCTGCGTCAGGTGCTTTGCCGCGTCCTCGTCGTTGCGCTCGATGGCGTCCACGTAGAACAGCCGCGCCCAGCCGGCCAGGTCCACCAGCGTGTCGCAGCGGTCCTTGAACAGCGCGCAGATGCGCGGCAGGCGATCATCGTGGTCCAGCTGCCCGGCGCCCACGCCGGTCTGCAGCACGAAGGGGCGCACCAGCGTGGCCAGCTGCGCGTCGTCCAGCGCCCTCAGGTGCTGGGCATTGACCCAGCGCAGCTTGGCCTCGTCGAACTGGCCGGCGCTGCGGCCCAGGTGGTCCAGGCCGAACCACTGCAGAAACTGCGCGCGCGAGAAGATCTCGTCGTCGCCGTGGCTCCAGCCCAGACGCGCCAGGTAGTTGACCATGGCATCAGGCAGATAGCCCTCGGCCGCGTACTGGGTGACGGCCTTGGCGCCGTTCCTCTTGCTCATCTTCTCGCCCTGCTCGTTGAGCACGGTGGGCAGGTGGGCAAAGACCGGCACGGCCGCTCCGAGGGCCTCGAATATGTGGATCTGGCGCGGCGTGTTGTTCACGTGGTCATCGCCGCGGATCACGTGGGTGATGCGCATGTCGATGTCGTCCACGCAGACGCAGAAGTTGTACGTGGGCGTGCCGTCCGGGCGGGCGATGACCAGGTCGTCGAGTTCGCTGTTCTGGAACTCGATGCGGCCCTTGCACTTGTCATCCCAGGCGACCACGCCGTCCTGCGGCGTCTTGAAGCGCAGCACGGGCTGCACGCCCTCCGGCACGGGTGGCAGCACCTTGCCGGGCTCGGGCCGCCAGGTGCCGTCGTAGCGGGGCTTTTCCTTGGCGGCGGTCTGGCGCTCGCGCAGGGCGTCCAGCTCCTCCACGCTCATGTAGCAGGGATAGACGTGGCCGCTGGCGACCAGTTGCGCCAGCACGGCGCGATAGCGGTCCATGCGCTGCATCTGGAAGAACGGGCCCTCGTCGATGTCCAGCTGCAGCCACTGCATGCCTTCCAGGATCACGTCCACGGCGGCCTGGGTGGAGCGCTCCACGTCCGTGTCCTCGATGCGCAGGATGAAGTCGCCGCCCTGCGAGCGCGCGAACGCCCAGGGGTACAGCGCCGAGCGAATGTTGCCCAGGTGGATGAAGCCCGTAGGGGACGGGGCGAAGCGGGTGCGGACTTTGGTGTTTGTGGTCATGCGAGGGTATCCAGGCCGCGCAACAGGTCGGCCTTCAGATCGTCGAGATGTTCCAGGCCCACGGAAACGCGGACCAGCCCTTGGCCGATGCCGGCGGCGGCGCGCTGCTCTTCGCTCAGGCGCCCGTGCGAGGTGCTGGCCGGGTGGGTGATGGTGGTCTTCACGTCGCCCAGGTTGGCGGTGATGGAGCACACGCGGGTGCTGTCGATCACGTGAAAGGCGTTGGCGCGCAGCTGCTGCGGCCCCTGCCCCACCACGTCGAACGCCAGCACCGGCCCGCCCAGGCCGCCCTGCTGGCGCATGGCCAGCTCGTGCTGCGGGTGGCTGGCTAGGCCCGAGTAATGCACGCGGGCGACCTTGGGGTGCTGCTCCAGCCACGCGGCCAGGTCCAGGGCCGCCGCGCTCTGCGCGCGCACGCGCAGGCCCAGGGTCTCCAGGCCCTTGAGCACCACCCAGGCGTTGAAGGGCGACAGGTTCAGCCCCGCGCTGCGCATGAAAGTGCCCATGACCTTGTCCACCAGCGCCCGCGTGCCGCAGACGGCGCCGGACATGACGCGGCCCTGGCCCTCCAGGATCTTGGTGCCCGAATAGACCACCAGGTCGGCGCCCAGCAGCGCCGGGCGCTGCAGCACGGGCGAGCAAAAGCTGTTGTCCACCGCCAGCAGGATGCCGCGCTCGTGCGCAACGGCAGCCAGCGCGGCGATGTCGCACAGGTCGCCCAGCGGGTTGGTGGGCGTCTCGGCAAACAGCAGGCGCGTGTTGGGGCGGATGGCCGCTGCCCAGGCCTGCACATCGGTCTGCGACACGAAGGTCGTCTCCACCCCGAAGCGCGCCATCTCGCTGCCCAGCAGTTTCAGCGTCGAGCCGAACATCGACTGCGAGGCCACCACGTGGTCGCCGCTCTTGAGCACCGTGAGCGCCATCAGGAGGATGGCCGACATGCCGGTGCCCGTGGCCACGGCGCATTCGGTGCCCTCCATGGCGGCCAGGCGGCGCTCGAAGCTGGCGACCGTGGGGTTGCCGGTGCGGGTGTAGGTATAGCCTTGCTCCTCGCCCGAGAAGCGGCGCGCGGCGCTGTCGCAGTCGCTTTGCACGAAGCTGCTGGTCAGGTACAGGGCTTCGCTGTGCTCGCCGAAGTGGCTGCGGGCGACGGCCTCGCGCACGGCCAGGGTCTCGGGGTGCAGGCCGTCGGGCAGGGTGGAATCGGTCACTGTGGAGGTCTCTTTTGTCAAAAACAATAGCTGCTGGCGCTTTATGGATGCTGCTTTCAAAGCATTTTCATGCTGAAACCGTTGTAGGCCAAGCGCTGGCAGCTCACCTTTCAGGAGCAGCAGCCCGCCTCAGGCCAGGTCCGCATTAGGCAGGGACAGGCGCGAAGTGTCCTCCTCATCCTCCTCGCCGTCTTTGCTGCCGCGGTTGCGCCCCGCGTTCAGCGCCGCCACGTCCTCGTCGGTGATGTCGCCCGTGACGTAGTGGCCGTCGAAGCACGAAGCCTCGAAGCCGGCCACCTGCGGGTTGATGCGGCCCACGGCCTGCTTCATGGCCTCCACGTCCTGGTAGATCAGCGCGTCGGCGCCGATCCACTGGCGGATCTCCTCGACCGTGCGGCCATGGGCGATCAGCTCCCCGGGCGTGGGCATGTCGATGCCATAGACGTTGGGAAAGCGCACCGGCGGCGCGGCCGAGGCCAGATAGACCTGGGTCGCGCCGGCGTCGCGCGCCATCTGCACGATCTCCTTGGAGGTCGTGCCGCGCACGATGGAGTCGTCCACCAGCAGCACGCGCTTGCCCTTGAATTCGCTGGCGATGGCGTTGAGCTTTTGGCGTACCGACTTCTTGCGCGTGGCCTGGCCCGGCATGATGAACGTGCGGCCCACGTAGCGGTTCTTCACGAAGCCCTCGCGGTACGGCAGGCCCAGCAGCTGCGCCAGCTGCATGGCGCTGGGGCGGCTCGATTCGGGCACCGGGATGATGGCGTCGATCTCGCTGGGCGGCACGGTGGAGACCACGCGCTTGGCCAGCGTCTCGCCCATGTTCAGGCGCGCCTGATAGACGGAGATGCCATCCATGATCGAATCCGGCCGGGCCAGATAGACGTACTCGAACATGCAGGGCATCAGCTGGCTGGCGGCGGCGCACTGCTGCGTCTCGATGCGGCCATCCTCGTGCACGAACACCGCCTCGCCCGGCGCCACGTCACGCTCCACCTGGTGCAGCGTGCCCTCCAGCGCCACGGATTCGCTGGCCAGCATCACGCTGCCGTCCGCGCCGCGGCCCAGGCACAGGGGGCGGATGCCGAACGGGTCGCGAAACGCCAGCAGGCCGTAGCCGGCAATCAGCGCGATCACGGCATAAGACCCCTTCACGCGCTGGTGCACGGCGCGCACGGCGGCAAAGACATCCTCGCTTTGCAGCGGCGCGCCGCGGCTGGCGCGG
This sequence comes from Pulveribacter suum, assembly GCF_003013695.1. GTDB lineage: Bacteria > Pseudomonadota > Gammaproteobacteria > Burkholderiales > Burkholderiaceae_C > Melaminivora > Melaminivora suum. The sequence goes on along the minus strand of NZ_CP027792.1, from coordinate 1,623,033 downwards.
GCCAGCTCGTGCGCCAGCACGTTCAGCAGCACCTCGGAGTCGCTCTCGGTGTTGGTGTGGCGGTGGTCGGTCTCCGACAGCTCGCGGCGCAGCTGGCGCGCGTTGGTCAGGTTGCCGTTGTGCACCATGACGATGCCGAACGGCGCGTTCACGTAAAACGGCTGGGCCTCTTCCTCGCTCGCGGCATTGCCCGCCGTGGGGTAGCGCACCTGCCCCAGGCCGGCGTTGCCGGGTAGCGCCCGCATGTTGCGCGTGCGGAACACGTCGCGCACCATGCCCTTGGCCTTGTGCATGAAGAACTTGCGCCCTTCCTGGGTGACGATGCCGGCCGCGTCCTGGCCGCGGTGCTGCAGCAGCAGCAGCGCGTCGTAGATGAGCTGGTTCACGGGGTTGGCGCTGACCACGCCGACGATTCCACACATAGATGTTTCTCGCGCTGAAGTGAGTGAGTGTGCTGTGTTGCCAAGAGGCCGCTTGTGGCCGCCCCCAAAAAATAGTCGTCCGCCCGCCGGCCCTACCAGACCGGCACATGCCTTCCCATCGCCTGCGGCAGCGCCGGCTGCAGGCCTTGCAGGGCCAGCTGCAGCAGCGGCGCGCCCTGCGACTGGCGCCACCAGGGCGCATCGCCCAGCTGCATCCAGCCCACCACCAGGGTGCCCGCCAGCAGCAGCACCACGCCGCGCAGCACGCCGAACAGCGCGCCCAGCGCCCGGTCGGCCGGCCGCAGGCCCACGGCATCGACCAGCTTCTTGAGCAGCCAGGCCAGCAGCGAGCAGGCAAACACCGCCGCGATGAATACCAGCGCGAAGCCGGCCACGTGCCGCCAGGCGGCATCGGGCTCGCCCATCGGCAGCCGCTCGCCGACGTCGGCCGCAAACCACTGCGCCGCAAAAAACGCTGCCACCCAGCCGGCCAGCGACAGCAGCTCGAACACCAGCCCGCGCCACGCCCCGATGAGCAGCGACGCGCCCAGCACCGCCACGAAGATCCAGTCCAGTGCCGCCATTGGGCAGTCGTGCGTGTGGGTGGACGAAAAAGAAGGGCCGCGCGGCGCGCGCGCCTACAGCGCCAGCACGGCACCGGACAGGCCGGCGCCCTTGACGCGCTCGGCCGCCTTGTCGGCCTCGGCGCGGCTGGAAAACGGCCCCACGCGCACGCGGGTGCGGCGCCCGTCCCTGGTGTCCACCGCCTGGGTGTAGGCCTTCAGGCCCGATCGCTCCAGCCTGCCCTGCACCTCGCGCGCCTTGTCGGCATCGGCAAAGGCGCCCACCTGCACGATGAAGCGGCCTGCGGCCTCGGCAGCAGGCGCGGCCGGCGCCGGCTGGCGCCCCTCCAGCAGCGCACGGGCCCGGGCAGCGTCGTCGCTGCGCGCGGCGGGCCGGGGGTCCGGCCTGGGTTCGGGCTTGGGCTCCGGTTTAGCCTCCGGCTTGGGCTCGGGTCGGGGTTCAGGCTTGTGCTCGGCCTTCGGCTCAGGTTTGGGGTCCGGCTTCGGCTCGGGCTTGGGGGCGGGCGGCGGTGCCAGCACGGGCGCAGCGGCAGGCAGCAGCTCTTCGCCGTCGCCCAGGCCGGCCGAGGCGCTCTCGCGCATCGCCGGCGCTGCAGCCGGCTCGGCCTCGTGCGGCACCACCAGCGGCGCGACCTTGTTGCGGTCAGGAATGTCGATGGCCACGTTCACGGGGATGGGCCGCGGCTGCGAGTCGAACAGCAGCGGAAAGCCCACCACACCGGCCAGCACCAGCACGGCGGCTCCGATCAGGCGGTGGCGTGCGCGGCGGCGCATGTCCTCCAGGCTTTCGGCCTGAGGGGCGCGCGCGGCGGGGGAGGATGACGCACGCCTGGCCGGCTTGGCCTTGTCGGCCTGCGCCTGGGCCTTGCCGGGCCAGCGAAACTTGAAAAATGCCATGGACAGGGGGAGGAAGGGCTTGGCCTTGGAACGCGTTTACGCTCTCCGCGCGCGGGGGCGCGGGATGCGGATCGGGATGGGCTGCGAGGAGCAAACCGCAGCGATAGCCTGTGCTATCGCGAGGATTTGCAACGAAGCAGACCGCCCGAGGCCGCGACTGCACACCCGCGCGGAGATCGTAAACACGTTCCTAAGCCCCCAGGTGCTTGGCCTGCAGGCGGGGCACCCCCTGCTGGAGCACGCCACCCACCGTGTAGAAGGAGCCAAAGACGACGATTCTATCAGCCGGGTCTGCCACCTCCATGACGGCGGCGAGCGCCTGCAGCGGGCTGGCGTGGGTGCTGGTGGGCACTTCGCGCTGGGCGCCGGCGGCGATCTGCAGGGCGCCCCAGCGCTGCTGCAGCTGCTGCGCCGTGAGGGCGCGCGGCGTGTCCAGGTTGGTGAAGTACCAGCGGTCGATCAGCGGGCCGACCTTGGCCAGCATGGGCGCGAGATCCTTGTCCGCCATGGCACCGAAGATGGCATGCGTGGTGGGAAAGTAGCCCATAGCGTCCAGGTTGGCCGTGAGGGCCGCCACCGAGTGCGGGTTGTGCGCCACGTCCAGCACCAGCGCGGGCTGGCCGGGCACGATCTGGAAGCGCCCGGGCAACTCCACCAGCGCCAGGCCGGCGCGCACCGCCTGCGCAGTGATCGGCAGCTGCTCGCGCAGCGCCTCCAGCGCGGCCAGCGCGCCCGAGGCGTTGAGCAGCTGGTTGGCCCCGCGCAGCGCCGGGTAGGCCAGGCCGGCATAGCGCCGCCCGCGCCCGGCCCAGGCCCACTGCTGCTTGTCGCCGGTGTAGTTGAAGTCCTGGCCGAAGCGCCACAGGTCGGCGCCGATCTCGCGGGCACGCTCGATCACGCTGGCCGGCGGCACGGGGTCGCTCACGATCACCGGGCGGCCGGCGCGCATGATGCCCGCCTTCTCGCGGCCGATGCTCTCGCGGTCGGGGCCGAGGAATTCCACATGGTCCACGTCCACGCTGGTGATCACGGCGCAGTCGGCATCGATGATGTTGGTGGCGTCCAGCCGCCCGCCCAGGCCGACCTCCAGGATGGCCACGTCCAGCGGCGCCTGGCTCATCAGCCGCAGGATGGCCAGGGTGGTGAATTCGAAGTAGGTCAGCGAGACCTCGTCCCCGTCCTGCGTGCGGGCGCGCTCCACCGCCTCGAAGTGCGGCGCCAGGGCGTCGGCGGCCACGCTCTCGCCGCGGATGCGGCAGCGCTCTTCGAAGCGCACCAGGTGCGGCGAGGTATAGACCCCGGGGCGGTAGCCGGCCTGCAGGCAGACGGCCTCCAGCATGGCGCAGGTCGAGCCCTTGCCGTTGGTGCCGGCCACGGTGATGACCGGGCACTTGAAGGCCAGCTGCAGCCGCCGGGCCACCTCGCCCACGCGCTCCAGGCCCATCTCGATGTTCTTGGGGTGCAGCTGCTCGCAGTGGTGCAGCCAGTCGGACAGGGTCTTGGCGGTGGCGGTTTGCATGGCGGGCGTGATTGTCGCCGAGCCGGGCATGGCCCATGATCGGCGGCCATGAGTACCCCCACCGTCACCCTCTACGGCATTCCCAACTGCGACACCGTGAAGAAGGCCCGCGCCTGGCTGGCCGAGCGCGGCGTGCCGCACGCCTTGCACGACTTCAAGAAGCTGGGCGTGCCGGCTGACCGGCTGCAGCAGTGGCTGCAGGCCGCCGGCCCCGAGCGCGTGCTCAACCGCCAGGGCACCACCTGGCGGCGCCTGGACGCAGCCACGCAGGCCCGCGCCGCCGACCCGGCCGGCCTGGCTGCGCTGCTGCTCGCGCAGCCTTCGCTCATCAAGCGCCCGGTGGTGGAGTGGGGCGACGCCATCACCGTGGGCTTTGCGCCGCAGGCCTGGGACGAGCGGCTGGCCGCGCGCGCCGCTGCCTGACCCGCGCCTTTACGCATCTTTACGTCTGGCCACACCAGGGTTGACGGGCGCAGGCGAAACTTCCCGCATTACTGGCGCGTTATCTGCCAACCGAAAGGAGCTTTTCGCCCATGACCATGACTTTCAAGACCTTCGCGCTCGCCGCCCTGGCCGCCAGCGCCGCGCTGGCCGCCCAGGCGCAGGAGATGGGCCGCGTGCTGTCGGCCACGCCCATTACCCAGCAAGTCGCCACGCCTCAGCAGGTCTGCGGCAACGAGACCATCTACAGCGGCGGGCGCGCGCCCAGCGGTGCGGGCGCCGTGCTGGGCGCCATCGCCGGCGGCGCGGCCGGCAATGCCATCGGCGGGGGCAGCGGCCGGGCCGCAGCCACGGCCATCGGGCTGATCGGCGGCGCCGTGCTGGGCAACAGCATCGAGTCCGGCCGCCCCGGCTACGAGAACGTGCAGCGCTGCACCACCGAGACCTACTACGACAACCGCGTCATCGGCTATGACGTGGTGTATGAATACGCCGGCCGCCAGTACAGCACCCGCACGCAGACCGACCCGGGCAGCTGGATCGCCCTGAGCGTGCAGCCGGCCGTGCCCGGCATGGCCCAGCCGCCCTACCCGGGCCAGGCCCCTTACCCCAGCCAGCCGCCCTACCCCGGCCAGGCGCCGGTTTACGGCGACGGCGGGCGCTACGTGCAGCCGGGCGTGGTGGTGGCCACTCCGCCCGGGCCGCCGGCGTACATGACGCCGCCCGTCACCGTGATCGAATACCGCGACAGCTGGGGCAATCCCTACCGCCCGCCGCGCCACTACCGCGACCGCTACTGAGCCGCGCGCGCCTGTCCAGGGAGCCTCTCGGGGCTCCCTTTTCTTTGCCCGCCTAAAATCGCGGGTTTTGTCCACCCGCGGGCCCTCCTTCTCCATGACCACCCAGCAGCTAGCCGGCGCCACCGTCGCCCCCCAGGCCAACGTCTATTTCGATGGCAAGTGCGTGAGCCACAGCCTGAGCTGGCCCGACGGCACGAAGAAATCCGTAGGCGTCATCCTGCCGGCCACCCTCACGTTCCGCACCGGCGCGCCCGAGGTCATGGAGTGCGTCGCAGGCAGCTGCCATTACCGCCTGCAGGGCACCGACGCCTGGCTCGGCTGCCACGCCGGAGAGCGCTTCGAGGTGCCCGGCCAGTCCAGCTTCGACATCCGCGTGGACGAGGCCTTCCACTACATCTGCCACTTCGGCTGATCCCCCTTTTCTCCTCTTCTGACTGCATCCGCCATGGCAACCATCTTGCAAAACCTCCCCGTCGGCCAGAAGGTCGGCATCGCCTTCTCCGGCGGCCTGGACACCAGCGCCGCGCTGCGCTGGATGAAGAACAAAGGTGCCCTGCCCTACGCCTACACGGCCAACCTGGGTCAGCCCGACGAGGAAGACTACGACGCCATCCCGCGCAAGGCCATGGAGTACGGCGCTGAAAAAGCCCGCCTGATCGACTGCCGCACCCAGCTGGCGCACGAGGGCGTGGCCGCCATCCAGGCCGGCGCGTTTCACGTCAGCACCGGCGGCGCCACCTACTTCAACACCACGCCGCTGGGCCGCGCCGTGACGGGCACCATGCTGGTGGCCGCGATGAAGGAAGACGACGTCCACATCTGGGGCGATGGCTCGACCTACAAGGGCAACGACATCGAGCGCTTTTACCGCTACGGCCTGCTGACCAACCCGCAACTGCAGATCTACAAGCCCTGGCTGGACCAGGCCTTCATCGACGAGCTGGGCGGGCGCGCCGAGATGTCGGCCTTCATGACGAAGGAAGGCTTCGGCTACAAGATGAGCGCCGAGAAGGCCTACAGCACCGACAGCAACATGCTGGGCGCCACGCACGAGGCCAAGGACCTGGAGTTCCTCTCCAGCGGCATCCGCATCGTCAACCCCATCATGGGCGTGGCGTTCTGGAAACCCGAGGTCGAGGTCAAGGCCGAGGAAGTCTCCGTCACCTTCGAAGAGGGCCGCCCCGTGGCGCTGAACGGCCGCGCCATCGACGACCTGGTGGAGCTGTTCCTGGAGGCCAACCGCATCGGGGGCCGCCATGGTCTGGGCATGAGCGACCAGATCGAGAACCGCATCATCGAGGCCAAGAGCCGCGGCATCTACGAAGCCCCCGGCATGGCGCTGCTGCACATCGCCTACGAGCGCCTGGTGACCGGCATCCACAACGAAGACACCATCGAGCAGTACCGCGTGAACGGCCTCAAACTGGGCCGCCTGCTGTACCAGGGCCGCTGGTTCGACCCCCAGGCCATCATGCTGCGCGAGACCGCCCAGCGCTGGGTGGCCCGCGCCGTCACGGGCACCGTCACGCTGGAGCTGCGCCGCGGCAACGACTACTCGCTGCTGAACACCGACAGCCCCAACCTCACCTACGCGCCCGAGCGCCTGTCCATGGAGAAGGTGGAAGACGCGCCCTTCAGCCCGCTGGACCGCATCGGCCAGCTCACATTGCGCAACCTGGACATCTCCGACACCCGCGACAAGCTGGGCGTGTACGCGCGCGCCGGCCTGCTGTCGCTGGGCGGCAATGCGGCGCTGGCGCAGCTGGAAGGCGATTCGCTCGCCAACGGCCAGTAAGCATCAAATCGGCCTCCAGCGCTTGCCAGACAAGCGCTGGAAGCTATCAGAACAGAAGCAACCGCCCGGCTCGCCAGCCGGGCGGTTTTGTTTCTGCAATCAGCTCTTCAGCCACTAAATGGACTGAATTTGGACATTGCCGTGTTTGCATCTCACACGGCCGGAAAGCCCCGAAGCCGCATTGCATCCCTGACGCTGGACGACAAATCACTGTCGCAAGGACAGCCGTGGCATCCCGCTTCCCAGGTCAGGACTGAGCACCAGTCTTGATGCAGGTCAGGCACGCTATGCATCCCACTGGATGCGTCGCCCATGTTGTAAGTTTTGAGTCAAGAAACATTCATAGATTATTTGATTCATTTACTTACATAGAGGGACTTATGGCTTTCGCTCAAAAACTGATCACGTTGACGGTGGCGGCGTCTTTCGGTCTGGTGGGATGTGCGACGTCCTCCAAAGACGTCGCGTCTTCATACGTCTCGCCAGTGCAGTACCAGGGTTATGACTGCGAACAGATCGCGGCTGAAAACCAGCGTCTGGCAGCGCGTGTAGCGCAGCTGGGTGGCCGCCTGGATGAAGCGTCAGCCAACGACAAGGCCATCATGGGAGTTGGCTTGGTGCTTTTCTGGCCTGCCCTCTTTGCACTGGGCGGGACAAAGCAACAGGAAGCGGAATACGCCCGCCTCAAGGGCGAGCACGATGCCCTGCAACAGGCATCCGTAGTTAAAAAATGCGGCATGCTGACCGCCAAACAGGAGGCGCTGCCTGCGTCTACTCCGACTGCCGAGCCCACGGTTGCCGTTACTAATGCGTCCGCGAAGCCAGTGGTTGCATCCGAGAAACCTTGATCGCTGCAGCCGCCCCCTCCTTTGTCTCGTTGTCGGTATCAGCGGCGGTGGCACCCTTTCGAGGCGCTGCTCCACCGCCAAGCAGGCCCCTCGTTCAAGGCACGGTTGGCAGCCATGACACCAGCCCTACGGCAAGCGCGGCTGGAGTACGGCAAGCAGGATCGCTACCGGCGCCCCCTGTGCAGCGAACGCACGGGTAGCGCCGGATGAGCCGCAAGCGCTTGACATGGGCGCACCGCAGTCATTCAAGGTATGGCCTAGTGGTATGGGGCCTGCTCGCATGAGCAGACAGCCCGGGTGGGGCCGCTAGGAGTTTGCGGAGACCGAACCAGGGCACAAGCGATGAGCCAACGACAACGCGTATTCGTCGTGGAGGCCGGGGCGGGGCCTGGATAGCGAGCGGAACATTCAGGCGGATGGCAGGCTGATGGGCAGCGTACGGTCAGCCCGCCGCCGCCCACTGCGCCCAGCCACGGGCGCGCAGCTCGCAGGCGGGGCAGCTGCCGCAGCCGTAGCCCCAGCTGTGCAGCCGGGCGCGCTCGCCCAGGTAGCAGGTGTGCGACTCGCGCCGCACCAGCTCGACCAGGGCGTTGCCGCCCAGTGCGTGGGCCAGCGCCCAGGTGGCGGCCTTGTCCCGCCACATCAGGGGTGTCTGCAGCGTCAGGGGCCGGTCGATGCCCAGGCTGAGCGCCACCTGCAGGGCCTTGAGGGTGTTGTCGCGGCAGTCGGGGTAGCCGGAGTAGTCGGTCTCGGACATGCCGCCCACCAGCACGTCCAGCCCGCGCCGGTAGGCCAGCGCGGCCGCCAGCGTAAAGAACAGCAGGTTGCGCCCGGGCACGAAGGTGTTGGGCAGGCCGTCCTGCTGCGTGGCGATGGCCACGTCGGCGGTCATGGCGCTGGCGCCCAGCTGGCCGAGCACGTCCACGCTCAGGAGGTGGTCGTCGCCCAGCTGCCCCGACCAGGGCATGGCCAGCAGCCCCTGGCGCAGGCGGACGCGGCAGTCCAGCTCCACGCGGTGGCGCTGGCCGTAGTCAAAGCCCAGCGTCTCCACGTGCGCGTAGCGCGCCAGCGCCCAGGCCAGGCAGGTGGCCGAATCCTGCCCGCCCGAAAACAGGACCAGCGCGCGCCGGCTCATGCGGCGGGCGCCGGTGCGGGCGGCCTGCCCATGGCGCGCACGATGGCGGCCAGCACCACGCCGTACGCGGGCACGAACAGTAGCAGGCTCACGGCCAGCTTGATGACGTAGTCCACCACGGCGATCTCGCCCCAGTGCGCGGCCATGAAGGCATCGGTGCTGCGCCAGAAGGCGATGGAGAAGAACGCCGCCGTGTCCAGCGCCTGGCCGAAGACGGACGCCGCGGCCGGCGCCAGCCACCAGGCGCGGCTCTTTTGGCGGATGCGGTCGAAGACCTGGATGTCCAGCAGCTGCCCGAGTGCGTAAGCCGCGAAGCTGGCAAACGCGATGCGAAAGACGAAGGTGTTGAAGTCCTGCAGGGCGCCCCAGCCATTGAAGCGCCCGTCGTGGAACAGCACGCCCACGATGTAGGACGCCACCAGCGCCGGCAGCATGGCCCGCCCGATCACGCGGCGCGCCGGTGCCTTGCCGACCAGCCGCACGGTGAGGTCGGTGGCCAGGAAGATGAAGGGAAAGCTGAACGCCCCCCAGGTGCTGTGAAAGCCCAGCAGCGTGATGGGCAGCTGCACCAGGTAGTTGCTGGCGATGACGATGGCGACGTGCAGCGCCACCAGCAGGGTCAAGGGGGAGGAGCAAGGCAGGCGCGCGGGCGCTGCCGGGGCGTAAGGCATGGTGGTCCTTTTTGATGGATGGGGGCGAGGGAACCCATGGGCAGCCGGCCCTGCAAGCGGGCGCGGCGCGGAAAACGGCGGATTTTAGGTCACACGTATTCGCCGTCCGGCGGCTGGACCCGCCAGTCGATGGGGTCTTGCTGCAGCACCACGTCGATGTCCAGGCCCAGCACCACGCCCACCTCGCCGGGGAAGGAGCCGGCCATCTCGCGCTCGCCCATGCCGGCCTCACGCGCGCGCGCCGCCCAGCTGGCCAGGTGCAGCACGCCGGCCAGCGGCTCGTAGCTGGGGTTGTCCAGTGGCAGCGTGTGGTGGCGCAGGGCGTCCACCACCACCTCGGGCAGCTGCCAGCGTTCGGCCAGCGCGGCGCTGACCTGGGCGTAGCTGTAGCCCAGCAGGTGCTGCTCCAGCCGGGCGCGGCGCACCTGCAGCGGACGCATCAGGGTGTTGATGGATTCCATGCGCCGCGGGTCAGCGGTGTGCAGCGCCAGCTCGCCCAGGCCGTGCAGCAGCCCGGCCGTGTAGGCCGCCAGCGGGCTGTGGTGCACCAGCCCGGCCAGCGAGCGCGCCAGCTTGGCCGTGTGCACGCTGTAGCGCCAGAACTGCTGCAGATTCATGCCCGGCACCGAACCCGAGGTGGTGCCCACGGCCGAGGTGGCCACCAGCGCCCGCAGCGCACCGGCGTCCAGCAGGGCCAGGGCCTCGGCCACGCCGGCGATCTGCCGGTGCGCGCCGTGCGCGGGGCGGTTGGCCTCTTGCAGCAGGCGCGCGGCCAGGGCCGGGTCAGTGGCAAACAACTGGTTGACGCGGCGCAGGTCAGGCTCGGGCGCCGCCAGCGCGCTCATCAAGAGCGCCACCACGCGGGGCACGCTGGGCAGCGCCAGCGGCTGTGCGAGCAGGGTGGGCAGGTCCATCGGAAAGGGGCTGGGCGGCAGTCGGGAGGTGGCGCCGATTATGGGCGCGGACCCGCTGCGCCCGGGCCGGGTGGCCCCTACTTGCCTTCGCGGCGCAGCCGCTCGAAGGCCGACGCCATGGCCGAGGGCTGCTGCGCCTGCGGCCGGGCCGCAGCGCGCGCCGGCTGGGCGTAGCGGCCGCCCTGGCCCGCGCCCTCGAAGCGGTTGGCCCGGCCGGCGCCGCCGCGCTCGCCGCCGCTGCCCTCGGGCTTCATGCTCAGGCTGATGCGCTTGCGGGCGGCGTCCACCTCCAGCACGCGCACCTTGACGATGTCGCCGGTCTTCACCACTTCGCGCGCGTCGTTCACAAAGCGGGCAGCCAGCTGGCTGACGTGGATCAGCCCGTCCTGGTGCACCCCCAGGTCCACGAAGGCGCCGAACTGGGCCACGTTGCTCACCGTGCCCTCCAGCACCATGCCTTCCTTCAGGTCGGCGATGTCCTGCACGCCCTCATTGAAGCGGGCCACGCGGAAGTCCGGCCGCGGGTCGCGCCCGGGCTTTTCCAGCTCGTCCAGGATGCCCTGCACCGTGATGGCGCCGAACTGCTCGCTGGCGAACTGCTCAGCCTTGAGGCGCTTGAGCACTTCGGCGCGGCCCATCAGCTCGTGCACCGGGCGGCCGGTGGCGGTGATGATCTGCTCAACCAGCGGATAGGTCTCGGGATGCACGCCGGTCATGTCCAGCGGGTTGTCGCCGCCGCGGATGCGCAGGAAGCCCGCCGCCTGCTCGAACGTCTTCGGGCCCAGGCCAGCCACCTCCAGCAGCTGCTTGCGGCTCTTGAACGCGCCGTGCGTCTCGCGCCAGCGCACCACCGAGCGCGCCACGCCGGCCGGCAGGCCGGACACGCGCGACAACAGCGGCACGCTGGCCGTATTCAGGTCCACACCCACGCCGTTCACGCAGTCCTCGACCACGGCATGCAGCGTGCGGGCCAGCTCGGCCTGGTTCACGTCGTGCTGGTACTGGCCCACGCCGATGGCCTTGGGCTCGATCTTGACCAGCTCGGCCAGCGGGTCCTGCAGCCGCCGGGCGATGGAGGCGGCGCCGCGCAGGCTCACATCCACGTCGGGCATCTCCTGGCTGGCGTATTCGCTGGCGCTATAGACGGAGGCGCCGGCCTCGCTCACCACTACCTTTTCGATAGCTGCCAGCGCTTGCCCCGCCTGGGTCTGCGCCGCTTTTTGGCACATTTTGATCAGCTCGCCCGCCAGCTTGTCCGTCTCGCGGCTGGCCGTGCCGTTGCCAATCGCGATCAGCTGCACGCCGTGCTGCTGCACCAGCCGCGCCAGCGTATGCAGGCTGCCGTCCCAGTCGCGGCGGGGCTCGTGCGGGAAGACGGTGGCGGTCTCCACCAGGCGGCCGGTGGCGTCCACCACGGCCACCTTCACGCCGGTGCGGATGCCCGGGTCCAGCCCCATCACGGCGCGCGGGCCGGCGGGGGCGGCCAGCAGCAGATCGCGCAGGTTGTCGGCAAAGACCTTGATGGCGACCTTCTCGGCCTCCTCGCGCAGGCGCGAGAACAAATCGCGCTCGGTGGACAGACTGAGCTTGACGCGCCAGGTCCACGCGACGCACTTGCGCAGCAGGTCGTCGCTTTTGCGGCCCTGGTGGCTCCAGCCCAGGTGCAGGGCGATGCGGCCTTCTGCCAAAGACACCGGGGGTGTCGCTGAACGCTCCGTGGGCTGGCCGGTCTCCGGCTCCTGCGGCTGCACCAGCTTGGCCTCCAGGATCTCCAGCGCCCGGCCGCGGAACACCGCCAGCGCCCGGTGCGAGGGCACGCGGCCGATGGGCTCGTCGTACTCGAAGTAGTCGCGGAACTTGGCGACCTCGGGGTCGCTCTCGTTCTTGCCGTCGATTTTCTTGCTGCGCAGCAGCCCCTCGGCCCACAGCCACTCGCGCAGCGACTGCACCAGCGGCGCATCCTCGGCCCAGCGCTCGGACAGGATGTCGCGCACGCCGTCCAGCACGGCGAGGGTGGTGGAGAAATCGGGCCCGGGCTTGCCGTCGTCCAGCAGCGTCTCGGGCTGCAAAAAGGCCTGCGCCTCCTCATGCGGGTCCAGCGTGGGGTCGGCCAGCAGCTTGTCGGCCAGCGGCTCGATGCCGAACTCGCGGGCGATCTGGCCCTTGGTGCGGCGCTTTTGCTTGAAGGGCAGGTAGATGTCCTCCAGCTCCTGCTTGGTGGCGGCCGCGGCTATTTGCGCGCGCAGGGCATCGGTCAGCTTGCCCTGCTCGTCGATGGCCTTGAGCACCGCACCGCGGCGCTCGTCCAGCTCGCGCAGGTAGGACAGGCGCGCCTCCAGCTCGCGCAGCTGCACGTCATCCAGCCCGCCCGTGGCCTCCTTGCGGTAGCGGGCGATGAAGGGCACGGTGGCCCCGCCGTCGAGCAGCTCCACCGCTGCGCGCACCTGGGTTTCGGTGATTCGGATTTCTGCGGCCAACTGCCGGACGATCTGCTGCATGTGCCTGGAAAACGCTGGGAAAAACGAAGCGCGGAAGTTTGCCACAGGGCCTTGCGGCGCCCTCCTGCACGCCCCAAGGGGCGGCCACCATAATGTTTGCCACCATGCCGACGCTGCCTTCACCCCTGCGCACCGAATGCCCGCCCGGCGCGTGCATCTGCCAGCGGGACGCCCTGCTGGGCCAGGCAGCGGACAGCGGCGACCTGCGCGTGCTGCTGCTCACCCGCGAGGAACAAGCCCGGCTGCTGCAGCGCCTGGAGAGCGTTGGCAGCCTGGCCGAGCTGCGCCGCCTGCAGCTGCGCCTGCACGAGCAGCTGGGCGTGCACCTGACGGTGGAGCCCGCCGCCCAGGAGGTGCGCAGCCTGCGCGGCATCGCCATGGTGGTGCGCGAGCAGCCCGGCCTGTGCCGCAAGACGCGCCAGTCCATCCCCGCCGCCATCCGCAGCGCGCTGCAGGCACGCCCCCAGATCGCCTGGGCGCTGCTGGACGAAGGCGGCCTGTTTGAGCAGGGCGGCTGACATGCAGGAAGACCTCTTCGGCGCACCGCCCGCGCCCCCCGCCCCGGCCCCCCAACCCAAACCGGCGCCCGCTGCGGCCCCGCGCCCCAAAGCTGTGCAGCCGGCCGCGCACTGCGACGCGCTGCGCGCCCTGGCCGCGCAGCTGCCGCCCACGCTGCGCCTGGGCACCTCGTCGTGGGGCTACCCCGGCTGGGACGGCCTGGTGTGGGACGGCAGCTACAGCGAGCAGACGCTGTCGCGCCATGGTCTGGCCGCCTACAGCCAGCACCCGCTGCTGCGCAGTGTGGGCATCGACCGGGGTTTTTACCGGCCCCTGAGCGCCAGCGACTTCGCGCGCTATGCGGCGCAGGTGCCGCAGGATTTCCGCTTCGTGGTCAAGGCGCCCAGCATGGTCACCGACGCGCTGGTGCGCAGCGAGGACGGGCGCGGGCGCGAGGCCAACCCGGGCTTTCTGAACGGCGAACTGGCGGCGCAGCATTTCACCCTGCCCGCGCTGGAGGGCCTGGGCGCGCGCACGGGCGCGCTGGTGTTCCAGCTCAGCCCCCTGCCCTGGCACCTGATCGAGCGTTTGCCCGAAGTGCTGGAGCGCCTGCGCGCGATGCTGGCCGCCCAGCCGCCGCTGACAGGCGCGCCGGACGCCGTGCTGGCCGTGGAGGTGCGCAATGGCGAGTGGATCGCGCCCGAGCACGCCGAACATTTCGCCGACGTTTTGCGCAGCACCGGCGCCACCTACTGCCTGGGCATGCACGCCCGCATGCCGCCGCTGTCCGAACAGCTGGCGCTGCTGCGCCGCCTGTGGCCCGGCCCGCTGGTGTGCCGCTGGAACCTGAACCCCGCGCACGGCGCGCACGGCTTCGAGCAGGCCGAGCGCCTGTACGCCCCCTACGACCGCATCCACGACCCCGCGCCCGAGGACCTGGCCCTGCTGGCGCGCACGCTGGCCGGCGTGTGCGGGCGCGGCGGGCAGAACGCGTTTGTCAGCATCAGCAACCACGCCGAGGGCAGCGCGCCACTGACGGCGCAGCGGCTGGCCCAGCAGGTGGTGGACAGGCTCGTGTCCGACCCTGGGGCGGCAGAACCGGGCGCATGATGGCGCGCCGCACTCCGTACACAGGCAAGCCCCCATGAGCCGCAAGACAACCCGCCACACATCGCTGAACCGGACCCTGACCGGCCTGGCCACGGATGCGCCCTTCGTCATCGCCACCCGCATGTCGCGCATGCTGGACCCGGCCACCGCCCTGTCGCCGGCTGTCCAGGCGGACAACCTGCGCATGGTCTGGGAAAAGCAGGCCGCCGCCTTTGAAGCCTGCAGCGCCCTGATGGCCGCCGGCGCCGCGCAGTACCAGCAGGCCTGGCTGGGCCTGTGGACGGGCGCCCTGCCCACAGGCCGCGCCCCCAGCGCCGCCAGCCTGGCCGGGGCGCTGGACAGCGCGCTGCAGCCCTTCCAGCGCCGGGCGCGCGCCAACGCGCGGCGGCTGCGCAGCGGCAGATAGCCCGCCCTCACAGCCCGCAGCAGCGCCGGGCAAGCACGGTCACTATCAAATCAATAGCTGCTTTCGCTTGCTGCACAAGGGCTGAAGGCCAATTTGGCCTGAACCCTGCGCGACCCGGCGCCCTCAGCCCCGCGCGGACTGCTTGACCCGCAGCGAGCTGCTCACCCCGGCCGCCAGCGCGCAGCCTGCGGCCACCATCAGCGCCAGCGTCTCGGCGCTGCCGTCCCGGCCCGGGCGCAGTGCGAACAAGGCTGCCAGCAGCACGGCGCCCAGGGTCTGGCCCGTCAGGCGCGCCGTGCCCAGCATGCCGCTGGCCGCGCCGCTGCGGTGCAGCGGGGCGGAGGAGACGATGGTGTGGTTGTTGGGCGACTGAAACAGCGCAAAGCCCGCGCCGCACACCGCCATGCGCCAGGCCACGTCCCAGGCTGCCGGGTGCGCCGGCATCAGCGCCAGCGCCAGCAGCCCGGCCGCAAAGCACACCATACCCACGCCGCCCAGCGCCCCGTCGGGGTAGCGGCCGATCAGCCGGCCGGCCAGGGGCGCGGTGATCGCCGTGGCCAGCGGCCAGGCGGTGATCAGCAGGCCGGCCTGCATGTGGCTGCGGCCCTGGGCCTCCAGCAGCAAGAACGGCAGCGCCAGAAAGCTCAGCATCTGCGCACAGAACGCCCCGACGGACGAGGCCATGGACAGTGCGAAGACAGGAATGCGCAGCAAATCGACAGGAAACAGCGGCGCCGCCCGCCCCCATTGCCGGCGCAGGTGCAGCGCGCCCACCAGCGCGCCGGCGGCCAGCAGCAGCCAGCCCACCGCCTGCCCCTCGCCGCGCATGCCCAGCCGCGCCCCGCCCAGGAACAGCAGCGCGAACATGGCGCCGTTCAGCAGCACGTCCAGCATGGAAAAACGCGGCGACGCCGTGCCCGCAGCGGCCGGCGGATTGCCCGGCAGCGAGCGCCGCGCCTGGCGCAGCACCAGCACGCCCAGCGGCAGGTTCATGGCGAACAGCCAGTGCCACGAGGCCAGCGACAGGATGGCCGCCGCCACCGACGGCCCGGCCATGGCCGCGGTGGCCACCACCAGCGAGTTGATGGCCATGCCGCGCCCCAGCAGCGCGCGCGGGTAGATCAGGCGCACCAGCGCCGCGTTCACCGCCATCAGGCCCGAGGCGCCCAGGCCCTGCAGCGCGCGCGCCGCGATCAACGCCGGCATGGTGGGCGCCAGCATCGCCGCCAGCGAAGCCACGGTGAACAGCGCCATGCCCGCCAGGTACACGCGCCGGTAGCCCACGCGCTCGCCCAGCGCCGCCAGCGGCAGCAGCGTGACCAGCGTGGCCAGCTGGTAGGCGTTGACCACCCAGATCGAGTGCGCGGCGCTGGACTGCAGCTCGCGCGCGATGCCCGGCAGCGCCAGGTTGACGATGCTGGTGTCCAGCACCGCCAGCGTCAGGCCCAGGATGATGGCCCGCATGGCCCGGCCGCGCGCGGGCTGCGCCAAGCCGTCGCCCGTCAGGTCATCCGCTGGGGCGCTTTTCTTACCGCTCATGCGCGCCCCTGCCCCGCCACGCGCCGGCTGCCCGCCGCGCCCAGCGTGGTCCAGGTCAGCAGCACGCCGATGAACGCGCCCGTGCTCATGCCGATGACCATGGGCAGCGGCCGGTCGGACGCGAACAGCCCCACCAGCCCCATGGCCGCCGCGCCGATCAGCATCTGCAGCGTGCCCATCAGCGCCGACGCGGTGCCGGCAATGGCGCCATGCTCCTCCAGCGCCAGCACCGACGCGGTCGGGATCACCAGCCCCATGAACGCACTGGCGATGAAGTACAGCGCGAGCAGCACCGCCAGCCGGTCGCCGCCCGCCAGGTAGTACAGCAGCAGCGCCGCCATGGTGAGGCCCGCGCCCGAGGCCGCGGCCTTGGTCACCGGCACCAGCCCGAAGCGCCGCCCCAGCCGCGCGGTGAACTGCGCGCTGGCGAAGAACGCCGCCGCGTTCACCGAGAACGCCAGGCTGTACTGCACGGGCGACAGGCCGTAGTGGTTGATCAGCACGAAGGGCGAGCCGGCCAGATAGACGAAAAAGCCCGCCATCGAGCAGCCGCCAATGCCCACCAGGCCCATGAAGTGCGCGTCGCGCACCAGCGCGGCGTAGCCGGCCAGGGCGCTGCCCGCGCTGCTGGCCAGGCGCTGCGCGGGCGGGCGCGTCTCGGGCAATGCGCGGTGCACCAGCACCACCCCGGCCAGCGCTGCCACCGCCACCGCCCAGAACACGCCGCGCCAGCCCGCCAGGGCGATCACCGCGCTGCCCGCCAGCGGCGCCAGCAGCGGCGACACGCTGAACACCAGCATGAGCAGCGACATCAGGCGCGCCGCCTCGGTGCCCGTGTGCAGGTCGCGCACCACCGCGCGCGGCACCACCGAGCCCGCCGCCGCACCCAGCCCCTGCACGAAGCGCAGGGCGATCAGCGTGTGCACGTCGCTGGCCAGCGCGCAGCCCACGCTGGCCAGCACGAACAGGCCCAGGCCGAAAAACAGGGGCGCCTTGCGCCCCACCATGTCGGATACCGGGCCATAGGCCAGCTGGCCCACGCCCAGCGCCAGAAAGAAGGCCGTCAGGCTCCACTGCACCGGGCCCACTTCGGCGCGCAGGCTGGCGCCGATGGCCGGCAGCGCCGGCAAATACATGTCGATGGCAAACGGCCCCACGGCCGAGAGCAGGCCCAGCACCAGGGCCATGCGAAAAAACGGAGAAAAAGCCATCGGCCCGATTGTCGCGAGGGCCGCGCCGGCGCGCTGGCGCGGGGCTGCATTTCCCCGAAACGGGCTGCCCCGCGGTCATTGTTCGCGCGACCGCCGCGCACGCCGCTGGCCGACAATCGCCGGGCCATGCACACGCTTGCCCCCTTTCTTCGCACGCTGCCAGCCCTGGTGCTGGGCTGCACCGCCCTGGGCGCGCTGGCCGCCGCGCCCGAAGGCTGGTCCTTCGCGCCCGACGGCGCCTGGGTGAACGACGAACGCGCCCGCCTGGCCTGGGCCCGCTGCGTGGAAGGCATGCGCTGGGACGGCGTCACCTGCACCGGCCGGCCCGAGCTGTTCACCTACGGCGAGGCGCAGGCCCGCGCCCGCCAGCGCGGCCAGGCCGAGGGCCTGCGCTGGCGCCTGCCGCGCGTGCCCGAGCTCAAGCGCCTGGCGGCGCAGCAGGACGCGCTGCTGCCCGCCGCGCCGCGCCAGTGGCACTGGACGGGCACGGCCAGCGTGAACACCGCCCGCGTCAACCCCTACGCCTACGACAACGTGGCGCGCGGCGGCGTGGGCGAGAGCCGGCTGTCGGCGCCGCAGGGCTGGGCGGTGGACATGGGCAGCGGCAAGGCGCGCGGCGACGTGGGCCGGGGCACGCGGCTGCCCCTGCGCCTGGTGCGGCCGGCACCCTGAATATCAGCGTTTTTGGCCTCCAGCGCTTATTCAGCAAGCGCCAGCAGCTATTGATTCAATAGCAAATCAGCCGCGCAGCGCGGCCGCCTGGCGCGCCAGGGCTTCGATGCCGGCCCAGTCGCCCTCGGCCAGCAACTGGGCCGGCGTGAGCCAGGAGCCGCCCACGCAGGCCACGTTGGGCAGGGCCAGCAGCTGCGCCGCGTTGCCTGCCGAGACGCCGCCCGTGGGGCAAAAGCGCACGTCGCCGAACGGGCCGTGCCAGGACTTGAGCAGCGGCACGCCGCCGGCCGCCATGGCCGGGAAGAACTTGAGCACGCGCAGGCCGTCCGCACCGGCGGCCATGATCTCGCTCGCCGTGGCTACGCCGGGCAAGAGCGGCAGGCCCGCATCGCGGCAGGCCTGGCCCAGCGCCGGCACGTAGCCCGGGCTGACGATGAAGCGCGAGCCGGCGCGCGCGGCGGCCTGCACGTCGGCGGCGCTGCGGGCCGTGCCGGCGCCCACCACGGCTGCGGGCACATCGCGGGCAATGGCCTCGATGCAGGCCAGCGCGGCGGGGGTGCGCAGCGTCACCTCCAGCATGCGGATGCCGCCTGCCACCAGCGCGCGGGCTAGTGGCACGGCGTGGCGCGGCTCGTCCAGCACGATGACGGGGATGACGGGGGCGTCCTGCACCACGTCTTCGGCGGTCAGGGGGGCGGTGGGGTGGCTCATGCGGATCTCCTGGGCAAAGGTGCGCGCGGCCGGTAGGGGCCGGGCGGCACGCGGGATTTCAGGCGTTGGCGACGCAGCCCGCGGGCAGCCGGCCGGCCAGCGCGGACAGCAGATTGTCGGTGGCGAGCACAGCCATGGCTTGGCGCGTCTCGTGCGTGGCCGAGCCGGCGTGCGGCAGCGGCACCACCTGGGGGTGGGTGCGCAGGGGCGAATCCAGCGGCAGCGGCTCGGTCGCGAACACATCCAGCCCGGCGGCGCGCAGGTGGCCGCTGTCCAGCGCGGCCAGCAAGGCGGCCTCATCGACGATGGCGCCGCGCGAGCCGTTGATGAAGATGGCGCCGGGCTTCATGGCGGCGAACGCCGCCGCGTCCAGGCTGGCGCGGGTGTCCTCGGTCAGGGCCATGGTGCAGACCACGAAGTCGGCACGGGCCAGCAGCTCGCCTCGCGACACGTGCCGGGCCAGGGGCGCGAGCGGGCCCAGTGTGGCGTCCGGCACCGGCTGGCGGCTGTGGTAGAGCACCGGCATGCCAAAGCCCAGCGCCGCGCGCCGCGCCAGCGCCTGGCCGATGCGGCCCATGCCCAGGATGCCCACCGTCTTGCCGTGCACGTCGTGGCCGTACAGCGACGGGCCGATATTGCTCGTCCACTGGCCGCTGCGCACCAGCTGCACCAGCTCGACGAGGCGCCGGCTGGTGGCCAGCATCAGCGCGAAGATGGTGTCGGCCGTGGTGTCGGTCAGCACGCCAGGCGTGTGACACAAGGCGATGCCGCGCCCGCGCAAATACGCGAGCGGGTAGTTGTCCACACCCACGGAGATGCTGGAGACCACGCGCAGGTGGGGCGCGCGGTCCAGCAGCTCGGGCGTGAGCGCGTAGCTGGAGCCGATCAGGCCGTCGGCCGCGGGCAGCGCGGCCTCGAAGGCCGCCCGCTGCTCGGGCCGGCGCGGGTTGGCCACGGTGACCCGGTGCAGCGCCTGGATGCGCGCCAGCTGGTCGGCCGGCAGCTCGCGGAACACCAGCACGTGGGCGGCGCCCGGCACGGCAGTGGCCTGCATGCCCGCCATCAGTAGCCGGCCGCCTGCAGCTCGGCGCGCGTGGGCAGGCCCTCGGAGTCGCCCAGCACCTGCACCTGGCGCGCGCCCAGCCAGCAGCCACGGCGCACGGCCCGGTCCACCGGCAGGCCGTCCAGCAGGCCGCTGACCACGCCCACGGCAAAGGCGTCACCGGCGCCCACGGTGTCCACCACCACGTCCACCGGGCAGGCGGGCACGTAGCCGGTGCCGGCGCGGGCGTCGTCGTAGTAGGCGCCCTGCTCGCCCAGCTTCACGGCGACCAACTGCGCACCCTGCGCGCGGTAGAAGGCGGCGATGCCCTCGGGCGTGTCCTCGCCAGTCAGCAGCCGGCCCTCGGCCAGGCCGGGCAGCACCCAGTCGGCGCCCGCTGCCAGGGCATTGATCTCGCGGCGCATGGTGGCCTCGCTCTCCCACAGCGTGGGGCGCAGGTTGGGGTCGAAAGAGATGGTGGCGCCCGCCTCGCGCGCGATCTGCAGCGTGCGCCGGGCCGTGGCCAGCGACGTGGGCGAGATGGCGGCGAACACGCCCGTGGCGTGCAGGTGGCGCGCGGCGCGCAGCCAGGGCTCGTCGATGTCGGCCGGCTGCATCAGGCTGGCGGCCGAGCCCTTGCGGTGGTATTCGATTTCGGGGTCGCTGCCGTCGTCGACCCGGCCCTTGAACTGAAAGCCGGTCTTCTGCGCCGCGTCCAGCACCACGTGGTCGCAATTGACGCCCTCGCCACGCATCTGGCGCACCAGGTAGCGGCCCATGGAGTCGGCGCCCAGGCGGCTGGCCCAGTGCACGTCGAACCCCAGGCGCGACAGGCCGGTGGCCACGTTGATCTCGGCGCCCGCGATGCGCTTGGTAAAGCCTTCGGCGAACTCCAGCGGGCCGGGGCGGTCGGCGATCAGCAGCAGCATCGCCTCGCCGAAAGTGGCGATGTCGTAGGTCTTGGCGTCAGAGATGGTCATGGCGGGCGCGGTGGTGGACGAGGAAAGCGCCTAGACCCGTGTGGCCAGACGCAGCTGCTGCAGCGCCTGGCACGTGAGAGCGGCCAGGTCGTCGGCGATGAGCGGGTATTCGATGGCGCGGGGGGCGTTCTCGGGCAGTGCGTCCAGCAGCGTGCGCCACGGCGCGCTGGATTCGGCCAGCGGCACCGCCACCCATTTGCCGCGGTGCTGCACGCCCTTGGCGTGTACGTAGCCCACGCGCTCGCCCAGTTCGCGCGCGGCCTGCAGCGGGCATTCGCCCACGTAATGCCAGTTGCCCATGTCGAAGGTCATGGGCAGCACCAGGCCGGCCGCGTCGGCGGCGGCGAAGAAGCGCCGCAGCGCGCGCAGGCTGCCGGCCTGCGGGGTCTGGTCGTTTTCGATCAGCAGCGTGACGCCGGCCTGCTGCAGCGCCTGCGCCAGCGGGGCGAAACCCTGGGCGGAGGCCTGCTCGCTTTGCGCCGCGAAATGGCCGATGGACATCTTCAGCCACGGCGCGCCCAGCGTGCGTGTGGCGGCCAGCGCGTGGGCCAGGGCCGCTGCGTCCAGCTGGCCGTCGGCGGCAAACAGCGGGCGCGGGCACGAATAGACGCTGCGCAGCGGCGTGCTGCGCAGCCACTCGGCCAGGGCCGGCAGCTCGGCGACGGGGTCGGTCAGCAGCTCTTCGCGCACCTCCACGCCCTGGGCGCCGGCCTCGTGGCACAGCCGGGCAAACCACAGCTGGCCATGGCGGCCCACCTCGGCAGCGCCGAAAGAGGTGAGCGAGACCAGCGCATCGGGCAGCGCGGCGGATTCGGGCAGGAGGGACATGCGAAGCGACAAAGAAGAAGAAGGGGAGAAACCGCCGGCAACCCGCCGTCAGTGGTTGCTGAGGATCTGCCCCAGGAAGGCCTGGGTGCGCGGGTCGCGCGGGGCGGTGAAGAAGTCGCGCGGCGCGCCCTGCTCCACGATGCGCCCTTCGGCCATGAAGATCACGCGGTCGGCCACGCTGCGGGCAAAGCCCATCTCGTGCGTCACGCACAGCATGGTCATGCCGTCCTCGGCCAGGCCGATCATGGTGTCCAGCACTTCCTTGACCATCTCCGGGTCCAGCGCGCTGGTGGGCTCGTCAAACAGCATGATGCGCGGCGACATGCACAGCGCGCGGGCGATGGCCACGCGCTGCTGCTGGCCGCCCGACAGCTGGCTGGGGTACTTGTGCGCCTGCTCGGGAATGCGCACGCGCGTCAGGTATTTCATGGCGCGCTCCTCGGCCTCGGCCTTGGACAGGCCGCGCGAGCGCATGGGCGCCAGGGTGCAGTTGTCCAGGATGGTCAGGTGCGGGAACAGGTTGAACTGCTGGAACACCATGCCCACCTCGCGGCGCACGCTGTCCACGTTGGGGCCGCCGGCCGTCAGGTCGATGCCGTCCACCAGCAGGCGGCCTTTTTGCACGCTCTCCAGCCGGTTGATACAGCGGATCAGCGTGGACTTGCCCGAGCCCGAGGGCCCGCAGATCACGATGCGCTCGCCGGCCTTCACGTCCAGGTTGATGTCGGTGAGCACCTGGAACTGGCCGTACCACTTCTCCACACCCTGGAACTGGATGATGGGCTGCTCGGTGGTGGTGCTATTCATGCAAAAAAACTCCGTCATGCCTGGGGGTCTTGCCGGGCCGGCGCGCGGCCGGCCCTTGTCAACGTCAGTCCAGCTTGGGCAGGTCGGCGCCCAGCCACTTCTTGTAGCGCTGGTTGAATTCGCCGCTGGCGATGTGCTTGTCGATGGCGGCGTTGATGGCAGCGGCCAGCGCGTCCTGGCCAGGGCGCAGGGCCACGGCCATGTTCTGCTGCAGCAGCGGGAACTTGCTTTCGAAGCGGCCGGCGGGCGCGCGCTGGGCGATCTGCGCGGCCACGGTGACGGAGCAGCCGATGGCGTCCACCTGGCCCGACAGCAGCGCCTGCATGGCCGAGGCGTCGTCGTCGAAGCGGCGGATCTGCGTGCCCTCGGGCGCCACCTTGGTCACCGCCACGTCCTGCGTGGAGGCGCGGGCCACGCCCACGCGCAAACCCTTCAGGTCTGCCGGGCCGGTGATCTTGGTCTTGGCCTCGCCGTACAGCACGATGGAGGCGGCCGAGTACGGCTTGGAGAACAGCACCTGCTTGGAGCGCTCGGGCGTGATGGCCAGCGAGGCGACCAGCGCATCCACCTTGTTGGTCAGCAGGAAAGGGATGCGGTTGGGGCCGGTGACGGGCACGATCTCCAGCTCCACCCCCAGGTCCTTGGCCAGCAGGCGGGCCACGTCGGCGTCGTAGCCGTCGGGCTGGTTCTTGTCGTTCAGCACGCCGTAGGGCGGGAAGTCCACCAGCATGCCGACTACCAGCTTGCCCTTCTTGCGGATGTCCTCCACCGTCTGGGCCGAGGCAAAGGTGTGCAGCAGGCCGGCGGCGGCCAGGGCGGTGGCGGTGGCGGTGAATTGGCGGCGGGTGAAGGCCATGGCGTGTCTCCTTGGTGGTTGGGGTTGAAAGCGAAAGTGCCGGGGCGTCAGCGCGCGCCGGCGCGCAGGTTGCGCCGCTCCAGCCGGCCCGCCCACAGCGACAGCGGCCAGCACAGCACGAAGTACAGCGCCCCGACGGCACCAAAGACCAGCAGCGGCTGGAAGGTGGCGTTGTTGATGATCTGCCCGGCGCGCGTGATCTCGGTGAAGCCGATGATGGCCGCCAGCGACGTGCCCTTGACGATCTGCACCAGGTAGCCCACGGTGGGCGGCACGGCGATCTTGAAGGCCTGGGGCAGCACGATGGCGCGCATGCGCCAGTAGTAGCTCAGGCTGAGGGCGTGGGCGGCCTCCCACTGGCCGCGCGGCACGGCGTCGATGCAGCCGCGCCAGATCTCGCCCAGGAAGGCGCCGCTGTTGAGCGTGAGCGCCACAGCCGCGGCGATCAGCGGGTCGATCTCCAGCCCCAGCACGGGCGCGCCGAAGAACACCAAGAACAGCTGCAGCAGCAGCGGCGTGCCCTGGAAGATGCGGGTGAACAACATCGCCACGTGGCGCAGCGCGGGCACGTCGGAGGTGCGCGCCAGCGCCACCAGCAGCCCCACCAGGGAGCCGCCGACGAAGGCCAGCACGGACAGCGTGATGGTCCACTTGGCTGCCTCGAGGATGAACAGAAATTCGGCCCAGCCGAAGGTACGCATGGCGTGGTGCTCCTGGGGTTGTGCTTCAGCGGCGGTCCGGGTAGTTCAGCCAGCGCTGGTAGGCCAGGCGAAGCAGCGCGGAGAACAGCAGCGACAGCAGCAGGTAGATGACGGCCACGACGATGTAGACCTCGAAGCTGCGAAAAGTCTCGGACTGGATGTTGGCCGCCACCGAGGTCAGGTCATCCGCCGAGATGACCGACACCACGGCCGAGCTGAGCATCAGCAAGGTGAACTGGCTGGTCAGCGCCGGGTAGATGGTCTTGAGCGCAGGCTTGAGCACCACGAAGCGAAAGATCTGCCAGGCCTTGAGGTTGAGCGCCTGCGCCGCCTCGATCTGCCCGCGCGGCACGGCCTCGATGCCGGCGCGGATGATCTCCGTGGCGTAGGCCCCCAGGTTCACCACCATGGCCACCAGCGCGGCCGTGTAGGGCGACCAGCGCAGCCCCACCGCCGGCAGCGCGAAGAAGAAGAAAAACAGCTGCACCAGAAAGGGCGTGTTGCGGATCAGCTCGATGTAGGCGTTGACCGCCCAGCGCAGCGCCGTCGGCCCCGAGGTCTTGCCCCAGGCGCAGAACACCGCCACTACCAGCCCCAGCACCGTCGCCGTGAGCGACAGCTGCACGGTGACCCAGGTGCCGTGCAGCAGCGTGGGCCAGGCGGCGAAAACAGGGCCGAACTCGAACTGGTATTGCATGGGGGATGGAACGGTTGACGGATCACTGAAACCGGTTTCATGATTCTAGGGCGCGCTATCGCGGCGCCGTGTACGGGGTTTACCCGATGCCGCCGCATCGCCTGCGCCCTGCCCCTCGCCGCTACATTGCGGCGCCTGCCCTGTCTGCCGCCGCCCTGCCCGCCCGTCTGCCTGCCTGACCCTCCTCTGCCATGCACGAAGAAGCACCCCGCCCCGCCACCCGCGCGCTCCGCCAGCGCACCACCATCAACGACGTGGCGCGCACGGCGGGTGTCTCCAAGGCCACCGTCTCGCGCTACGTGAACGGCGGCGACACCCTGCTGGCCCCAGAGACGGCCGCGCGCGTGGCGCACGCCATGCAGCAGCTGGGCTACCACCCCAGCCCCATGGCCCAGTCGCTCAAGCACGGGCGCACGCGGCTCATCGGCCTGGCGGTGGCCGACATCACCAACCCGTTTTCCGTCGCCGTGATGCAGGGCGCCGAGCGCGCCTGCCAGGAGGCCGGCTACCTGCTGGTGCTGTTCAACCTGGGCAACGCCGCCGAGCGCGAGCGCGGCGTGCTGCGGGCGCTGCAGACCTCGCAGCTGGACGGCCTGATCCTGAACCGCGCCACCGCCACCGGCCAGCTGCGCCAGCTGGCCCTGGACGCCGGCAAGCCCATCGTGCTGGTGGACCGCCGCCAGCCGGGGCTGGAGGCCGACTTCATCAGCGTGGACAACCGCGGCGCCATGGCGCTGCTGCTGGAGCACCTGGCCCGGCGCGGCTGGCGCCGCTTCGTGCTGGTCAGCGAGCCCAGCGCCGGGGTGAGCTCGCGCATCGCGCGCCAGCAGGCCTTTCACGACTGGCTGGCCCACCCGCCGGCGGGGGCCGAGGGCTGCACCGGCGTGCACTTGGAAGTGCCCCGCGGCGCGCAGGAGGAATGCCGCGTGCAGTTGCAGCGCTGGCATGCGCAGCAGACGGCCGGCGCGAAGAAAAAGGGCGGAGGCGACGTGGAAGGCGGCTGCGCCATCGTCACCGGCAACGCCGTCGCCACCCTGCTAGCCGCCAGCGCTGCCCGGGATCTGGGCTGGCAACTGGGCCGCGACGTGGGCTTTGCGGGTATCGACGAAACCGACTGGACGGCGTTGATCGGCCCAGGTTTGACCACCATTGCGCAGCCTACCGACGAGCTGGGACGGGAGGCGGTGCGGTGCCTGCTGGAGCGGCTGGAGGGCGATATGCGACCGGCGCGGACCATTGAGCTGCCGGGGCGGTTGGTGGAGCGGGCTTCGTCGGCGGTTTGGGAGGGGGGCGGTAATCGGCTGGGTGCGAGGCCGTGATTAATTAATGGCTCACTTCATCAACCATGCAGAAAGCGACCAACTACATGCTTGAAGCCACACGCCAACGTGTCGCCTCCCTGCAAACTGAGGCTGCCCGTGCCGGAGTGAGCCTGCGCCCGCCACCGTCCGAGCCGACGACCTGCTGCGGGCGGGGGTGCAATGGGTGCGTGTGGGAGGGGTTTTATGCGGCGGCGCAGTGGTGGCACGAGGATGCGGATGAGATATTGAAGAAATTAGGACAGAGTCGCCTTGCTGACTGATGAAACGTCTGGTAGCTTAGGCCCGAAGCCGGCGGCCAATTAGCGAATTTGTTTCTCAAGAGTTTCCACTAGCTGCGAAAGTCGTGAAACCACGATTGTCCCTGCGCTTCTCACTTGTTTCTGTATATGCGGCGCCATAAATCGATCGGCTCTGAAAACCTTGACATAGGGTGCGTAGAAGGCATGCAACGCGTCTACAGGCTGACTATCGCTAATTTCCTCTATTCGCCCTTCCCCAACATTCGCCCAAACGGATGAGTACAACGACCTAACGCCTGCTGAGATTCCAAGGCAGCACCTCTTAACGTCCCTCCCTTCAAAATCACCCAAACCAAAACCCATTGCACTAGCCATTCGCCGTGTTATGGCAATAATTTGCCGTTCTTCCATCTCCTGCCAGCGCAAAGCAATTTCGCCGCGCTTGCCCGTCGGATCAGTATCGAGACCAGCTTCCCGCAGCTCCGTCGCCCACTGCGCAGAAATTTCCGCCAGTGACCGCATTGCTTGGCCAAGCTCTCGTCCAGGCTTGCGAACCATATCTGCAATCGGACTGGATAGCGCATGCTGGGTTGTGAACCACTTCATCATCCAACGCGGATCCGTGAGACTATTCATCAATGCTTCACTGAAGTCTTTCTCCGTTGCCTGGCCCAACATATACAGCCCCATGACTTCCGCACTTTCAGGACGCATGGGATACTTCTTCATTAATTCCACTATAAAAACGTTTTTTTGATCTTGCTGAGTCAACTGCGAAATCAGAATCTGACGCGGCTTACCGTTCTTTATAAGTGCCCGCGCCTTCACCCGACGCTCCTGGCGCGAAAGCCCCATCACCTTCATTTCTTCCTCAGCCAACTCACGCATCTTCTCCCATAGTTGCATTGGCGTTTCATCGATGAGAATATCTGGAAACCACCTACCACGCTGGTCAAATATATCTCTTGGCGGAGTGGATCTGCGCGAAAGCGCGTCTATTTCCGCACCTATCAGCCGATCGAATGAAACCAACGCATTTGAACCACAAAGTTCGCCAAGCAACTCCGCTTTTAGTTCGGCAAGATGGGCAGCATCTACCGTTAAGGCAACCGATTCACATACTACGGCGGCCGAAAATGCGAAACGCACTTGCCTGGAGCGTGACAAGTGGAGTAAATCCTCCTTGATCTGGCGGCGTTCAAGATTATCTAGCTTGGGATCTGTAAGCGTTGAGTAGTCTTGTGAATCTAGATAGCAAGTGATCATGCGTTACTTTACATGTTTTCTTCAGCCCCAATATAGCAACAATTACGCCCACGTTCTAACGGCCGCCAACACGGGAAATTTGAATCTGAAGAATCAGCGTCCAGCTTCGATCATTGTTTGCGATTTTCCCGACCTCCGGACTTTCTCCCAAAAGGATAGCTGCCAGCGCTTACCAAGCAAGATTTGGAGGCCAATTTGACTCTTAACTCAGCAAGCACCTCGCCCCACACCGCCGCCCCCGCCAGCGGAGCTCCCTCCCTGCGGGATAGTCACGGCTTTCCTCTCTCAGCTCACCCATGACCACCCAGCCGCACAACACCCCCGCCCCCGCCGCCCGCACAGGCGGCCAAATCCTCGTCCAGCAACTCCTCCTGCACGGCGTCCAGCAGCTCTTCTGCGTCCCTGGCGAAAGCTACCTCGCCGTCCTCGACGCCCTGCACGACGCCAGCATTGCCGTCACCGTGTGCCGCCAGGAAGGCGGCGCGGCCATGATGGCCGAGGCGCAGGGCAAGCTGACCGGGCGGCCGGGCATCTGCTTCGTCACGCGCGGGCCGGGGGTGACGAATGCGTCGGCGGGCATCCACATTGCCCAGCAGGACTCGACGCCGCTGATCGTCTTCGTGGGCCAGGTGGCGCGCGGCGCGCTGGGGCGCGAGGCGTTTCAGGAGATCGATTACGGCGCCGTCTTCGGCACCATGGCCAAGTGGGTGGTGCAGATCGACGACGCGCGGCGCCTGCCCGAGCTGGTGTCGCGCGCCTTTCACGTCGCCACCTCGGGCCGGCCCGGCCCGGTGGTGGTCGCCCTGCCCGAGGACATGCTGACCGACGCCGTGCAGACGGCCGACGCCCTGCCCTACACCGTGCCCGAGACCTACCCCGGCGCCCCCGCGCTGCAGGAGCTGGCGGCGCGGCTGCAGGCGGCCGAGCGGCCGGTGGTCATCCTGGGCGGCAGCCGCTGGTCAGACCAGGCAGTGCGCGATGTGACGGCCTTTGCCGGCGCGTGGCAGCTGCCGGTGTACTGCTCGTTCCGGCGGCAGATGCTGTTCCCCGCCAACCACGACAGCTACGCCGGCGACCTGGGCCTGGGCGCCAACCCCCAGCTGCTGGCACGCATCCGCGCCAGCGACCTGGTGCTGCTGCTGGGCGGGCGGCTGTCCGAGGTGCCTTCGCAAGGCTACGAGCTGCTGGACATTCCCGTGCCCACGCAGCCCCTGGTGCACGTGCATGCCGACGCGGACGAGCTGGGCCGGCTGTACCGCCCCGCGCAGGCCATCCACGCCACGCCGCAGGCCATGGCCACGGCGCTGACCGGCCTGCAGCCCCAGGGCGCGCCGCGCTGGGCCGCCCACACCCAGGCCGCCCGCGCCGAATACCTGGCCTGGAGCGACCCGGCCCCCATCCGCATCCCCGGCAGCCTGCAGATGGGCGCGGTGATGCAGCACCTGCGCGAGGTGCTGCCCCCCGATGCCATCCTGTGCAACGGCGCGGGCAACTTCGCCACCTGGGTGCACCGCTTCTGGCGGTTCACCACCTACGGCAGCCAGCTGGCGCCCACCTGCGGCTCGATGGGCTACGGCCTGCCGGCCGGCGTGGCGGCCAAGCGGCTGTGGCCGCAGCGCGAGGTGGTGGTCTTCGCCGGCGACGGCGACTTTCTGATGCACGGCCAGGAGTTCGCCACCGCCGTGCAGTACGGGCTGCCCCTCATCGTGGTGCTGCTGGACAACGCCATGTACGGCACCATCCGCATGCACCAGGAGCGCGAATACCCCGGCCGCATCAGCGCCACGCAGCTGAAGAACCCCGACTTCAAGGCCTACGCCCAGGCCTTCGGCGGGCACGGCGAGCGGGTGGAGCGCACGGAGGATTTCGCGCCGGCCCTGGCGCGGGCGCGCGCCAGCGGCCTGCCCAGCGTGCTGCACTGCCTGATCGACCCGCAGGCCATCACACCCACGGGCACGCTGGACGGGATGCGCGCCGCAGCGCTGCAGCGGCTTCAAAAAGCATAGCTGTCAGCGCTTGAATGGCAAGGGTTTGAGGCCAAAAAGACCTCAAACCCAGTGCACGCTCAGCCCAGCTGCTCGACGGCCATGAAGCGCTCGCGCCAGTCCTCGAACGGCAGGCTGTCGGCCACCTCGATGGCGCGCTGGTCGGCCAGGGATTGCTCGGCCAGGGCCAGGTAGCGCTGCTGCTGCGCCTCGGTCCAGGGCTGGGCCAGCAGCACGTCGCGCGAGGTGCGCGAATGGTCCAGCGCGAAGGCGGTGAAGTCGCTCTCGTGCTGCTGCACCAGCTCGGACAGCACGTGCGCCGACGGCGTGGCCTCGGGGCTGGTCAGGGTGGCACGGGCCGCCGCCAGGGCCTGGGCGTAGTCGCCGCTGCCGTGGGCGGCGTCCAGCGCCTGGGCGATGGGCTCGCACTCGGCCAGCACCTGGTCGCCCCACTCCACCAGCGGCACCTGGGCGCCATTGCGCGACAGCGTCAGCCCGGGCTCGCGCCCGCGCTCGGCCGTCAGCTGCTGGTTGTGCTTCAGCACGGCGATTTCTTCGGGCGTGTCCGGCGGGCTGTCGGTCAGCAGGCAGTGCAGCAAAAACACGTCCAGCAGGCGCATGGTCTGGGCCGTGATGCCCACGGGCACGAAGGGGTCCAGGTCCATCAGGCGCACTTCGACGTATTCCACGCCGCGCTCGCGCAGGGCGTGCAGCGGGCGCTCGCCGCTTTGGACGGTGCGCTTGGGGCGGATGGTGCCGTAGAACTCGTTTTCGATCTGCAGCAGGCTGGTGCCCAGCTGGTTGTAGTCGCCCCCTAAGCTGCGCAGGCCGATGGCCTCGTAGGCGGGATAGGGCTTGGTCAGCGCTTCGTGCAGCGAGTCGGCGTAGCCCTGCAGGCCGTTGTAGCTCACGCGCAGGCTGGCCTGGGCCTCGCTCTGGTAGCCCAGCCGGCCCATGCGCAGCGACGTGGCGTGCGGCAGGTACAGGGCGCGGGCGGCACCCCCGCCGGCGCTCTCCAAAGGCTGCAGGCTGTGCTGGCGCCCCTGCACGAAGCACGGGCACAGCGCGGGCGAGGCGCCGAACAAGTACAGCAACACGAAGGCATTGCGGCGGAAGTTGCGGATCAGCGCGAAGTATTCGTCGCTGCCCACGCCCGGCAGCGACCAGTTGTAGTGGATGCCCGAAATCGTCTGCATGCGCCGGCCGTAGCGGTGGCCCAGGCCCATGCGATACACGCTCTTGGCGCGCCCGGCGTTGGAGCCGCCGTAGCGACCCAGCGGGATGGTCTCGTCCGGCGGCAGCTGGCAGGGCATGCTGGACGCCCACAGCAGCTCGCCGCCGGGCTGCTGCTGCGCCAGCACGCGGTGCGTGAACTGGTGCAGTTCGGTCAGCTCTTGCAGGCACTGCTGCACGGTGGTGCGGGCGCCGGTGATCAGCTCCAGCTGCGACTCGCTGTAGTCGGTGGTGATCGCCGTGTGGGTCAGGGCCGAGCCCAGCGCCACCGGATGCGGCGTGAGCGCCAGGTGGCCCGTGGGCAGCACGCGCAGCCCTTCCTTTTCGATGCCGCGGCGCATGCCGGTCAGGCGGTCTGCGCTCAGGGCAGCGATTCGCTGGTGCAGTGTGCTCATGGGGTGGGCGCTTGTTGTTGTCGTGCGGGCCGTATGAAGGGGCCGGAACTTAGCACGCCGGGCGGTGCCCTGCCCGGGCGCTGGATCAAGCGCCAGCGCCGCGGCGGGGCACTGCCTGCGCCCCCTGCCGGCACGGGCCGGGCGTGTCAGGGGCGATGCAGAGGGGGTTGCCCGGCCCGGCGCGCGGGCAGGCGGCAGGCGGCAGGCCGCTAGCGGGCGCCGTGCGCCGCCATGGCGCGGCCCACTTCGTGCGTGCCCTGGGCGGCGCCGCTTTGCGGCACCTGCTCGCCGGCGCGGTCGGTCACCTCGGCCAGGCGGGCGGCCAGCTGCTCGGGCACGTCCGGGCCCACACCCAGGTGCAGGCCCTGGGTCAGCGTGATGTGCGCGGCCTCGAAGGCGCCGGCGCCGGCGCACAGGATGGTGCGGGTGGGCGCGCTCTCGTGCGCCAGCACCAGCATGGCGGGCACCACGGCTTCGGGCTTCAAGGCGTCCAGCACCTGTTGGGGCATCAGGCCTTCGGTCATGCGGGTGGCGGCCGTGGGCGCCAGCGCGTTCACATGGATGCCGTGCTTGGCGCCTTCGATGGCCAGGGTCTGCATCAGCCCCACCTGCGCCAGCTTGGCCGCGCCGTAGTTGGCCTGGCCGAAGTTGCCGTACAGGCCGGTGGACGAGGTCGTCATGACGATGCGCCCGTAGTTCTGCGCCTGCATGTGCGGCCAGACGGCCTTGGCACAGTAGGCAGCGCCCATCAGGTGCACCTGCACCACCAGGGCGAAGTCGGCCATGTCCATCTTGGCGAACGACTTGTCGCGCAGGATGCCGGCGTTGTTGACCAGGATGTCCACCCGGCCCCAGGCATCCACGGCCTGCTGCACCATGGCCAGCACGGCGTCGAAGTCGGTCACCGAGGCGTTGTTGGCCAGCGCCTCGCCGCCCGCGGCGCGGATCTCGTCGGCCACGGCCTGCGCGGCCGAGGCGCCCGAGCCGCTGCCGTCCACCGCGCCGCCCAGGTCGTTGACCAGCACGCGGGCGCCGCGCGCGGCCAGTGCCAGCGCGTGCTGGCGCCCCAGGCCGCCGCCGGCGCCGGTCACGATGGCCACGCGGCCCGCAAAGTCGAGAGTCATGGGGGAAGTCTCCTGAAAAATATCAAAAACAATAGCTTGCCGCGCTTGTCCTGCAAGCGCTGGAGGGCGATTTTGCTGCAATGCAGCGAAGGGCGTGGCGCCAGCGCCTGGGAAGGCCTGCACAACCTTCGCGGATGGATGCCGGTGCAGCTCGGGAGGGAGCGCAAGGCGCTTTTGGCGGCCCCATAGCACGGCTGGCTATGGGCAAGCAAAGCAACGCAGCGATCCGCCCGGGGCTGCACCGGCAGACGCCGCAGGAAGTTGTGCAGGCCTTCCCTAGTAGCGCACCGGCGTGCTGTAGCGCGCGTCGCCGTGCCAGGCCCAGTAGGTATCGACCAGCCGGCGCGTGACGGGGCCGACCTGGCCGTCGCCCACGGGGGCGCCGTCCACCCGCGTGACGGGCAGCACGCCGCCGCCGGAGGTGGACAGAAATACCTCGCGCGCGCCGCGCAGCTCGGCGGCGGGCAGCGCGCGCTGCGCCAGGGGCAGGCCCAGCGCGGCGGCCATCTCGATCACCGTGCGGCGGGTGATGCCCTCCAGCACGCCCTCGGCCGGCGTGGCGATGCGGCCCTGCGCATCCACACAGAAGACGTTGAAGCCCGGCCCCTCGACCACGTTGCCGGCCCCGTCGCTCAGCACCACGGTGTCAAAGCCGGCGTCCAGCGCGCCCAGCAGGCCCATGGTCAGGTCGTTCCAGTGGTAGTTCTTGGCGCGCGGGTCCACGCTGGCGGCGGGGATGCGCTGCACGTCGCTGACCTGCAGGTGCAGGCCCTGCCTGCGCTGCGCCTCGCTCGCGATCCACACGAAGGGCACGGCGAAGGCATAGAACTGGTTGACCGCCTGGCGCGGGTCGCGCGAGCCCCAGGGCGGCTGGCCGCGCGTGACGATCATCTCCACGTAAGACGCGCGCAGGCCGGACAGGCACACGCACTGCTCCAGCACCTGGGCGATGGCCTCGGGCGACAGGCCGGCGTCCAGCCTAAAGCGCCGGCAGCTGGCCATGAAGCGCTCCAGGTGCGCGTCCAGGCGGAAGAAGGCGCCGTCCCACACCGTCACCACGTCGTAGGTGGCGTCGGAGCGCAAAAAGCCCCAGTCGGTGATCGGAATGCTGGCCTGGCCGATGGGCAGGTACTGGCCGCGAACGTAGGCGGCGCCTTGGGAGTAGTCGTGCTGGTCCATAGAGCGGCCATGTTCCAGCCCGGCGCGGGCCGGCGCAAGCCGGCCCGGGGTTATCCCTGAAGGCACTGGACAATCATGTGGATAACTGCGGCGCAGCGCTGTATGGGCGGCGCAAGTGGTTGATTCGCAAGGAAAAGCACCGCGCTGCCTGTTTTTTACGCAGTGCATGAACCGGTTATCCCGCCCGGCGTTGGACAATCATGGGGATAACTTCGGACAACCGCTGTACGGCGCGCGCAAGTGCTTGATCTGCAAGGCAACCGGCTGTACTGCCTGTTTTTTGGGCACATGCGCCGACCCGCCCGAGCGCCGGCGTTGCTTCTGTTTTGATAGCTGCCAGCGCTTGTCCAGCAAGCGCTGGAGCCGTTTTTCATTCATATTCATCGAGCGCACCATGACCCACCCCGCCTCCCCGCCCTTCTTCATCGCCCGCGTGGGCGACGACGGCACGCAGTGCGACGCCTGGCCCGAGCAGCCGCTGCTGCTGTCGCTGGAGCAAGGCGGCATCGACTGGCCCAGCTCGTGCCGCAACGGCACCTGCCGCACCTGCATCGGCGTGCTGGAGGCCGGCGAGGTGCGCTACCGCGTGGACTGGCCGGGCCTGACGCCCGAGGAGCATGCCGAGGGCTGCGTGCTGCCCTGCGTGGCCTATCCGGCGAGCGACGTGACCCTGGCTCCCCAGTCGATTTGAGGTGGGCGCTTAGAGCGTGTCATGCACTTTTACGTGCCCGCGAAAGCCGGGGAAAGGCCTGCCCACAAGGCGCCCGGCGCGCCGCGGTATGGATACTGCAAGCGCTGGGCAACGCAGTGGCCGGGCCTTTCCCCGGCTTTCCCGAAGGGTTGGGTCTTTGCGCCAGCGCTCGCGGCGTTGCGTCGCTTGGCAAGGCAGCCAGCCTTGCCGGCGCGACGCGCCTTGCGATCACTGGCGCAAAGACCCAACGCGGACGCGTAAAAGTGCATGACACGCTCTAAAATCGCCCGCTTCGGGATCGACCGACGCATCCCATCTTCTCCTGCCGCGCGGCCCGCGCCTGCGGCAGCGACCCGTTCTTTGCTGGCACCGCGCCGCAGAACGCGCGCTGCCCGGGGCCCGGCCGCAAGGCGCCTGACGAGAGCCCTCCGTATGAACACCCCCCTCACGCCCGCCCCCATCTCGCCCGTCCAGGACATCGTGGCCGAGCTGCGCGCCGGCCGCATGGTCATCCTGGTGGACGAGGAAGACCGCGAGAACGAAGGCGACCTGGTTTTGGCCGCCGACCACGTGACGCCCGAGGCCATCAACTTCATGGCCCGCTTCGGCCGCGGCCTGATCTGCCTGACGCTGACGCGCGAGCGCTGCGAGCTGCTGAAGCTGCCGCCCATGGTGGCGCGCAACGGCACCAAGATGGGCACGGCCTTCACTGTTTCCATCGAGGCGGCCGAGGGCGTGACCACCGGCATCAGCGCCGCCGACCGCGCCCGCACCGTGGCCGCCGCCGTGGCGCCCCGCGCCCAGGCCGGCGACCTGGTGCAGCCCGGCCACATCTTCCCGCTGCAGGCGGTGGACGGCGGCGTGCTGATGCGCGCCGGCCACACCGAAGCCGGCTGCGACCTGGCCGCCATGGCCGGCTGCAGCCCCTCGGCCGTGATCTGCGAGGTGATGAAGGACGACGGCACCATGGCCCGCCTGCCCGACCTGCAGCTGTTTGCAGCCGAGCACGGCATCAAGGTGGGCACCATTGCCGACCTGATCGAGTACCGCAGCCGCAACGAGTCGCTGGTGCACAAGGTGGGCACGCGCAGCATGCAGACGGCGTTTGGCGAATTCACCGCCCACGCCTTTCGCGACGTGCCCAGCCAGGCCGTGCACCTGGCCCTAGTCAAGGGCCAGTGGCAGGCCGATGAATCGGTGCCGGTGCGCGTGCACGAGCCGCTGTCGGTGCTGGACGTGCTGGAGGTCGGGCGCAGCATGCATTCCTGGAGCCTGGACGCCAGCCTGCGCCACATCAGCGAGCACGGGCGCGGCGTGGCCGTGCTGCTCAACTGCAACGAAGGCGCCGACCAGCTGCTGGCCCAGTTCGAGGGCAGCGCCCGCGCCGCCCAGGCGCCCGAGCGCGGCCGCATGGACCTGCGCACCTACGGCGTGGGCGCGCAGATCCTGCGCGAATGCGGCGTGGCGCGCATGCAGCTCATGGGCCAGCCGCGGCGCATGCCCAGCATGGCCGGCCACGGGCTGGAGATCACCGGCTACATCGCCAACCAATAACGCACACGAACGAAAGAAACACCCATGTTTGACGCAGAAAAAGGAACGGCCCTGCA
Source organism: Pulveribacter suum (assembly GCF_003013695.1). Taxonomy (GTDB): domain Bacteria; phylum Pseudomonadota; class Gammaproteobacteria; order Burkholderiales; family Burkholderiaceae_C; genus Melaminivora; species Melaminivora suum. Next base: position 1,587,407 of record NZ_CP027792.1, on the reverse strand, counting down.
GCTGAACGGCCAGGGCCTGCGCATCGGCATCGTCCAGGCGCGCTTCAACGAAAGCATCACCAACACCCTGGCAGCCGCCTGCCGCGCCGAGCTGCTGCGCTTGGGCGTGGCCGAGGACAACATCGAGCATGTGCAGGTGCCCGGCGCCCTGGAGGTGCCGCTGGCGCTGCAAGCCATGGCCCAGCGCGCCGAGGACGAGGAAGCCTCCGGCGAGCCGTTTGACGCGCTGATCGCCCTGGGGTGCATCATCCGCGGCGAGACCTACCACTTCGAGCTGGTGGCCAACGAGTCGGGTGCCGGCGTCACCCGCGTGGGGCTGGACTGGCATGTGCCCATTGCCAATGCCATCCTGACCACCGAGAACATGGAGCAGGCCATCGCCCGCCAAAGCGACAAGGGCCTGGATGCCGCCCGTGTGGCCGTCGAGATGGCCCAGCTGCTGCGGGGCCTGGCATGAGCGGCGACGCCCCCGCCTCCAAACGCCCGCCGCGCCAGCCGCGCACCGGCACCACCAGCACCGGCGCGCGCAAGGCGGCCTCCAAGTCCGGCCGCAGCCGCGCGCGCGAATTCGCCGTACAGGCGCTGTACCAGTACCTGGTGGGCGGCAACGACGCGGCGGCCGTGGACGCCTTCACGCGCGACCTGGCAGGCTTTCACAAGGCCGACTCGGCGCACTACGACGCGCTCTTGCACGGCTGCATCGAGGGCGCGGCGCAGCTGGACGCGCTGATCGAGCCCCACCTGGACAGGAAGCTGTCCGAGGTCTCGCCCATCGAGCACGCCGTGATGTGGATTGGCGCCTACGAGTTCCAGCACTGCCTGGACGTGCCCTGGCGCGTGGTCATCAACGAATGCATCGAGCTGGCCAAGGAGTTTGGCGGCACCGACGGCCACCGCTGGGTCAACGGCGCCCTGGGCAACCTGGCGCCGCAGCTGCGCGCGACCGAAGTGGCGGCGGACCGGGGCACGCCGCCCGCCCCGGCGCAGGACGGCGATCAGGGCTGACCGGCGCTTTCCCATCCCTTTTCTGCCGTCACTGCGGCAGGTTCATCAGGCAGCATCGTTCCATGAAGTTTTCCACCCGCGCCGAGCGCATCGAACCGTTTTACGTGATGGAAGTGGCCAAGGCCGCGCAGCAGATGGCGCGCGAGGTGGCTGCCACGGCCGAGCCCATGATCTTCCTGAACATCGGCGAGCCGGACTTCACCGCGCCCCCGCTGGTGCAGGAGGCGGCCGAGCGCGCGGTGCGCGCCGGCAGCACGCAGTACACCAACGCGCTGGGGCTGGAGCCGCTGCGCGAGCGCATCAGCGGCTGGTATGCGCAGCGTTTCGGCGTCGATGTGCCGGCGCGGCGCATCGTGGTGACGGCCGGCGCGTCGGCCGCGCTGCAGCTGGCCTGCCTGGCGCTGATCGAAGCCGGCGACGAGGTGCTGATGCCCGACCCCAGCTACCCATGCAACCGGCATTTCGTGAGCGCCGCCGAAGGCCGCGCAGTGCTGATCCCGACGACAGCCGAGGAGCGCTTCCAGCTGAGCGCCGCCAAGGTCGAGGCGGCCTGGGGCCCCAAGACGCGCGGCGTGCTGCTGGCCTCGCCCTCCAACCCCACGGGCACGTCCATCGCGCCCGATGAGCTGCGCCGCATCCACGAGGTGGTGCGCGCGCGCGGCGGCATCACGCTGATCGACGAGATTTACCTGGGCCTGTCCTACGACGAGGCGTTTGGGCAGTCGGCGCTGGCGCTGGGCGAGGACATCATCAGCATCAACAGCTTCAGCAAGTACTTCAACATGACCGGCTGGCGCCTGGGGTGGATGGTGGTGCCCGAGGCCATGGTGCCGGTGGTGGAGCGGCTAGCGCAAAACCTGTTCATCTGCGCCTCCACGATCTCGCAGCACGCGGCGCTGGCCTGCTTCGAGCCGGAGAGCATCGCCGAGTACGAGCGCCGCCGCGCCGAGTTCCGCGCCCGGCGCGACTTCTTCATTCCGGCCCTGCAGTCGCTGGGCCTGGATGTGCCGGTGGCCCCCGACGGCGCCTTCTACGCCTGGGCCGACTGCACGCAGGCGGCGCACAAGCTGGGCGTGCAGGGCAGCTGGGATTTCGCCTTCGAGCTGATGCGCCGCGCCCACCTGGCGATCACGCCGGGGCGCGACTTCGGCACGGCCGACACGCAGCGCTTCGTGCGCTTTTCCACGGCCAATTCGATGGCGCAGCTGCAGGAATCGGTGGCCCGCCTGCGCGCGCTGATTGGCTGACGCGCGATGGCCTTCCGCTGGCCGGTGCGCATCTACTGGGAAGACACGGATGCCGGGGGCATCGTGTTCTACGCCAACTACCTGAAGTTCTTCGAGCGCGCGCGCACCGAGTGGCTGCGCTCGCTGGGCCTGGCCCAGCAGCCGCTGCGGGAACTCACGGGCGGGATGTTCGTCGTAAGCGACGCGCGCGTGCGCTATCTCGCCCCGGCGCGGCTGGACGATGAACTGATTGTTACGGCGCGGCTCGCAGACGGCGGCCGGGCATCCCTGACAATCGACCAACAGGCTCGGGCCGGCTCTGCGCCGGACGCCGCCGTGCTGTGCGAGGGCACCATCCGCATCGGCTGGGTGGACGCCGCCTCCCTGCGCCCCGCCCGCATTCCCTCCGCCGTTTTGCAACGTCTCACCGCATCATGAATTCCCAAGACATGTCCATCCTCAGCCTGGTGCTGGGCGCCAGCTGGGTCGTGCAGCTCGTCATGCTGCTGCTGCTGGGGGTCTCCGTGGCCAGCTGGGCGGCCATCTTCCGCAAGCTGTTTGCCCTGAAGCGCGTGCGCTCGCTCAACGAAGCGTTCGAGCGCGAGTTCTGGTCCGGCACCAGTCTGAACGACCTGTACGCCAGCGCCGCGCAGGACCCGGCGCGCGTGGGCCCGATGGAGCGCATCTTCGCCAGCGGCATGCGCGAGTTTCAAAAGCTGCGCGAGCGCCGCATCCTGGACGCCGGCACGCTGCTGGACGGTGCGCGCCGCGCCATGCGGGCGAGCTTCCAGCGCGAAATGGACGTGATCGAGTCCAGCCTGTCCTTCCTGGGCTCGGTGGCCTCGGTCAGCCCGTACGTGGGCCTGTTCGGCACGGTATGGGGGATCATGCACGCCTTCACCGGCTTTGCCGGCATGGAGCAGGTGACGCTGGCGACCGTGGCCCCCGGCATCGCCGAGGCGCTGGTGGCCACCGCCCTCGGCCTGTTCGCCGCCATCCCCGCCGTGATCGCCTACAACCGCTTCGCACGCGACATCGACCGCGTGGCCACGCACCAGGAGACCTTCATCGAGGAGTTCTCCAACATCTTGCAGCGCAACCTGGCGGCGCACCCGGCCCCCCAGGCCGGCCACTGAAGGAGCGCGCCGCATGTCCGCCACCGCATCGCGCAGCGGCAGCCGCCGCCGCTCCATGAACGAGATCAACATGGTGCCCTTCATCGACGTGATGCTGGTGCTGCTCATCATCTTCATGGTGACGGCGCCCATGCTCACGCCCAGCTCGGTGAACGTGCCCTCGGTGGGCAAGGGCGCCAAGGTGCCCAAGACGCGCGCCGACGTGTTCGTGGACAAGGACGGCAGCATCCGCTTCAAGACCGACGGCAACGAGCGCCCCGTGGCGCTGCAGAACCTGGGCGCGACGGCGAAGAACTGGCTCAAGGACCAGCCCGAGGACACGCCCGTGCTGATCAGCGCGGACAAGACCGTCCCCTATGACTCCGTGATGCAGGCCATGGCCGCGCTGCAGCGCGCCGGCGTGGCGCGCGTGGCACTGGCGGTCAAGAGCGGTGGTTGAGCCCCTCACGCCCCGGCTGCAGGCCACCGGCGACCGCGACCAGTTCGCTCCGCCGCGCCCGCCCGGGCGCTCGCGTGCCGTCTCGCTGGCGGTGCTGGCGCATCTGGCGCTCATCGGCGCGCTGACCTGGGGCGTGCGCTGGAAGGCCAGCGACGATGCGCCGGCCGTGGAGGCCGAGCTGTGGTCTGCCGTGCCCCAGCAGGCCGCGCCGCGCGCCGTGGCGCCGCCGCCCCCGCCGCCTGCACCGGCACCCGCCCCCAGGCCGGCGCCCGTGCCCGCCCCTGCCCCGCCCCCGCCTGCCCCGCCGCCACCGAAGGTGGCCGAGCCGCGCGAGGCCGACATCGCCCTGGAGCGCGAGAAGAAGCGCGTCGAGGAAGAAAAGAAACGCCAGCAGCAGATCGCCGAGCGCGAGAAGCGCGAGCGCGAGCGCAAGGAAGAAGAGCGCCGCGAGCGGCTGGAGCAGGAGAAGAAGGAACGCGCCGCCCAGCAAAAGGCCGAGCAGAAGGCCGAGCGCGAGAAGGCGGAAAAGGAAAAGGCGGAGCGCGAAAAAGCGGAACGCGAGAAGGCCGAGCGTGAAAAGGCCGAGCAGGACAAGAAGAAAAAGGCCGCCGAGGACAAGCGCCGCGCCGAGGCCGATGACAAGCGCGCCGAGGAGCTGCGCAAGGAGCAGCTGCGCCGCATCGCCGGCCTGGCCGGCGCCACGGGTGCCGAGACCGCCACCGGCACGGCCCAGCGCAGTAGCGGCCCCTCGGGCAGCTACGGCGGCAAGGTGGCGGCCAAGGTGCGGCCCAACATCGTCTATCCCGACGCCGTGGCGGGCAACCCGCGCGCCGAAGTCGAGGTGCGCGCGGCGCCGGACGGCACCATCGTCGGCGTGCGCGTCGTGCAGTCCAGCGGCAACAAGTCGTGGGACGAGGCCGTGGTGCGCGCCCTGCACAAGACCGAGACGCTGCCGCGCGACGTGGACGGGCGCGTGCCGCCCTCGCTGGTCATCGGCTTTCGGCCCAAGGACTGAAGCGACGGGGCCGGGATGCACCGACAGGCGCTACCAAAAAAGGAGCTGCCAGCGCTTGACCTACAAAGGTTTGCGGTTGTTTTCAACCGCAAACCCGCACAGATCAAGCGTTGACAGCTATCGTTTGAGGAGGGCCCGCCCGGCGGCGGCCGGGTTGTCAGTTGCGCTGCTCGATCAGCCGGTTGATGCGCAGCGCCACCAGCGTGCAGACCACGCCCGAGAGCAAATACAGCGACACCGCCCCCAGCCCGAAGCGCGACGACAGCCCCAGCGCCACCAGCGGCGCAAAGGCCGCGCCGAACAGCCAGGCCAGATCGGACGACAGCGCAGCGCCCGTATAGCGGTAGTGCGACGAGAAGTTGGACGTCACCGTGCCGGCCGACTGGCCGTACGACAGCCCCAGCAGCACGAAGCCCAGCAGCAAGAAGGTATTGCTGCCCGCCGCGCTGCCGCCCAGCAGCCAGGGCGCGGCCAGGCTGAACAGCCCGATCAGCACCGCCATGCCGCCCAGCAGGTTGCGCCGGCCGATGCGGTCGGCCAGCCGGCCCGACAGCATCACGGCGCAGGCCGCCAGGAAGGCGCCGGCGATCTGCACGCCCAGCACCTCGGTCATGCTGCGTTCGGAATACAGCGAGATCCATGACAGCGGGAAGATGGTCACCACGTGGAACAGCGCAAAGCTGGCCAGCGCGGCAAAGGCGCCCAGGAAGACGTTGCCGCCCTCGTCGCGCATGAGCTGCGCGGCGCCGATGGGCTCGAGCTCCTTTTCCTCCAGCAGCTCGGCGTAGGACTGGCCCACCACCAGGCGCAGGCGGGCAAAGAGGGCCACCACGTTGATGGCAAAGGCCACGCAGAACGGGTAGCGCCAGCCCCAGGCCAGAAATTCCTCGCTGGTCAGCTGCCCGTACAGGTAGGCGAACAGCGAGGCCGCCAGCACGAAGCCCGCCGGCGCGCCCAGCTGGCCCACCATGGCGTACCAGCCGCGGCGTTCCTTCGGCGCGGCCATGGCCAGCAGCGAGGGCAGCCCGTCCCACGAGCCGCCCAGGGCCACGCCCTGGCCGATGCGCAGCACGATGAGCGCGGCGATGGCGGCCATGCCGGCCGTCTCGTAGCCGGGCAGCAGGGCCATGCTGACGGTGCTGCTGCCCAGCAGGAACAGTGCCAGCGTCAGCTTGGTGCCGCGCCCCCAGCGCCGCTGCACGGCCATGAACAGCGCCGTGCCAAAGGGCCGCGCGATGAAGGCCAGCGAGAAGATGGCGAAGGCCGCCAGCGTGCCCGCCAGCGGCGACAGGAATGGAAACAGCAGCTGCGGGAACACCATCACGCAGGCGATGCCGAAGACGAAGAAGTCGAAGTACTCGGACGAGCGCCCGATGATCACGCCGACCGCGATCTCGGAGGGGGTCACGTCCTCGTCGGTGTGGGCGCGGGCCAGCGAGGCCTCGCTCTCGTGCCCGTAGACGGGCAATGCCATCGAACTGCTGCTGCTCATAGACGAAACGCTCCTTCTGACTGCCTGCATGGCGGTTGCGGCCGGGCGCCCGGGCGCCCCTTGATCCGCCTCAAGTGCGTTCTACACCCGCCAGGGGGCGCCAACAAGCGAACAGGCGCTCTTTGCATGGCCGGAGAAACCCGCATTTCGCCTTGTCCTGCATCAACATCAGGCTTTTTCCTCTTGCGCGGCGCGTCCTACATTGACCCTGGACAAAATGTCCAATCGACAAACGCGCTAGCGGTATTACATTGCCGGGAGTTCCGTAATCCGCGTTTTCCCGCATGCCCGTTCACACTCCACCCCTTCGACGGCTGGCCTGGCCGGCGGCCGCGCTGGCCAGCCTGCTGCTGGCTGGCTGCAGCAAGGCTGTCGTGCTCAACCCGGCCGGCGACGTGGCCGCCCAGCAAGGCAACCTCGTCGTCACCGCCACGCTGCTGATGCTGATCATCATCGTGCCGGTCATCGTCCTGATCCTGCTGTTCGCCTGGAAGTACCGCCACACCAACCAGGACGCCGCCTACGAGCCCGACTGGCACCACTCCACCACGCTGGAGCTGATCATCTGGACCGTGCCGCTGATGATCATCATTGCCCTGGGGGCGCTGACCTGGATCGGCACGCACAAGCTCGACCCCTACCGCCCGCTGGACCGCATCGACGCCCAGCGCCCGCTGGCTGCGGGCATCAAGCCCCTGGAGGTGCAGGTGGTGGCGATGGACTGGAAGTGGCTGTTCCTGTACCCCGAGCAGGGAATCGCCACCGTGAACGAGCTGGCCGCGCCGGTGGACCGCCCCATCCTGTTCAAGCTGACGGCCACCTCGACCATGAACGCTTTCTACGTGCCCGACCTGGCGGGGATGATCTACGCCATGCCCGGCATGCAGACGGAGCTGAACGCCATCATCAACCAGCCGGGCGTGTTCCACGGCCTGGCCTCGCACTACAGCGGCCCGGGCTTCTCGGGCATGACGTTCAAGTTCCACGGCCTTTCGGACGAGGGCTTCGCCCAGTGGGTGGACAAGGCCCGCACCGAGGGCAAGGCGCTGGACCAGGCCAGCTACCTGCAGCTGGCCCAGCCCAGCGAGCGCGACCCCGTGCAGCGCTTTGCCAGCGTGCAGGGCGGGCTGTACGACCGCATCCTGAACCGCTGCGTGGAGGACGGCCGCACCTGCATGCACGAGCAGATGGCCATGGACGCGCGTGCCGCCGCCGGCCTGCCGCGCGACATGTGCACCCCGGCCGATGCGCCGCAGATCGTCGCCGCGCTCGGCCAGCGCGCCAGCGACGCACCCTGACCCCCGAGATTCGACATGCCTGAACAAATGACTCCCAACCACTGGTTGCTGGGCCGCGTCACGTGGGATTCCGTCCCCATGGCGCACGAGCCCATCTTGCTGTGGACCTTCATCGCCGTGGTGCTGGGCGGCCTGGTCGTGCTGGCCGGCCTGAGCAGGTACCGCCTGTGGACGCCGCTGTGGCGCGACTGGATCTGCTCCATCGACCACAAGAAGATCGGCATCATGTACATGATCCTGGGCCTGGTCATGTTCCTGCGCGGCTTTGCCGACGCGATCATGATGCGGCTGCAGCAGTCCATGGCCTTCGGCGAGAGCATGGGCTACCTGCCGCCGCACCACTACGACCAGATCTTCACCGCCCACGGCGTGATCATGATCTTCTTCGTGGCCATGCCCTTCGTCACCGGGCTGATGAACTACCTGGTGCCGCTGCAGATCGGCGCGCGCGACGTGTCCTTCCCGTTCCTGAACAACTTCAGCTTCTGGATGACCACCGGCGGCGCCGTGCTGGTCATGATGTCGCTGTTCCTGGGCGAGTTCTCCACCTCCGGCTGGCTGGCACTATCCAACCTGGGGGCGCAGAGCCCCGGCGTGGGGCTGGACTACTACATCTGGGGCCTGCAGGTGGCGGGGGTGGGCACGACGCTGTCGGGCATCAATCTGATCGTCACCATCATCAAGATGCGCGCGCCGGGCATGACGCTCATGAAGATGCCCATCTTCACCTGGACGGCCCTGTGCACCAATGCGCTGATCGTGGCGTCGTTCCCGGTGCTGACGGCCGCGCTGGTGCTGATGAGCCTGGACCGCTACCTGGGCACCAACTTCTTCACGAACGACCTGGGGGGCAACTCCATGCTGTACGTGAACCTGATCTGGATCTGGGGCCACCCGGAGGTCTACATCCTGGTGCTGCCGGCCTTTGGCGTGTACTCCGAGATCGTGCCCACCTTCACCAGGAAGCGCCTGTTCGGCTACACCTCCATGGTCTATGCCACGGTGGTCATCACGCTGCTGTCGTACCTGGTGTGGCTGCACCACTTCTTCACCATGGGCTCGGGCGCCACGGTGAACACGTTCTTCGGCATCACCACGATGATCATCTCGATCCCGACGGGCGCCAAGATCTTCAACTGGCTGTTCACCATGTACAAGGGCCGCATCCGCTTCACGGTGCCCATGCTGTGGACCATCGGCTTCATGGTGACGTTCGCCATCGGCGGCATGACGGGCGTGCTGCTGGCCGTGCCGCCGGCCGACTTCGTGCTGCACAACTCGCTGTTCCTGATCGCCCACTTCCACAACGTGATCATCGGCGGCGTGGTGTTTGCGGTGTTCGCGGGCATCAACTACTGGTTTCCCAAGGCCTTCGGCTACCGCCTGGTCGAGTCCTGGGGCCGCGCCTCCTTCTGGTTCTGGCTGGTGGGCTTCTGGGTGGCGTTCATGCCGCTGTACATCCTGGGCCTGATGGGCGTGACGCGCCGCGTGAACCACTTCGAGGACTCCTCCCTGCAGATCTGGTTCGTGGTCGCCGCCTTCGGCGCCGTGCTGATCGCCATCGGCATCGCCTGCTTCTTCGTGCAGCTGTTCGTCAGCTACCAGCGCAGGAGCGAGCTGCGCGACGTGACGGGCGACCCCTGGGATGCCCGCACGCTGGAATGGGCCACCTCCTCGCCCCCGCCGCAGTACAACTTCGCCTTCACGCCCGTGGCGTACGAGATCGACGCCTGGTGGGACATGAAGAAGCATGGCTACCGCCGGCCGCTGGCGGGCTTCGCGCCCATCCACATGCCGGCCAACACCGGCGCGGGCTTCGTCATCGCCATGCTGTCCACGCTGTTTGGCTTCGCCATGATCTGGCACATGTGGCCGCTGGCCATCGGCTCGCTGGCCGCCATCATCGTGGCCACCATCGTGCACACCTTCAACTACCAGCGCGACTACTACATCCCCGCGGCCGAAGTGGCTGCCGTGGAAGAGTCGCGCACCCAGCAACTGGCCGCCGCATCGCATGTCTGACGTCACCTTGAACCACGCCGGCGGCGCTGGCGCTGCCGCCGCGCCGCGCCAGTACCACCTGGCGCACGAGCCGCACCCGCAAAACGGCACCTCGCTGGGCTTTTGGCTGTACCTGATGAGCGACGTGCTCATCTTCGCCGCCCTGTTCGCCACCTACGGGGTGCTGGGCCGGGCCTATGCCGGCGGCCCCACGGGCGCCGAGCTGTTCGACCTGAAGCTGGTGGCCATCAACACGGCCTTCCTGCTGCTGTCGTCCATCACCTTTGGCTTTGCCATGCTGCAAAAGCAGGCAAAGAACGTGGGCGGCACGCTGACCTGGCTAGCCGTCACCGGCGTGCTGGGCCTGGCCTTCCTGGGGGTGGAGCTGTACGAGTTCGCCCACCTGATTCACGCCGGCGCCACGCCGCAGACCAGCGCCTTCCTGTCCGCGTTCTTCACGCTGGTGGGTACGCACGGCCTGCACGTGACCTTCGGCATCATCTGGCTCATCACGCTGATGATCCAGATCTCCAAGCATGGGCTGACCCCCGCCAACGTGCGCCGCGTCAACTGCCTGTCCATGTTCTGGCACTTCCTGGACGTGGTCTGGGTGGGTGTGTTCACCTTCGTGTACCTGATGGGAGTGCTGTAAGCATCATGCGCGCACAACAACTTCATCCTGCCCACGACACGCCTCATGGCGAGCACCACGACGGGCACCACGACGGCGACGACCTGCACGTCAGCATGTCCGACTACGTCCGCGGCTTCGTGCTGGCCGTCATCCTGACGGTGATCCCCTTCTGGCTGGTCATGGCCGGCGTCATCCAGAACCGCGCCACGCTGGTGGTGGTGCTGGGCGTGCTGGCGGCCGTGCAGATCGTCGTGCACATGGTGTATTTCCTGCACATGAACGGCAAGGTCCAGGGCGGCTGGACGCTGCTGTCCACCATCTTCGCCGTGATCTTCGTGGGCGTGACCATCGCCGGCACGCTGTGGGTCATGTTCCACATGAACGCCCACATGATGCCGGACCACGCCAACCCGATGGCCATGCAGCCCGCGGCCCCGCACGGCCACACCGCCACGCCTTGACCGAACCGCCCTCCAGCGCGCCCGCCGGCAGGCCGCGCTCCGCCTTCGCGCTGGCCCTGCTGGCGCTGGCCGGGGCCGGCCTGTTCGCCCTGTTCGCCGCGCTGGGCGGGTGGCAGGCCGAGCGTCGCGTCTGGAAGCTGGCGCTGATCGAGCGGGTGCAGCAGCGCCTGCACGCCGCCCCCGCCACCCTGCCCCCGCGCGGCCAGTGGCCGCAGGCCAACGCCACCGACCACGAATACCTGCCCGTGCAGGTGCAGGGCCGCTGGCTGGCGGCCAAGACCGTGCTGACCCAGGCCACCACCGAGCTGGGCGCCGGCTGGTGGGTGCTGACGCCCCTGGCGCTGGCGGACGGCGGCCAGGTGCTGGTCAACCGCGGCTTCATTCCCGACACGCTGCGCGCCCAGTGGCCGGCACGCGACCCGCTGGCCCAGCAAGGCGAAGGCGCCCCCGCCCAGGTCACCGGCCTGCTGCGCATGAGCGAGCCCGGCGGCGGCTTTCTGCGCCGCAACGCGCCCGCCGAGGGCCGCTGGCATTCGCGCGACGTGGCCGGCATCGCCCAGGCGCAGGGGCTGGCCGATGCCGCGCCCTTCTTCATCGACGCCGGCATTCCCGACCTGCGCGCCGCCGCGCAGCCCGCCGCCGCCGGCGACGGCCCCTGGCCGCGCCCGGGCCTGACCGTGGTGCAGTTCCACAACAGCCACCTGGTGTATGTCTTCACCTGGTGGGGTTTGGCGGCCATGGTGCTGGGCGCGGCCGTCCTCGTGGCACGCTACGAGCTTCGCCTGCGCGCTCGCCACCACCGATGAGCGAACACCCCGCCCCACCTGCCACCGCCGCCCCCGCGCACAAGGCTCGCTCGGCCGACGCGGCCGCGGGCCTGAAGAACCTGCAGCAGCTGATCCAGCTGCGCTGGTTCGCCGTGATCGGCCAGGTCTTCACCATCGAGGTGGCGCACTACAGCCTGGCGCTGCGGCTGCCGCTGGCCGAGATGCTGCTGGTCGTCGCCTGCCTGGCGGCCTACAACGGCGCGAGCTGGCTGCGCTGGCGCCTGGGCCTGCGCGTGCGGCCGGTGGAGCTGCTGCTGGCCCTGCTGGTGGACGTGGCGGTGCTCACCGTGCAGCTGTACCTGAGCGGCGGCGCGGGCAACCCCTTCATCTTCCTGTACCTGCTGCAGGTCACCCTGGGCGCGGCGCTGCTGCGCAGCCGGCACGTGTGGACGCTGGTGGCCGTGACCACGCTGTGCGTGGCGCTGCTGACGCGCTTTCACCTGCCGCTGCCGCTGTCCATCGACTTCTCGCGCGGCCTGGCCAGCCCCTATGTGCTGGGCCTGCTGGCGTGCTTTGTGCTGAACGCGGCGCTGGTCGCCGTCTTCATGAGCCGCATCGGGCGCAACCTGCGCCAGCGCGACGCGCGCCTGGCCGCCATCCGCCAGCGCGCGGCCGAAGAGGACCACGTCGTGCGCATGGGCCTGCTGGCCTCCGGCGCGGCGCACGAGCTGGGCACGCCGCTGTCCACCCTGGCCGTCATCCTGGGCGACTGGCAGCACGACCCGCAGCTGGCGCGCGACGCCCAGCTGCAGCAGGACGTGGCGGAAATGCAGACCCAGGTGCAGCGCTGCAAGGCCATCGTCAGCGGCATCTTGCTGTCGGCCGGCGAAGCGCGCGGCGAGGCCTCGGCGCAGACCACCGTCTGGCGCTTTCTCGACTCGCTGGTGGCCGAGTGGCGTGCCACCCGCTCCATGCCCGACTTCTTCTACGACAACCGCTTCGCGCCCGACCGCGCCATGGTGGCCGACGCGACGCTGGAGCAAATGGTGTTCAGCGTGCTGGACAATGCCCGCGAGGCCTCACCCGACTGGGTGGGCCTGGCGGCCGAGTCCTGCGGCGAGGGCGGCCAGACGCTGTGCATCACCGTGACCGACCGCGGCCCCGGCTTTGCCCCCGACATCCTGCGCCAGCTGGGCAAGCCCTACCACTCCAGCAAGGGCCGCGCCGGCAGCGGCCTGGGCCTGTTCCTGGCGATGCAGGTGGCGCGCACCCTGGGCGGGCGGCTGCAGGCCGGCAACCTGCCCGGCGGCGGCGCCCGCGTCACCATCACGCTGCCGCTGGCCGCCGTTGCGCTCTAGATAATCCGCCCATGGACACCCCTGAGGACCGCCTGCTGCTGATCGTGGAGGACGACGAAGCCTTCGCGCGCACCCTGGCGCGCTCGTTCGAGCGGCGCGGCTGGCGCGTGCTGCACGCCGCCAGCCTGGCCGAGGTGCAGCAACTGCTGGCCGAGCACTCGCCCAGCCACGCGGTGGTGGATTTGAAGCTGCGCGGCGAGGCCACGGGCCTGGCCTGCGTGCAGGCCCTGCATGCGGCCTGGCCCGACATGCTGATCGTCGTGCTCACCGGCTTTGCCAGCATCGCCACCGCCGTCGAGGCCATCAAGCTGGGCGCCTGCCAGTACCTGGCCAAACCCTCCAACACCGACGACATCGAGGCCGCCTTCGCCCGCACCGAAGGCGACACCGAGGTGGAGCTCACCAACCGCACCAGCTCCATCAAGACGCTGGAGTGGGAGCGCATCCACGAGGTGCTGGCCGAGACCGGCTTCAACATCTCCGAGGCCGCGCGGCGCTTGGGGATGCACCGGCGCACCCTCACGCGCAAGCTGGACAAGCGGCGGGTTTAGCTGCCAAATCAGCCTTTGACGCTTATGAGTCAAGCGCTGGCAGCTATTGTTTTTGTAGCAACAAAGGCCGTGGGGAATTAACCGCGCCGCGCGCCCGCCCTGGCGCTTCGACGAAAATCGCGCCCCATGACCCTGAAAAGCCCCGAACTGCTGCTGCCCGCCGGCTCGCTGGACAAGATGCGCGCGGCGTATGACTTCGGCGCCGACGCCGTCTATGCCGGCCAGCCGCGCTACAGCTTGCGCGCACGCAACAACGAATTCCGCCTGGAGCAGATCGCCCAGGGCATTGCCGAGGCGCACGCGCGCGGCAAGAAGTTCTTCGTCACCAGCAACCTGATCGCGCACAACGACAAGGTGCGCACCTACCTGCGCGACATCGAGCCGGTCATCGCCTGCCAACCCGACGCCTTCATCATGGCCGACCCGGGCCTGATCATGATGGTCAAGGAGAAGTGGCCCGAGACCGAGGTGCACCTTTCGGTGCAGGCCAACACCACCAACTGGGCGACGGTGAAGTTCTGGCAGAAGATGGGCGTGTCGCGCATCATCCTGTCGCGCGAGCTGTCGCTCGACGAGATCGAGAAGATCCGCCAGGAATGCCCGGACATGGAGCTGGAGGTGTTCGTGCACGGCGCGCTGTGCATCGCCTACTCGGGCCGGTGCCTGCTGAGCGGCTACTTCAACCGCCGCGACCCCAACCAGGGCACCTGCACCAACGCCTGCCGCTGGGAATACAAGACCCACGACGCGCAGGTGGACCCCAACACCGGCGAGGCTCTGGCCAGCGGCATGGACAAGGGTTTCGACTTTGCCCAGGCGCGCGAGGAGGCCGACAGCCAGTTCACCAGCACTTGCGGCAGCGGCCAGCGCCACCCCAAGGCGGACCAGGTCTATCTGCTCGAAGAGATGGGCCGCCCCGGCGAGCACATGCCCATCATGGAGGACGAGCACGGCACCTACATCATGAACAGCAAGGACCTGCGCGCCGTGGAGCACGTGGAGCGGCTGGTCAGGATCGGCGTCGATTCGCTCAAGATCGAGGGCCGCACCAAGAGCCTGTACTACGTGGCCCGCACCGCCCAGGTCTATCGCCGCGCCATCGATGACGCGGTGGCCGGCCGGCCGTTCAATCCGGCGCTCATCACCGACCTGGAAGGCCTGGCCAACCGGGGCTACACCGGCGGCCTGCTGGAGCGCCGCCCGGCCAACGACTACCAGAACTACGAGACCGGCAACAGCGTGCTGCACCGGGCCCATTTCGTGGGGGAAGTGCGCGGCTTTGCGGAGGGCATGGCCGAGGTGGAGACGAAAAACCGCTTCTCGGTCGGCGACACGCTGGAGGTCATCCACCCCAGCGGCAACCGGCAGATCCGGCTGGAGCAGATGTTCAACCTGGAAGGCGAGCCGGTGCAGGTCGCCCAGGGCAGCCCGGTGCGCGTGCGCATTCCCATGCAGGGGCCGGTAGAGGGCGCGCTGATCGCCCGCTTGCTGCAAGTTTGATAGCTGCTGGCGCTTGTCCCCATTGGGCTAGAGCCCGAAAACACCTAAAACCCGTCAGGCCAGCTCTAGCAGGCGCCGCCGCGGCGCAGCGATGGCCGGCGCCGGCTGCAGCGCGGCGCCCGCCGGGGCCGCCCCCTGCGCTACGTGAAAGCGCTGCACCAGCGCCTGCAGCTGCTCGGACTGCTGGTGCATGCTGTGCGCGGCGGCGGCGCTTTGCTCCACCAGGGCGGCGTTTTGCAGCGTCATGCGCTCCAGGGCGCTCACGGCGTCGTTGACCTGCGCCATGCTGTCGCGCTGCTCGGCCACGCTGGTGTTGATGTCGCCCATGACGCTGCTGGCGTCGCTGATGGCACGCACCACCTCGGCCATGGTGCCGCCGGCGTTGTGCACCAGGCGGGCGCCGTCGGCGGCCCGGTCCACCGAATCCTGAATCAGCTGCTTGATCTCCCGCGCCGCCTGGGCGCTGCGCTGGGCGAGCTGGCGCACCTCGGCGGCCACCACGGCAAAGCCCCGGCCGGAGTCGCCGGCGCGGGCGGCCTCCACCGCGGCATTCAGCGCCAGGATGTTGGTCTGGAAGGCGATGGAGTCGATCACCCCGGTGATGTCGGCGATCTTCTGGCTGCGGGCGTGGATGTCGTTCATGGTGGACACCACCTCGCCCACCTCCTGCCCGCCGCGCTGGGCCACGGCGCAGGCCCGCTGCGCCAGGCCCGCCGCCTGCTGCGCGCCCTGGGCGGTGGTCTGCAAGGTCCGGGTGAGCTGCTGCATGGCGCTGGAGGCCTGCTGCAGGTGGCTGGAGGTCTGCTCGGTGCGCTCCGACAGGTCCTGGTTGCCGCTGGCGATCTCGGCGCTGGCCAGGGCGATGGCGTCGCCGCTGTCGCGCACCTCGCCGATCATGGCGCCCAGCGAGCCGCTCATGCCCTGCAGCGAGCACAGCAGCCGGCCGAACTCGTCCATGCGCGGCGCGCCCACCTGCACAGCCAGGTTGCCGGCGGCGATCTGCCCGGCCACGGCATTGGCCTGCACCAGCGAGCGGCGGATGCCGCTGATCAGCAGCCACGCGCCCACCGACACCGCCAGCAGCAACAACGCCATGTTCAGCGCCGCCCCGCGCACCACGCCCTGGCGCGCCGCACCCATCTGCGCGCGCATCTGCGCCAGCCCCTCGGCCTGGTGCCGGCCCAGGGCCTGCAGGTCGGCCAGATAGCTGGCAGCTGCCTGGCGGTACTGCGTGCGCAGCAGCTGGCGCGCCGAGTTCGTCTGGCCCTGCCCTTTCAGCGCCACGGCCTGGGCGCGCTGGGCCCGCATGACCTGGCGCAGGCCCTCCAGCGCCTGCAGGCGGCGGCGGTCCTCGTCGTCCTGCGCCGTGGCGCGCAGGGACTGGGCCAGCGTGTCGATCTCGCCAGAGGTGCGGGCGATCTGCTCGGCAAAGCCGGCCTCGTCCTGCGCGTCCTCGCCCAGCACCAGGGCCTCGGTGCGCACCGCGTTGACCTGCGACAGCGCGCTCCAGCGAGTGGCCTGCTCCAGGCGCTGCGACAGCAGCCGGTCGCGCTCCTCGTGCGTCTTCTGGTGGCGCGCGGAGTTCAGCCCCGCCAGCGCCACGATGACCACCGCGCCCAGCACGATGCCGCCCACGCCCAGCCACAGCTTCTGCGTCACGCTGATGTGCTTCATGTTCCTGCCCCACCCAAAAAAGTACGACCGTGCGGAAAACTGTATTGGAATGTAAAACCAACGCCCCTTCCATCAGGGTAAGCACCGCCCCCCAGCAGGCCTGGCGTTGAGGCGGGACAATGCACGGTTCTCTCCCGCTTGCCCCGGCAGCGGCCCGGCCACCCGCCCGCTGCCTGCCTTTTTTTCTGCCCATGACGCCTCCCACTGCCCCCGAAGACATCGTCGTCCTGCCCGAGCTGCAGGCCTATATCGATCCCCTGACCCCCGACGAAGAGGAGGCGCTGGAGCGCAGCCTGCTGGCCGAAGGCTGCCGCGACGCGCTGGTGCTGTGGGGCAACGTCCTGGTGGACGGCCACAACCGCTATCGCCTGTGCACCCGCCACGGCCTGCCCTTTCAGACGGTGCAGAACACGCGCTTTCAGAACATGGAGGACGTGCACCTGTGGATGATCGACCAGCACCTGGGCCGGCGCAGCGTGTCCGAGTTCCAGCGCGGCGTGCTGGCGCTGCGCAAGCGCGAGATCATCGCCAGCCGGCGCGCGGCTGCGGCCGCCGCGGTGGTCGCCGCCAAGGCCCAGCCCGCCGATGAAGAAGCGCCCTGGGAGGGTGAGGCCGACCCGGCCGTGGTGCGCGCCCTGGCCGCCGTGCCGCGCGTGCCCGACGACGCCCTGGACACGCGCGAGGCCCTGGCCCGCGCGGCCCGGCTGACGGCCGCGCAGGTGAAGATGATCGAGGCCATCCACCACAGCGCCACGCCCGAGGTGGTGGCCGCCGTCAAGTCGGGCGAGCTGTCGCTGAACACCGCCGCCGTGGTCGCCAGCCTGCCGCAGGACGAGCAAAAGGCCGCTGCCGCCGGCGGCGCGCAGGAGCTCAAGCAGGCCGCGCGCCGCGTGCGCGAATCCAAGAAAAAGCCCCGGTCGCAGGCGGAAGGCGGCGACGAAGCCGCCGAGGCCGCAGCCCCCGCGCCCGCCGACGCCGCGGCGCTGCAGGCCCGCATGGCCGAGCTGGAGCAGGAAAACGAACGCCTGCGCCAGCAGGTCAAGGCCCTGCAGGATCTGCTGGCCGAGCACGGCTGAGGCGCCGCCGCCGCAGCGGCTACCAGTGCAGCTGCACGCCGTGCTCGCGCTGCAGGCGCTCGACGTCGCCGGGGGTGTCAACGTCCGCCGTGCAGCGGATGTGCCCGCAGTCCAGCAGCTGCACCTGGCCGGCATGTGCGCGGCGCCACTCGCGCACGCCCTGCCCGGCCGGCGCCTGCATTACGGCCGTGCGCACGGCCTGGCCCAGCGCCAGGGGATGGCCGGGCTGGCCGGCGTGCACCGGCACGACCAGTTCAATGCCCGCGCCACGCGCCTGCCAGGCCTGCATCACGGCGCGCACGTCCTGCAATTGCAGCAGCGGCTGGTCGCCCAGCACGACCAGCACGCCGGCAAGCGGCTGCGGCAGCAGCGCCAGTCCGCAGCGCAGCGAGCCGCCGGGGCCGGCGTCCGGCTCGGGGTTGACGGCCCAGTGCAGCCGCGCGCTGCCGGGCAAGCGCCCGGCCTGGGCCTGGGCCAGCACAGGGGCCAGGCGCGGCGCGTGGTGCCCCAGGGCCACGGCGACGTGCGCCACGCCGCACTCGTGCAGCAGCCGGATCTGGCGCAGCAGCAGCGGCTCGCCCTCCCGGCGCAGCAGCGCCTTCGGCACGCCGCCCATGCGCCGCCCCGCACCCGCGGCCATGACCACGGCGCCCCAGGGGCCGCCCGTGCGGTCTGCGGCCATCAGCCCACGATGCACGACGAGCCGGCCGCCGCCAGGGCCTGGCTGTCCTTGACGTGCGCCACGTCCACCCCCGGCGGCAGCGCCACGCCGTTCTTCACGGCCAGCACCTCGGCCATGATGCTCACCGCGATCTCGGGCGGCGTCTTGCTGCCGATGTAGATGCCCACCGGGCCGCGCAGGCGCGCCAGGCTGTCCTCGGTCTGCTCCAGGTGGTCGATCATGCGCTGGCGCCGCGCCGCGTTGTTGCGCCGGCTGCCGATGGCGCCGATGTAGAAGGCCGGCGTCTGCAGCGCCTGCAGCAGCGCCATGTCGTCCAGCTTGGGGTCGTGCGTGAGGGCGACGATGCAGGTGCGCGCGTCCGGCTGCATGGCGGCCACGGTGTCGTCGGGCATGGTGGCCAGCAGCCGCGCGCCGGGCACGGCAAAGCTTGCGCGGTATTCCTCGCGCGGGTCGCAGACAGTGACGGCGAAGCCGCAAAACAGCGCCATGGTGGCCAGGTACTCGCTCATCTGGCCGGCGCCGATGATGAGCAGGCGGTACTCGGGGCCGAAGGTGTTGACCAGCTGCTCGGCGTCCACGGCCAGCTCGGCCGGCGCGTCGGCCGGCTGCAGCTGCACGTGGCCGTTTGCCAGGCGCACGCGCCGGTGCACCAGCCGGCCGCCGTCCAGGGCCTGCACCAGCTGCTGCAGCGCGCCAGCGTCGGGGTCGAACTCCAGCAGCAGCTCCAGCGTGCCGCCGCAGGGCAGGCCGAAGCGATGCGCCTCGTCGGCGCTGACGCCGTACTTGACCAGGCGCGGCGCGTGGCTGCCGCGGGGCAGCGCGTCGGCGGCCAGCGGTTGGGTGTAGCGGGCGATCAGGTCGTCCTCGATGCAGCCGCCCGAAACCGAGCCCACCACCGCCCCGTCCGCGCCCAGCGCCATGATGGAGCCCACCGGCCGGGGCGACGACCCCCATGTGCGCACGACGGTGGCCAGCAGCGCGCCCCGCCCGGCCAGGCGCCAGTCGCGCAGCGCGCGCAGCACGGTGACGTCGAGGTTTTCCATGGCGTGACTTTTCCTTCCCTTCCTTCAGGCGTTCAGGACGCGGCGGATTCGCCGTCCTGCGCCCCGCCCTCCTTGCCGCCGCCGGTCAGCGTGCCCCACATCTTTTTCAAGGTGCCGGGCTGCTCGGCCTGCGCCTCGTCCTCGGCCGGGCCGTGGCGGCGCTGCATTTCTTCCTCGAAGCGCTTGAAAAAACTCTCGGCCATGGACTTGGCCAAGCCGTCGATCAGTCGCTGCCCGACCTGGGCGATCTTGCCGCCCACGATGGCGTGCACGGTATAGGCCAGCTCGCAGCCCTCGCCTTCAGGCCCTTCAGGCGCCAGCGACACCTGGGCGCTGCCCTTGCCGAAGCCCGCCGCGCCGCCGTTGCCCTCGAAGCGCAGGGTGTAGCTGCTGGGCGGCTGCATGTCGGCCAGCTCGATGGCGCCCTTGAAGCGCGCGGCCACCGGGCCGACCTTGATGGCGTTGACCAGCGCATAGGCACCCTCGCCCGTGGCTTCGATGCTCTCGCAGCCGGGGATGCAGGCCTTGAGCACCTGCGGATCGTTCAGCGCGTCCCAGGCCTGCTGCTGCGTGACGGGGAGCTGGCGTGTGCCCTGCATGTCCATGGTGGTCTCCTTGTCTTCCGGGTCTATCTGACGAGCGCGGCGATGGCCCGGGCCAGTTGCTCCAGCCGCGTGACGTTGTGCACGGCCAGCATGCCGTCGGCCGCCCGGTGCAGCGCCTGCGCGCCCTGCGCCAGCGGCGCGTAGCCATCAAAGCGCAGCAGCGGGTTGAGCCACAGGATACGGCGCGCGTGGCGCTTGAGCCAGGCGAGCTCCTGCACCAGCGCCCCGGGCTCGCCCGTGTCCAGCCCGTCGCTGACGACCAGCACCAGCGTGCGCCGGCCCACCAGGCGCCGCGCATGCCGGGTGCGCAGCTCGGCCAGGCTGTCGCCCAGGCGCGTGCCGCCAGCGTAGTCGCGAATGCTGCGGCCGGCCTGGGCCAGCATGGCATCGGTGTCGGCCTGGGCGAAAGCGGGGGTCAGGTCGGTCAAATGGGTGCCGAAGGCAAACACGTCGCGGCGCAGCCGCGCCCGGCGCCCGCCCACGCTGACTTGCCGCGTGGCGGCGTGGAAGAACGCCAGCAGCAGCCGCGCATAGCGCTCCATGGAGCCCGACACGTCCACCAGCAGCAGCAGCGGCAGCGGTTCGCGCCGGCGCTGGCGCCGCACCAGGGCCAGCAGCTCGCCGCCGCTGCGCCCGGCAGCATGCAGGCTGCGCGGCCAGTGCACGCGCGCACCGCGGCTGCCCGTGCGCATGCGGCGCGCGGCCACGGTGGGCAGCGGCAGGGCGATGTCCCGCACCAGGCGCTCGACCAGCTGGTATTCGCTGGCGCTGAGCTGGTTGAAGTCGGCCGCCTTCAGCCGTGCCAGGGCGCTGGCGCTCATGGCGGCGTCCAGGTCCATGGCCTGGGGCGGCGCCGCCGCGGCCTGCGCCCGGGGCGGGGCCAGGGCCTCGCGCACGCGCGCTCGCTCGGGCGGCGGCGCGGCCCGGCCATCGGCGCGCGGCAGCATCTGGGCCAGCAGCTTGTGCGCCAGCTGCGGGTCGCGAAAGAAGGCGCCGAACAGCTCGCGGAACACGCCGCGGTCCTGCTCGCGGCTGACCAGCACCGCCTCCAGCGCCGCGGCCACGTCGTCCCGCCGCGCCAGGCCCGTGAGGGCCAGGGCCTGCTGCGCCAGGGCCATGCGGGCGGCGTCCACCGGCACGCCGGCGCGGCGCAGCGCGCGGCCGAAGGCGCCCAGATTGGCGGCCAGCTTGCCGCGGCGGGCGTCGCCCAGCTGGGGCACAGGGTGGCTGGGCTCAGGCGTCAGCATGCGTGCTTGCCTGGGCGCTCAGGCCGCCTGGGCTGCGGCCTGCAGCACCTGCGCGGCCAGGGCCGGGCCCAGCGCGGCCAGGTCGCCCCGCTGCTTGAACAGGATGCCGGCAGTGTCCACGACGATTTCCGGGTCCAGCACCAGCGTGTCCAGCGCCACCAGGGCGCGCGCCCATTCCAGCGTCTCGGCGATGCCCGGCGCGCGCTGAAAGTACGCGCCCTGCGGGCCGGTGCGCAGCTGCTGCACGAAGGCGGTGACCTGCTCGCTGAGCGCCTCGGGCGCCTGCGGCACCAGCGCCCGCACGATGGCCAGCTCGCGCTCGCGGTCCGGGTAGTCCAGCCAGTGGTACAGGCAGCGCCGGCGCGTGGCCTCGCTCAGGTCGCGCGTGCGGTTGCTGGTCAGCAGCGTGACGGGCGGCGTGGCGGCGCGCACCGTGCCCAGCTCGGGGATGCTGACCTGGTACTCGCCCAGGTATTCGAGCAAAAAGGCCTCGAAGGGCTCGTCGGCGCGGTCCACCTCGTCGATCAGCAGCACGGCGCCGGGCGCGGGTGCCTGCAGCGCCTGCAGCAGCGGGCGGCGCACCAGGTAGCGGGGCTGGTACAGCTCCTGCTCCAGCGCATCGGTGGGGGCCGTGCCCTCGGCGGCGCGCAGGTGCAGCAGCTGGGCCGTGTAGTTCCACTCGTACAGGGCCTCGCGCTGCTCCAGGCCGTCAAAGCACTGCAGGCGCAGCAGCTCGCGGCCCAGCACCGCCGCCAGCGCCTTGGCCAGCTCGGTCTTGCCCACGCCGGGCTCGCCCTCCAGCAGCAGCGGCCGGCCCAGGCGCAGCGCCAAGTACACCGCCGTGGCCAGGCGCCGGTCGGCAAAGTAGCCCACGCCCTGCAGCGCCGCCAGCAGCCCGTCGATGGAGTCGGTGGCGCCGGTAGTGTCGGTCGAGCCGGCTGAGGAAGCGGTGGACATGGCAGGATACGCTATCAAATGAGGAGCTGCTTGCGCTTGTGGGATGGGCGCTGGAGGCCAAAAAGACTCAAAATCTCAAATGGCCCGCGCGCCGCCCGGGGCGGGCGGCGCGCGGGCCCAGCCTCAAGCGGCTGCCTGGGCCACCGCGCGCTGGGCCATCACGCCCGCCAGGTGGGCGCGGTAGGCGGCGCTGCCGTGCAGGTCGCCAGACATGCGGGACTCGTCGGCGGGCACGCTGGCGATGGCCTGCGGCGTGAAGCTGGCGGCCAGGGCCTGCTCCATCGCCGTATGGCGGAACACGCCGTTGCCCCCGCCCGTGACGGCCACGCGCACGCTGCCGTCCGCCAGCTGCGCCACGAACACGCCGACCAGCGCGAAGCGCGAGGCGGGCTGGCGGAATTTCACGTATGCCGCGCGCCGCGGGATGGGGAAATGGATGGCGGTGATCAGCTCGCCCTCGTCCAGCGCCGTGGCGAACAGGCCCTGGAAGAAGTCGTCGGCCGCGATCTGCCGCTGCGTGGTGTGCACCGTGGCGCCCAAGCCCAGCACGGCGGCGGGGTAGTCGGCCGCAGGGTCGTTGTTGGCCACCGAGCCGCCCAGCGTGCCGCGCGCACGCACCTGGCGGTCGCCGATGCAGGCGGCCAGCTGCGCCAGGGCGGGGATGGCCCCTTGCACTTCGCTGCTCTCGGCCACCTGGTGGTGGCGCGTCATGGCGCCGATGGCCAGGGCATCGCCCTCGCGGCGGATGCCGGCCAGGTCGGCCACACCGGCCAGGTCGATGACCTGGCCCGGCGCCGCCAGGCGCAGGCGCATCGAGGGCAGCAGGGTCTGGCCGCCGGCCAGCAACTGCCCGCCGGCGCGCGCCAGGCTTTGCGCCGCGTCGCGGCTGGTCGGGCGTTCATAGGTGAAGTCGTACATCTGTGCGTTCTCCCGTTCGGTCGGTCAGGCCCTGGCGGCCTGGATGGCCTGCCACACGCGGTGCGGCGTGGCGGGCATGTCCAGGTCTGTCACGCCCAGGTCCTTGAGGGCGTCCAGCACGGCGTTCATGACGGCCGGCGGCGAGCCGATGGCCCCGGCCTCGCCGCAGCCTTTGGCGCCGATGGGGTTGTGCGTGCAGGGCGTGCACACGTGGCCCAGCGTGAACTGCGGGAAGTCCGCCGCGCGCGGCATCTGATAGTCCATGTAGCTGCCGGTGAGCAGCTGGCCACTTTCCACGTCGTACACGCCGTGCTCCAGCAGCGCCTGGCCGATGCCCTGCGCCAGCCCGCCATGCACCTGGCCCTCGACGATCATCGGGTTGACGATGACGCCGAAATCATCCACGGCGGTGAAGCGGTCCACGCGCACCACGCCGGTCTGCGGCTCCACCTCGACCTCGCAGATGTAGGTGCCTGCGGGGTAGGTGAAGTTGGTGGGGTCGTAGAAGGCGGTCTCGTTCAGGCCGGGCTCCAGCTTGTCCAGCGGGTAGTTGTGCGGCACGTAAGCGGCCAGCGACACCTGTGCGAAGGGCACTTTCTTGTCGGTGCCCTTGACGGTGAATTCGCCGTTGGCGAACTCGATGTCGGCGTCGCTTGCCTCCATCAGGTGCGCGGCGATTTTCTTGGCCTTGGCCTCGATCTTGTCCAGCGCCTTCATGATGGCCGTACCGCCCACCGACAGCGAGCGGCTGCCGTACGTGCCCATGCCAAACGGCACGCGGCCGGTATCGCCGTGCACGATGTCCACCTGCGACGGGTCCAGCCCCAGGCGGGCGGCCACCAGCTGGGCAAAGGTTGTCTCATGCCCTTGGCCGTGGCTGTGCGAGCCGGTGAACACCGTCACGCTGCCCGTGGGGTGCACGCGCACCTCGCCGGCCTCGAACAGGCCGGCGCGTGCTCCCAGCGCGCCGGCGATATTGGACGGCGCCAGGCCGCAGGCCTCGATGTAGCTGCTGTAGCCGATGCCGCGCTTGAACCCCTTGGCCTCGCTGGCCTTCCTGCGCGCCTCGAAGCCGGCCACGTCGCCCAGCTGCTGGGCCTGGTCCATGCAGGCGTGGTAGTCGCCGATGTCGTATTGCAGCGCTACCGGCGTCTGGTAGGGAAACTCGGTGATGAAGTTGCGCCTGCGGATCTCGTCCTGCGACAGGCCCAGCTCCCAGGCACAGCGGGTGACCAGGCGCTCGACCACGTAGGTCGCCTCGGGCCGGCCGGCGCCGCGGTAGGCATCGACCGGCGCCGTGCTGGTGAACCAGCCATCGACCTCGACGTAGATCTGCGCCGCCGTGTACTGCCCCGCCAGCAGCGTGCCGTACAGGATGGTGGGCACGGCCGAGGCGAAGGTGGACAGGTAGGCGCCCAGGTTGGCGTCGGTGTGCACGCGCATGGCCAGGAACTTGCCGTCCGCGTCCATCGCCATCTCGGCGTGGGTGATGTGGTCGCGCCCGTGGGCGTCGGACAGGAACGCCTCGCTGCGCTCGGCCGTCCAGCGCACGGGGCAGCCCAGCTGGCGCGTCGCCCAGGTCAGCGCCACCTCTTCGGCGTACAGAAAGATCTTGGAGCCGAAGCCGCCGCCCACGTCCGGCGCGATGACGCGCACCTTGTGCTCGGGCAGCTGCAGCACGAAGGCGGTCATCAAGAGGCGCGCCACGTGCGGGTTCTGGCTGGTGGTGTAGAGCACGTACTCGTCGCTGGCGCGGTTGTAGCTGGCGTTGGCGGCGCGCGGCTCGATGGCGTTGGGGATCAGCCGGTTGTTGACCAGGTCGATCTTGGTCACGTGCGCGGCGCCGGCAAAGACTGCGTCCACCGCGGCCTTGTCGCCCAGCGTCCACTGGTAGCAGTGGTTGTCGGGGGCCTCCGCGTGCAGCGCGGGGCCGTCCTTGGCGCGGCGCATGTCGATGACGGGGGCCAGCACGTCGTAGTCCACCTCTACCGCCTCGGCGGCGTCCTTGGCCTGCTGCAGCGTGTCGGCCACCACCATGGCGACGTGGTCGCCCACGTAGCGCACCTTGTCGATGGCCAGCACCGGGTGCAGGGGCTCCTTCATGGGCGAGCCATCGGGGTTGCTGATCAGCCAGCCGCAGGGCAGCCCGCCCATCTTCCCCTCCAGGTCGCGGCCCGTGAAGATGCGCGCCACGCCCGGCATGACGGCTGCTGCGGCGGTGTCCACGCTGCGGATGGCGGCGTGCGCATGCGGCGAGCGCACGAACACCGCCACCTTCTGGTGCGGCTGCTGGATGTCGTCGGTGTAGTTGCCCACGCCGGTCAGAAAGCGCGCGTCTTCCTTGCGCTTCAAGGGTTCGCCGATATGCGGCAGCTTGGCAAAGTCGCTGGCACCCATGTGTGTCTCCTGGTGGCGCGCGTTTTCAGGCGGCGATGGTTGGCTGCTGCTGCGCCGTCTGCACGGCGCGCACGATGTTCTGGTAGCCCGTGCAGCGGCACAGGTTGCCGTCCAGCTGCTCGCGGATCTCGGCCTCGCCGGCCTGCGGGTGGCGCGCCAGCAGGTCCACCGTGCTCATGACCATGCCGGGCGTGCAAAAGCCGCACTGCAGGCCGTGGCACTCCTTGAAGGCAGCCTGCACCGGGTGCAGCGTGCCGTCGGGCTGCGCCAGGCCCTCGATGGTGGTGATCTCGGCGCCCTGCATCTGCAGCGCCAGCGCATTGCACGACTTGATGGCGCGACCATCGGCCAGCACGGTGCAGGCGCCGCACTGGGCGGTGTCGCAGCCCACGTGCGTACCCGTCAGGCGAAGCTGCTCGCGCAGCAGCTGCACCAGCAGCATGTTGGGCGGCACGTCCACGCTGACGGCCTGTCCGTTGACCTTGAGCTCAAGCTTCATCGCACGCTTCTCCTTGTCGTTGGTCGCAATCGGTGGGTAGCCGTTGCATTCTTGAGACAGGGGGCGCGAACGTAGCTAGGTAAAACCCTCGACGGGGCATTCACGGGCCGCAGGCCTCGCCCGGGCCGGCGCTGGCGTCATCCACCCCAGAAGCCGGGCAGCCGCTGGCCAAATGGCTCAGATCGAGGCTCGGGTGGTGGAGGGCCCTCCGTGGCATCGCCGCGCAGCGCAGCGCAGCCAACCCGGCGCGCCGCGCCGGGTGCAAAAAGGGGCTGCTTCAGCCCCCTGCCAGCAGCTCGTAGGCGGCGTGCCCGAAGCCGCCCAGGCCGATCAACAGCAGCAGTACGGCCGACGCCAGCAGCAGCCGGCGCTCACGCGCCGGGCTGACCACGCGGCGCACCGCAAAGGCCAGCAGGCCCAGCGTGGCGAAGTCCAGCACGATCCACAGCCCGGTCAGCAGCCCGATGCTCTGGTCCGGCGTGGGCAGCACGGCGATGAACTGCGGCAGGAAGGAGGCGAAGAACACGATGTCCTTCGGATTGGAGATCGCCAGCGTGAAGCCGCGCACGAAGCCTGCACGCGCAGGCGTCTGCGCCGTGGCTCCCGCGGGCGCCGCGCCGCGCGCGTCGCGCACCATGGCAAGGGCGATCCAGGCGATGTAGAGGCAGCCCAGCAGGCGCACCAGCGCGAAGACACGCTCGTCCACGACCAGCAGCCCCTTGATCAACAGGGCCGAGATACCGATCAGGATCAGCGAGGCGGCGTTGCTGCCACAGATCGTCAGGAACGCATGCCGCATCCCGCCCGCCAGGCCGGCGCGCAGCACCAGCAGCGTCACCGGTCCGGGTGTCACGAGCAGCGACACCACGGACGTGGCGTACAGCGCCACCAGCCCCAGGTCCAGGCCCGTCACACAGCGGCGGCGGCCGGCGCTCCCCTGGCGACTTCGGCGTATTCCTCGATCTGGTCGAAGTTCATGTAGCGATAGACGCTGTCCTTGTCGGCATCGATCACGCCCATCTCGGCCAGGTACTCCTCCTTGGTGGGCAGCCGGCCCAGGCGCGAGGCGATGGCAGCCAGCTCGGCCGAGCCCAGGAACACGTTGGTGTTCTTGCCCAGGCGATTGGGGAAGTTGCGGGTGGAGGTGGAGATCACCGTCGCGCCTTCGCGCACCTGCGCCTGGTTGCCCATGCACAGCGAGCAGCCGGGCATCTCGGTGCGCGCGCCGGCGGTGCCGAACGCCGCGTAGTGGCCTTCCTTGATCAGCTCGGCCTCGTCCATCTTGGTGGGCGGGGCCACCCACAGCTTGACGGGGATGTCGCGCTGGCCGCCCAGCAGCTTGGCGGCTGCGCGGAAGTGGCCGATGTTGGTCATGCACGAGCCGATGAAGGCTTCGTCGATCTTGGTGCCGGCCACTTCGGACAGGAACTTGGCGTCATCCGGGTCGTTGGGGCAGCAGACGATGGGCTCGGTGATGTCGCTCATGTCGATCTCGATCACGGCGGCGTACTCGGCGTCCTTGTCGGCTTCCAGCAGCTGCGGATCGGCCAGCCACTGCTCCACTTTTTCGATGCGGCGCGCCAGCGTCTTCGCGTCCTGGTAGCCCTCGGCGATCATGTTTTTCATGAGCACGATGTTGGACTTCAGGTACTCGATGACCGGTTCCTTGTCCAGCTTGATCGTGCAGCCGGCGGCCGAGCGCTCGGCCGAGGCGTCGGACAGCTCGAAGGCTTGCTCCACCTTGAGCTGGGGCAGGCCTTCGATCTCCAGGATCTTGCCCGAGAAGATGTTCGTCTTGCCGGCCTTGGCGACCGTCAGCAGGCCGGCCTTGATGGCGTACAGGGGAATGGCATGCACCAGGTCGCGCAGCGTCACGCCGGGCTGCATCTCGCCCTTGAAACGCACCAGCACCGATTCGGGCATGTCCAGCGGCATCACGCCCGTGGCGGCGCCGAAGGCCACCAGGCCGGAGCCGGCGGGGAAGCTGATGCCGATGGGAAAGCGCGTGTGCGAGTCGCCGCCGGTGCCCACGGTGTCGGGCAGCAGCAGGCGGTTCAGCCAGCTGTGGATCACGCCATCGCCCGGGCGCAGGGCCACGCCGCCGCGGTTGCTGATGAACGCGGGCAGCTCGCGGTGCGTCTTCACGTCCACGGGCTTGGGGTAGGCGGCGGTGTGGCAGAAGGACTGCATCACCATGTCGGCCGAAAAGCCCAGGCAGGCCAGGTCTTTGAGCTCGTCGCGCGTCATGGGGCCGGTCGTGTCCTGGCTGCCCACGGTGGTCATGCGCGGCTCGCAGTAGGTGCCGGGGCGCACGCCCTGGCCTTGCGGCAGGCCGACGGCGCGGCCGACCATCTTCTGCGCCAGCGTGAAGCCGGCCCTGGACTCGGCGGGCGGCTGGGGCAGGCGGAAGGCGGTCGATGCCGGCAGGCCCAGCGCCTCGCGGGCCTTGGCCGTGAGCGAGCGGCCGATGATCAGGTTGATGCGGCCGCCGGCGCGCACCTCGTCCAGCAGCACGTCGCTCTTGAGCGCGAAGTCGGCAATCTTCTCGCCGTTCTTCTCGATGCGGCCGTCATAGGGATAGATGTCCACCACGTCGCCCATGTCCATCTTGGACACATCGACCTCGATGGGCAGCGCGCCCGAGTCTTCCTGGGTGTTGAAGAAGATGGGAGCGATCTTGCCGCCGAGCGTGACGCCGCCAAAGCGCTTGTTGGGCACGAAGGGGATGTCCGCGCCCGTGGCCCAGATCACGCTGTTGGTGGCCGACTTGCGGCTGGAGCCGGTGCCCACCACGTCGCCCACATAGGCCACCAGGTGGCCCTTGGCCTTCAGGTCCTCGATGAACTGCATGGGGCCGCGCTTGCCGTCTTCCTCGGGCTGGAAGGCGGCGCCCTCGCGGGTGTTCTTAAGCATCGCCAGGTAGTGCAGCGGGATGTCGGGGCGGCTCCAGGCGTCGGGCGCGGGCGACAGGTCGTCGGTGTTGGTCTCACCGGGCACCTTGAACACGGTGACGGTGATCTTCTTCTCGACCTCGGGGCGCGAAGTGAACCACTCGGCGTCGGCCCAGCTCTGCATCACTTCCTTGGCCTTGGCATTGCCGGCCTTGGCCTTGACTGCCACGTCGTTGAAGAAGTCGAACATCAGGAGCGTCTTCTTCAGCGCCTCGGCGGCCACGCCAGCGACTTCCGCGTCCTCCAGCAGCTCGATCAGCGGATGCACGTTGTAGCCGCCCACCATGGTGCCCAGCAGCTCGGTGGCCTTGGCGCGCGAGACCAGGCCGACCTGGACGTCGCCGTGGGCCACGGCGGCCAGGAAGGAGGCCTTGACCTTGGCGGCGTCGTCCACGCCCGGCGGCACGCGGTGCGTGAGCAGGTCGAGCAAGAAGGCGTCCTCGCCCTGCACTTCAGGGCTTTGCGGGTTCTTGATCAGCTCGATCAGCTCGGCCGTCTGCTTGGCGTCCAGCGGCAGCGGGGGGATGCCGAGCGCGGCGCGCTCTGCCACGTGGTCGCGGTAGGCTTTCAACATGTCTTCGTTCTCCGGGGGATGATGGACAGGGTTTTCGTTCGGGGGTGTCCGGGCGCAGGCAAGGCTGGCACGCCGCCGCTGTACGCGGCGCGCCGGCCGGGGGGCTGCCCGGTCAGGGTCGGGGCGGGAGGCCGCTCAGCGGCTGCCTTCGGGCTTGTCGATCAGGCTGGGCGGCGGGTTCTTCTTGAAGCCTTCGGCGACGTCGAACTGCTGCGGGCTCATGCACTCGTCGGCCAGGCGCTGGCCGAGCTTTTGGTTCATGAGCATGGACTTGTTGGCGATCTGCAGCCACACGGCGCCGGCGCGCACGTCCTCCAGGCGCACCGCGCCGGTGGACGTGGCCACGGGCGTCATGCGGTACTTGAAGCCCTTGCCTTCGACGTTGAAGTGACCTGGCGCCTGGCCATCGGCCTCGATGCTCACGAAGGCGCCCAGCTCGCAGGCAATGCGGCCGGTGTGCACGCGCTCGGCAATGGCCAGCTCCTCGGGCGTGAGGGCGGCCTCGGCCGCGGCCAGGCCCGATGCGACCTGCTTGGCGCCGTTGTGCAGCTGCTGGCGGCTGCTGGGCGGGGTGGCCTTGGCCACGGCGGCCGGCTTGGCAGCGGGCTTGGCCGCAGGCTTGGCGGCGGCCGCCTTGGGCGCGCTGGCCTTCTTGGCCTCGGCCTTGGCGGCTGCGGGCTTCGCGGGCGCGGCAGTCTGCGACCAGGCCCATGCGGGCGCCAGCACGATGAGGGCGGAAGCGATCAGGGTCTTCATGGTGATTCCTGCGGCAAGACGATGGTGGGCGGCGATCCGGCGGATCAATGGGGGGACGCCATTGTCGCCGCCGCCTGGAACCAGGCCCGGGCTGCGGCGGGCAGCGCCTGGCCGGTATGGTGGGCACGCTCCAGCACCTGCCAGAAGTAGCGGTAGCTGGCGCGGTCGTGCAGTACGCCCTCCGCCGAGATGGGGGCCCAGTCGGCGGCCACGGCGGCCGCAATGATGCGCGCGGCGCGCTCCACCTCCTGCTGCTGCGGCGCAAAGGCCGCGAGGATGGGTCGGATTTGCGCCGGGTGGATGCTCCACATGCGCGTGTAGCCGAACTCGCGCGCGGCGCGGCCGGCGGCAGCCTGCAGGGCGGCCGTGTCGCTGAACTCGGTGACCACGCAGTGTGCGGGCACCTTGCCGTGGGCGTGGCAGGCGGCGGCGATCTCCAGCTTGGCGCGCACCACCAGCGGGTGCTCGAACTGGCCCTGCGAGGACATGCCGGCGGCAGGAATGGCCCCGCCGTGCGCCGAGACGAAGTCCATCAGGCCAAAGCTCAGGCTCTGGATGCGCGGGTGGGCGGCGATCTCGAAGGCGCGGTGCACGGCCGCGGGCGACTCGATCAGCGCATGCAGCGGCAGAGCGGACGCGCCGGCGGCCTGCAGCGCCTGCTCGGCGCGCAGCACGTCGTCCACCGACTCCACCTTGGGCAGCATGACGTGGCACAGCCGCTCGCCGGCCTGGCCGGCAATGATGTCGATGTCGGCGGCGAACGCCGGGTGGTCCACGGTGTGCACGCGCGCGGCCACGCGGGCGCCGGGGGCGGCTTCGCGGGCCAGGCGGGCCACGAGTTCGGCGTGCTGGCGCTCGGCGCCGACGGGGGCGCCGTCCTCGCAGTCCAGCGTCACGTCGAACACGCAGTGGCCGAATTCGCGTGCCATCTCCTGCTGCAGCTGCAGGCTCTTGCGCATGCGCGGCTCCACGCCGCTGTAGTGGTCGCACACCGGCAACGCACCCGCGGCGGCCTGTGCGCCCAGCAGCACGTCGCGGGGATGGGAAGCGGCAGCGTTCATGGGGCCAAAGATGCTACAAAAAGAAGAGCTGCCGGCGCAGACGGGGCGGCCTTTTCAAGGCAAAACACCTGTAAAGCAGCACTCCACCTGCGCAAGCAGCTATTCATTTCAGAGCAGGTGCTTGACGCCGTCCTGCTCGCCCTGCAGCTCGGCCAGCGTGGCGTCGATGCGCTCTTGCGAGAAGGCGTCGATCTCCAGGCCGTCGACGATCTTGTACTCGCCGTTCTCGGTGGTCACGGGGAAGCCGAAGACGATGCCCTTGGGAATGCCGTATTCGCCGTTGGAGGGCACACCCATGGTCACCCACTCGCCCTGGCTGCCCAGGGCCCAGTCGCGCATGTGGTCGATGGCGGCGTTGGCGGCCGAGGCGGCCGAGGACAGGCCGCGGGCGGCAATGATGGCAGCGCCGCGTTTGCCCACGGTGGGCAGGAACACGTCCTTGTTCCAGGCCTGGTCGTCGATCATGTCCTTCACGGACTTGCCGTCCACGGTAGCGAAGCGGTAGTCGGCGTACATCGTGGGCGAGTGGTTGCCCCACACCGTCAGCTTGCGGACGTCGCCCACCTTGAAGCCGGCCTTGGCGGCCAGCTGCGAAGCCGCGCGGTTGTGGTCCAGGCGCAGCATGGCGGTGAAGTTCTTGGCCGGCAGGTCGGGGGCCGACTTCATGGCGATGTAGGCGTTGGTGTTAGCGGGGTTGCCCACCACCAGCACCTTGACGTTGCGCGAGGCAACCTGGTTCAGGGCCTTGCCCTGGGCCGTGAAGATCTGGGCGTTGGCGGCCAGCAGGTCGGCGCGCTCCATGCCGGGGCCGCGCGGGCGGGCGCCCACCAGCAGGGCGTAGTCGGTGTCCTTGAAGGCCTGCATGGGGTCGGAGTGGGCCTCGATGCCGGCCAGCAGCGGGAAGGCACAGTCTTCCAGTTCCATGATCACGCCCTTGAGCGCGTTCTGGGCCTTTTCATCGGGAATCTCGAGCAGCTGCAGGATGACGGGCTGGTCCTTGCCGAGCATCTCGCCGGAAGCGATGCGGAACAGCAGGGCGTAACCGATCTGGCCGGCTGCACCGGTAACTGCAACGCGGACGGGTTTCTTGCTCATGGGAAAACTCCAGATGTCAGACAGGGATGGGTGTGGTGCAAGGCAGCACCAGCGCCGGTCCCCAGCAGCCTCGTGCCCCGCAAACAGCGGGCGATTTTACTGCCGAAAACCGGGCTCGGTCAATTTGTCTTATGTCTTATATAAGATTATGATTGCCTGCCTGCGCCGCGGCGCACGACACGCTCCCAGCCTCCTTTTGCCCCTCGCGACGACAGCCCGCCCCGCCGCAACCGATGTCCTCCACCCCTTCTTCCGCCGCCGATGGCGCCCCTGCCGCGGGCGCCAGCCTGACGCCGGCCTTCAGCCCGCTGTACCAGCAGATCAAGGGCCTGATCCTGCACAGCCTGCAGCACGGCGAGTGGAAGCCCGGCGAAGCCATTCCGAGCGAAACCGAACTGGCGGCGCGCTTTCGCGTCAGCCAGGGCACGGTGCGCAAGGCCATCGACGAGCTGGCCGCCGAGAACCTGGTCATGCGCCGCCAGGGCAAGGGCACCTTCGTAGCCACCCACGCTGAGCAGCAGGTGCAATACCGCTTCCTCAAGCTGCAGCCCGACAACGGCGACGTGCGCGGCGAGGCCCCGGCCGAGCGCACCGTCGTGGAGTGCCGGCGCGTGCGCGCCAGCGCCGATGTGGCGCGCGCCCTGGCGCTGCGCACGGGCGACGCGGTGATGCAGGCGCGGCGCGTGCTGTCGTTTGCCGGCGTGCCGACCATCCTGGAAGACATCTGGCTGCCCGGCCAGGCCTTCAAGGGCCTGACGGCCGGGCAGATGGCCGGCTACCAGGGCCCGACCTACGCCATGTTCGAGCTGGACTTCGGCGTGCGCATGGTGCGCGCCGAAGAAAAGCTGCGCGCCGTGCTGCCCGATCCAGCGCAGGCGCAGTGGCTGGCGGTGGACACCTCCACCCCTCTGCTGAGCGTGGAGCGGCTGGCCTACACCTACAACGACGCGCCCATGGAGCTGCGGCGCGGCCTGTATCGCACCGATACCCACCACTATCACAACGAGTTGAGCTGAGCCACCCGCATTTGCGACATTGCGTACGCAGTCGCCGCAGCCCGGTGCGGTGGCATTGCAATAGAATTTTGGGCTGTCCGCCTGCGCCCGATTACCAAGCAGTTACATCCACGAAAGCACCCGCCATGACAGAGCTTGCCAAGAAGCGTCCTGAATTTCGCAACATCAACATCTTCCACGACGTGCGCACCTACCGCATGCCGCTGGCGGCGCTGGTGTCCATCCTGCACCGCATCAGCGGCATGATCATGTTCATCCTGCTGCCGTTCGTGATCTGGATGTTCGACACCTCGGTGTCCTCGGAAATCTCGTTCGGCCGCTTCACCTCGGCCTTCGCCGCGGGCGTCGGCTTCGTTCCCGGCTGGCTGGTCAAGCTGGTGGCGCTGGCGCTCATCTGGGCCTACCTGCACCACCTCATCGCCGGCCTGCGCCACGTGTGGATGGACGTGAGCCACAGCGCGGTGAACAAGGACTTCGGCCGCCAGTCGGCCGCGTTCACACTGGTCGTGAGCATCGCCCTGACGCTGGTGCTGGGCGCCAAGCTCTTCGGCCTGTACTGAAGCGGCCACCGGCCCGCCCGCAACCCCTTTTTGCAAAAGAACGAGGAAACCCCATGGCTGTGACCTATGGCTCCAAGCGCAATGTCGTCGGCGCCCACTATGGCGTGCGCGACTGGATCGTGCAGCGCGCGACCGCCGTCATCATCACCCTGTTCACGCTGGCGCTGCTGGTGCAGGTGCTCATCGCACGCGGCCCGATCGGCTATGACGTGTGGGCCGGCATCTTCAGCCGCCAGTGGATGAAGGTGATGACTTTTGCGGTCATCGTCTCGATCGCCTGGCACGCCTGGGTGGGCGTGCGCAACGTCTGGATGGACTACGTCAAGCCCGCCGGCATCCGCGTCACGCTGCACGTGCTGACCGCTGCCTGGCTGGTGGCCTGCGCCGGCTGGGGCGCGCAAGTGCTGTGGCGCCTGTGAGCCGCTGTCGTCCCTTGATCGAAAGAAAACAATGAGCTACTCCAAAGCCAACATCACCAAGCGCAAGTTCGACGTCGTCATCGTGGGCGCCGGCGGCTCCGGCATGCGCGCATCGCTGGAGCTGGCGCGCGCCGGCCTGAACGTGGCCTGCCTGTCCAAGGTCTTCCCCACCCGCTCGCACACCGTGGCCGCGCAGGGCGGCGTGTCCGCATCGCTGGGCAACATGAGCGAGGACAACTGGCACTACCACTTCTACGACACCATCAAGGGCGGCGACTGGCTGAGCGACCAGGACGCCGTGGAGTTCATGTGCCGCGAAGCGCCCAACGTGGTGATCGAGCTGGAGCACTTCGGCATGCCGTTCGACCGCAACCCGGACGGCACCATCTACCAGCGCCCCTTTGGCGGCCACACCGCCAACTATGGCGAAAAGCCCGTGCAGCGCGCCTGCGCCGCGGCCGACCGCACCGGCCACGCCATGCTGCACACGCTGTACCAGCAGAACGTGGCGTCCAAGACCAACTTCTTCGTGGAGTGGATGGCGCTGGACCTGATCCGCAACACGCGCGGCGACGTGGTCGGCGTGACGGCCATCGAGCTGGAGACGGGCGACCTGTACGAGCTGCACGCCAAGGCCGTGCTGCTGGCCACGGGCGGCGCGGGCCGCATCTTCGCTGCCTCCACCAACGCCTTCATCAACACCGGCGACGGCCTGGGCATGGCCGCGCGCGCCGGCATTCCGCTGCAGGACCTGGAGTTCTGGCAGTTCCACCCCACCGGCGTGGCCGGCGCGGGCGTGCTGCTGACCGAGGGCTGCCGCGGCGAGGGCGCCATCTTGCTCAACAGCGAAGGCGAGCGCTTCATGGAGCGCTACGCGCCCACCCTGAAAGACCTGGCGCCGCGCGACTTCGTCTCGCGCTCCATGGACCAGGAGATCAAGGAAGGGCGCGGCTGCGGCCCGAACAAGGACTACATCCTGATGAAGCTCGACCACCTGGGCGCGGAAACCATCAGGAAGCGCCTGCCCTCGGTGGAGGAGATCGGCCACAACTTCGCCAACGTGGACATCACCAAGGAGCCGATCCCCGTGGTGCCCACCATCCACTACCAGATGGGCGGCATCCCGACCAACATCCATGGCCAGGTCGTGACCTGGGACGGCGAGAAGAACAACGTGGTCGGCGGCCTGTACGCGGTGGGCGAGTGCTCGGCCGTGTCAGTGCACGGCGCCAACCGCCTGGGCACCAACTCGCTGCTGGACCTGCTGGTCTTCGGCAAGGCCGCCGGCAAGCACATCGTGCAGTTCGTCTCCGGCTACGGCGACCACCAGCCGGTGCCGGCTGACGGTTCGGACCGCACCCTGGCGCGCCTGAACCAGCTGGATGAGTCCAAGGACGGCATCTATGCGCAGGACCTGGCAGGCGAGATCCGCAGCACCATGCAGCAGCACGCGGGCGTATTCCGCACGCAAAAGAGCATGGACGAAGGCGTGGTCAAGATCAACGACATCCGCGAGCGTGTCGGAGCCATCGGCCTGCAGGACAAGTCCAAGGTCTGGAACACCGCGCGCATGGAGGCGCTGGAAGTGGACAACCTGATCGAGGTGGCGCAGGCAACCATGGTGTCGGCCGCCGCACGCCACGAGTGCCGCGGCGCGCACACGGTGGACGACTACGAGCACCCGGCCGACGACCCCGACTTCCCGCTGGGCCGCAATGACCGCGACTGGCTCAAGCACACGCTGTGGCACAGCCAGTCCAACAGCCTGACCTACAAGCCGGTCAACATGCAGCCACTGACGGTGGAGAGCATTCCCCCGAAGGTCCGCACCTTCTGAGCGCCGCCGCCGCGCAGCCCACGAGAGAACACACCATGCAACGCACTTTCAAGATCTACCGCTACGACCCGGACAAGGACGCCAAGCCCTACATGCAGACGCTGCACGTGGAGCTGGACGGACACGAGCGCATGCTGCTGGACGCCCTGGTCAAGCTCAAGGCGCAGGACCCGACGCTGTCGTTTCGCCGCTCGTGCCGCGAGGGCGTGTGCGGCTCGGATGCCATGAACATCAATGGCAAGAACGGCCTGGCCTGCCTGACCAACATGAAGACGCTGCCGGGCGAGATCGTGCTCAAGCCCCTGCCCGGGCTGCCCGTGATCCGCGACCTGATCGTGGACATGACGCAGTTCTTCAAGCAGTACAACTCCATCCAGCCCTACCTGCAAAACGACGAGCCGGTCTCGCCCTTCAAGGAGCGGCTGCAGTCGCCCGAAGAGCGCGAGGAGCTCAACGGCCTGTACGAGTGCATCCTGTGCGCCAGCTGCTCGACCAGCTGCCCCAGCTTCTGGTGGAACCCGGACAAGTTCGTCGGCCCGGCCGGCCTGCTGCAGGCCTACCGCTTCATTGCCGACAGCCGCGACCTGGCCACCGAGGAGCGCCTGGACAACCTGCAGGACCCCTACCGCCTGTTCCGCTGCTACACCATCATGAACTGCGTGGACGTGTGCCCCAAGCACCTGAACCCCACGCGGGCCATCGGCAAGATCAAGGAACTGATGGCGCGCCGTGCCATCTGACGCGCCCGCTGCCATGCAAGAAGACGAGTCGGCGGCCCTGCTGGGCGAACGCGAGGCGGCTGTGCTGCGCTGGCGCTGCCGCCGCGGCCTGGTCGAGAACGACCTGTTCATCGAGCGCTTCTTCGCGCGCCACGGCGACCGGCTCACGGTAGGCCAGGCCCGGGCGATCACCGCGCTGATGGATCTGTCCGACAACGATCTGCTGGACCTGCTCCTGGCCCGCAGCGAGCCGGCCGGCGACATTGCCACCGACGAGGTGAAGGCCGTGCTCGCGCAGATGCGCCACCGCTCGGCCTGACCGCATCCCTTCGCCGGCACCACCCACCACCCTGTCACAGGCCGCAGCGGGCAGCACGTCCGCCTGGCGCGGCTCCACGGTCAACCACCCAAAGGAAACTGGAAATGAAACTCGCAGACAACAAGGCGACGCTGTCCTTCAGCAACGGCAGCCCGAGCGTGGAGCTTCCCGTCTATCAAGGCACCATCGGCCCGGACGTGGTGGACATCCGCAAGCTGTACGCGCAAACGGGCATGTTCACCTATGACCCGGGCTTCCTGTCCACGGCCTCGTGCCAGTCGTCCATCACCTACATCGACGGCGACAAGGGCGAGCTGCTGTACCGCGGCTACCCCATCGAGCAGCTGGCCACCAAGTGCGACTACCTGGACACCTGCTACCTGCTGCTCAACGGCGAACTGCCGGGCGCCGGCCAGCGCGACGACTTCCACAAGCTGGTGCTCAAGCACACCATGGTGAACGAGCAGATGCAGTTCTTCCTGCGGGGCTTTCGCCGCGACGCTCACCCGATGGCCGTGCTGACGGGCCTGGTGGGTGCGCTGTCGGCCTTCTACCACGACAGCACCGACATCAATAACCCCGAGCACCGCCACATCGCCGCTATCCGCCTCATCTCCAAGATGCCGACGCTGGTGGCCATGGCCTACAAGTACGGCAAGGGCGAGCCGTACATGTACCCGAAGAACGACCTGTCGTACTCGGGCAACTTCCTGCGCATGATGTTCGGCACGCCGTGCGAGGAATACCAGGTCAACCCGGTCATCGAGCGCGCGATGGACCGCATCTTCATCCTGCACGCCGACCACGAGCAAAACGCCTCCACCTCCACCGTGCGCCTGTGCGGCAGCTCGGGCACCAACCCGTTCGCAGCCATTGCCGCCGGCGTGGCCTGCCTGTGGGGCCCCGCGCACGGCGGTGCCAACGAGGCGGCGCTGAACATGCTGGAGCACCTGCAGGCCAACGGCGGCATCGCCAAGGTGGGCGAGTTCATGGAGCAGGTCAAGGATAAGAACTCCGGCGTGCGCCTGATGGGCTTTGGCCACCGCGTGTACAAGAACTATGACCCGCGCGCCAAGCTGATGCAGGAGACCACCAACGAGGTGCTGCAGGCCCTGGGCCTGGAAAACGACCCGCTGTTCGCCCTGGCCAAGAAACTCGAACAGATCGCCCTGGAAGACGACTACTTCGTGCAGCGCAAGCTCTACCCGAACGTGGACTTCTACTCGGGCATCGTGCAGCGCGCCATCGGCATCCCGGTCAACCTGTTCACCGGCATCTTCGCCCTGGCCCGCACGGTGGGCTGGATTGCGCAGCTCAACGAGATGATCAGCGACCCCGAGTACAAGATCGGCCGCCCGCGCCAGCTGTTCGTGGGCTCGCCGCGCCGCGACGTGCCCGAGCTGGCACAGCGCTGATCGCCGCGCCCCTGGTCAAGGGCTGATGCCCTTGCCCCCCGGCCCGCAGGTGCCATGCCTGCGGGCTTTTTCGTTTTGGCGGCGCCTGGCCTACAGTCAGGCGCTTGTCCCCACAGCACAACGAACACCGAAAAGAGGTCCCCGCCATGAAATCACGCGCCGCCGTCGCCTTTGCCGCAGGCCAGCCCCTTGAGATCGTCGAGATCGACGTCGCGCCCCCGAAGGCCGGCGAGGTGCTGGTGCGCATCACGCACACCGGCGTGTGCCATACCGACGCCTTCACCCTGTCGGGCGACGACCCGGAAGGGGTCTTCCCGGCCGTGCTGGGCCATGAGGGCGCGGGCATCGTGGTGGAGGTCGGTGAGGGCGTGACCAGCGTCAAGCCCGGCGACCACGTCATTCCGCTGTACACCGCCGAATGCGGCGAGTGCCTGTTTTGCAAGAGCGGCAAGACCAACCTGTGCGTCGCGGTGCGCGCCACCCAGGGCAAGGGCCTGATGCCCGACGGCACCACCCGCTTTTCCTATAACGGCCAGCCCATCTACCACTACATGGGCTGCTCCACGTTCAGCGAGTACACCGTGGTGGCCGAGGTGTCGCTCGCCAAGGTCAGCCCCGACGCCAACCCCGAGCAGGTCTGCCTGCTGGGTTGCGGCGTGACGACCGGCCTGGGCGCCGTGAAGAACACCGCCCGCGTGCAGCCGGGTGACTCGGTCGCCGTGTTTGGCCTGGGCGGCATCGGCCTGGCCGTGGTGCAGGGCGCAAAGCTGGCCGGCGCCGGCCGCATCATCGCCGT
Organism: Pulveribacter suum; assembly: GCF_003013695.1. Lineage (GTDB taxonomy): Bacteria > Pseudomonadota > Gammaproteobacteria > Burkholderiales > Burkholderiaceae_C > Melaminivora > Melaminivora suum. The sequence goes on along the minus strand of NZ_CP027792.1, from coordinate 1,547,908 downwards.
CGATACCAACCCGGCCAAGTTCGAGCTGGCGCGCACCTTTGGCGCCACCGACTGCGTCAACCCCAAGGACCACGACCAGCCCATCAGCCAGGTCATCGTGGAGATGACCGGCTGGGGCGTGGACCACAGCTTCGAGTGCATCGGCAACGTCCACGTGATGCGCGCGGCGCTGGAATGCGCGCACCGCGGCTGGGGCCAGAGCGTGATCATCGGCGTGGCCGGCAGCGGCCAGGAGATCAGCACCCGGCCCTTCCAGCTCGTCACCGGCCGCAAGTGGCTGGGCACGGCGTTCGGCGGCGTCAAGGGCCGCAGCGAGCTGCCCGGCATGGTCGAGGACGCCATGGCCGGCCGCATTCAGCTGGCGCCCTTCGTCACGCACACCATGCCGCTGGCCGGCATCAACGAGGCTTTCGAGCTGATGCACCGGGGCGAATCCATCCGCTCGGTGGTGCACTACGCCGGCTGAGCCACTATCAAAACATGAGCTGCTCGCGCTTGATGTACCTGGTTTTCAATGTGTTTTGATATTGAAACCCAAACCGATCAAGCGCAAGCAGCTATCAAAAATGGAGCACCCCATGACCGCCACGCTTGAACTGCTCAGCACCCACGCCTGCTTCGGCGGCGAGCAGCGCTACTACCGCCACGCCTCGGACGCGACCGGCCTGCCCATGCGCGTGTCCGTCTATCTGCCGCCCAAGGCCCTGGCCGGCGCGCCCGTGCCGGCCCTGGTCTATCTGGCCGGGCTGACCTGCACCGAGGACACCTTTCCCACCAAGGCCGGCGCCCAGCGCCTGGCCGCCGAGCTGGGCCTGGCCCTCATCGCGCCCGACACCAGCCCGCGCGGTGCGGGCATCGCAGGCGAGGCCGAGGCCTGGGACTTCGGCGTGGGCGCCGGTTTCTACCTGGACGCCACGCAGGCCCCCTGGTCCGCCCACTGGCGCATGGAAAGCTGGCTGCTGGCCGAGCTGCTGCCGGCCCTGGCCGACGAGCTGCCCATCGACGGAACGCGCCTGGGCCTGACGGGCCACAGCATGGGCGGCCACGGCGCCCTGACCCTGGCGCTGCGCCACCCCGGCCGCTTCAGGAGCCTGTCGGCCTTTGCCCCCATCTGCGCGCCCACGCGCTGCCCCTGGGGCGAAAAGGCGTTCACCGGCTACCTGGGCGCCGACCGCGCCGCCTGGGCCGCGCACGACGCCACCGAGCTGATGAGCGGCCACCAGGCCGCGCCCTACCCCGCCGGCATCCTCATCGACCAGGGCCTGGACGACAAATTCCTGGCCGAGCAGCTGCACCCGCACCTGCTGGAGGCCGCCTGCCAGGCCGCCGGCCAGACCCTGACCCTGCGCCGCCACGCGGGCTACGACCACGGCTACTACTTCGTGCAGACCTTCATGGACGACCACCTGCGCCACCACGCGCGCCAGCTGGCCGGCTGAGGTCGCGCGCGCGCATCAAAACAGCGCGCCCTGCCCCCGTGCCAGCGCCGGGCGGTATTGCGACAGGTCCAGCTCGAAGCGCTCGCGGTGATAGCCCAGGCGGGCGCAGGCCTTGTCAAAGCGCTGGCGCAGCAGCTCGCCCCACAGGCCCGTGCCGCTCATGCGCGTGGCGTGGGCGCTGTCGTAGGCGCGCCCGCGGGCGCGGGCTGCATCGTCCAGGCCATGCAGGTCCTGGATGCGCGCCATGACGCGCGCGGCGCGGTCGGGGTAGTGCAGCTGCAGCCATTCGCGCATCAAAGGGTCCACCTCCCAGGGCAGGCGGATGACGGTGTAGAAGGCGCGCGTGGCGCCCGCCTCGCGCGCGGCAGCCAGCACCTGCTCCATGTCCTCGGTGATGAAGGGGATCTGCGGGGCCACGCTCACGCCCACCGGCACGCCCGCGTCGGCCAGCGCGCGCAGGGTGCGCAGGCGCCGGTGCGGCGCGGCGGCGCGCGGCTCCAGGATGCGGGCGAGCTTGGCGTCCAGCGTGGTGATGGTGACGTAGACGGCGGCCAGCCGGTCGGCCGCCAGCGGGGCGATCAGGTCCAGGTCGCGCTCCACGCCACTGGACTTGGTGATCAGCGAAAACGGGTGGCGCGCCTCGCCCAGCACCTCGACCAGCGCGCGCGTCAGGCGCAGCTCGCGCTCCACGGGCTGGTAGCAGTCGGTGGCCGAGCCAATATTGATCACGCTGGGCTGGTGGCCGGGCCGCGAGAGTTCCGCGCGCAGCAGCGCGGCGACGTTGCGCTTGGCGATGATGCGCGTCTCGAAGTCCAGCCCGGGCGACATGCCAAGATAGCTGTGCGTGGCGCGGGCGTAGCAGTACACGCAGCCGTGCTCGCAGCCGCGGTAGGGGTTGACCGAGTGCGAGAAGAAGATGTCGGGCGAGTCGTTGCGCGTCAGGGCGCTGCGCGCGTCCTCCCAGATGACCTCGGTACGCACGGGCAGGGGCGCGTTGCCCACGCCCGGCTCCCGTGCGTCCCAGCCGTCGTCGAAGGCGTCGCGCTGGTCCGTGCTGAAGCGGTGCGCCATGCGGCTGGCCACGCCCCGCCCCTTGACGGCCTGCACGGGGATGCGCACGGCGGGCGCTTCGCCAGCGCCGGCGTGTTCGTCGGGAAAGGGATCGTGGGCCATGGAAAATAACTGTACGGACATACAGATTTTGCCGCAATGCCCGCTTGCCCGCTTACGCCGTTTGGCCACCCTTGGCAAGCGCCGCGCAATTCGCAGCGTGCCCGTACGAGATTGCTTGGCAAAGCGCAGGCCTGCCCGCACAATGGACGGCATCGCGCCCTGGGGCGCCCACCCAACCGCTCTGGCCCGGACAACCCCGTTGCCCGGGCTTTTGTCCGTCTGGGTCGGGTGGCCGCGGCCGCCGCCCGGGGCTTCGCCCCGGCCACACCACACACAAGCAAACGAACAGTTTCACGGAGCCACATACCATGCTGCGCAAGCCCGCCATCACCCTGTCATCCCTGGACATGGAGCGCCTGGAGGCGCTGCTGGACAAAAGCGCGGCGCCCTTCCCCGGCCGCGACCAGCTGGAGGCCGAGCTGGACCGCGCCGACGTGCTCGACCCCAAGGACATGCCGCCCAACGTGGTGACCATGAACTCCACCGTGCAGTTCACCCTCCTGGAGACCGGCAAGGCCAACACGCTGACCCTGGTCTATCCGCGCGAGATGGACGGCTCGGGCGACAAGGTCTCGGTTTTCGCGCCGGTGGGCATCGCCCTGCTGGGCCTCGCCGTGGGCGATGAGTTCCAGATGCCCAGCCCCACCGGCCAGGTCACGGTGCGCGTGGACTCCATCACCTTCCAGCCCGAGAGCGCCGGCGAGCTGCACCGCTGAAAGCCGCGCTCGCGGCCACCGGCAACAAGGCAGCCCGCGGGCTGCCTTTGTTTTTTCCGTCCATTCAACGCAGCCCGGCCAGCAGCGCCGTCGCCAGCCCGGCGCCCACCAGCCCCAGCTGCCAGCGCAGCGCCTTGTGCCAGGTGGGCACGTAGCGCTCCACCCGCTGGTACAGCACCCAGCCGGCCAGCAGCGACAGCGCAAAGCCCGCCAGCAGGCCCATCGCCGCGGCGCTCACCGAGCCCGGCCACAGGTTGCTGACCAGGGCATTCACCAGCAGGCACACGGCAAAGTGCACCAGAAAGACGGAGTACGAGATCTGCCCCAGCCAGCGCAGTGGCGCCACGCCCTGCCAGCGCGCCACGGGGGCCAGGCGCATCAGGCTGCCCAGGGCCAGGGCCGTGGCGCCGGCCAGGGCGATGCGCTCACGCCAGTCCAGCAGCAGCGCCATCGCCACCAGCGCGGCCATGAGCAGCAGCCAGGCGCGGGACTCGGCCCGAGCGGCCTGCGCCGCCCACCAGGCCATCAGCCCCAGGCCGTAGGCCCCGAAGAAGTACAGCGCCCACACGTCCCAGTCCGCATCGCGGTTGAAGACCAGCAGCGACGCGGCTGCCAGCAGCACCACCAGCGCCTGGCCCGTGCGGGCGCGCCACGCGGGCCGAACCAAGGCGCGCACGCCGGCCAGCAGCAGCACCGTGAGGGCGAACAGCTGGAAGTCGATGGCCACATACCAGGCACCGGCCGACAGCGACTCTTCGCCCGCCACGCCGTGCAGCAGCAGCGCGTGCGCCAGCAGCTGGGCCAGGTCCGGGTCGGGCGAAACGGCCGGGTCATCGAACCACGGCCGCACGGCCGCTGACGTCGCAATCACCATCACCAGTGCCACCGCATACGGCACGACCAGCCGCACGAAGCGCTGGCCGACCTTGGCCGCCGGCGCGCCAAAGCGCGCGCTGCCCTGGGGCGCCAGGCTGGCGGCGGCCAGGTAGCCGGCCAGCACCAGGAACACCTGCACGGCCATGCGCGCGTACTCCACCAGCCCGCTGATGAGCGCGGGCGCCGCCTGCGCCACCAGCGGCGGCAGGGGGCCGTAGAAGGCCAGGTGGTGGGCCACGATGGCGGCGCACGCCACGGCCTTGGTGCAGTCGATCAGGGCGCTGCGTGGGGGGCTGGACATGGAGGGGCGAGAGGCCAAGCAAAAACAAAAAGCCGGCTCCCGGTAAGAGGGGCCGGCTGCGGTCGGCGCGGGCCGCATTGTGCGCCTTTCGCGGCTTTTCTGCGCGCGGCCCGCGGGCGCCGCGGGCGGGGCCTGGCGCCTCAGGCGGCGGCCAGCAGGCGCTTGCGGGCGGCTTCGTATTCGCGGCGCAGGCGGGCCACCAGCTCGGCCGCGGGCACCACGGCGTCGATCGCGCCGATGCCCTGGCCACAGCCCCAGATGTCCTTCCAGGCCTTGGCCGCGGCGCTGCCGCCGAAATTCATCTTGCTGGGGTCGGATTCGGGCAGGTGGTCCGGGTCCAGCCCGGCGGCGCGAATCGACGGCGCCAGGTAGTTGCCATGTACGCCGGTGAACAGGTTGCTGTAGATGATGTCGTCCGACGTGCCATCGACGATGGCCTGCTTGTAGGCCTCCGAGGCGCGCGCCTCCTCGGTGGCGATGAAGGCCGAGCCGATGTAGGCGAAGTCGGCTCCACAAGCCTGCGCCGCCAGCACCGCGCCGCCCGAGGCGATGGAGCCGGACAGCGCCAGCGGGCCGTCAAACCACTGGCGGATCTCCTGCACCAGCGCGAACGGGCTCTTCACGCCGGCGTGGCCTCCCGCCCCTGCCGCCACGGCGATCAGGCCGTCGGCGCCCTTCTCGATGGCCTTGCGGGCGAACTTGTTGTTGATGATGTCGTGCAGCACCACGCCGCCCCAGCTGTGCACGGCCTGGTTCACGTCCTCGCGCGCGCCCAGGCTGGTGATGACGATCGGCACCTTGTACTTGGCGCAGACCTGCATGTCGTGCTCCAGCCGGTCGTTGCTCTTGTGCACGATCTGGTTGATGGCGAACGGCGCGGAAGGCTGGTCCGGGTGGGCCTTGTCCCAGGCGGCCAGCGTCTCGGTGATCTCGGCCAGCCAGTCATCGAGCTGCTCGGCCGGGCGGGCGTTGAGCGAGGGCATGGAGCCGATGATGCCGGCCTTGCACTGCTCGATGACGAGCGTGGGGTTGCTGATGATGAACAGCGGCGAGCCGATGACGGGCAGCGTGGTTTTCTGCAGGGCTGCGGGCAATGCCATGGCGATGTCTCCAGGAAAGATTTAAGTGAAATACCGCTCCAGCGCTTGTCCATCAAGCGCTGGTAGCTATCTTTTCAATAGCAAGTCAGAACGCTTCCAGCGCCATCTGCATGGTGCTGGCGCCCCCGTGCACGATTTCATCGCGCAGTGCCGGAGCGCGCACCAGGATGTGCTCGGCATAAAAGCGCGCGGTGGCGACCTTGGCCTGCATGAAGGCCGCATCCTGCGCCGTTGCGGACAGCTTCTCTGCCACCAGCAGCGCGCGCGCCATCTGCCAGCCGGCGACCAGGTTGCCGGCCAGCATCAGGTAGGGGACGCTGCCGGCGAAGACGGCGTTGGGGTCGGCCTTCATCTGCGACACGACGAAATCCACGACTTCCACAAAGGCGGTGCGCGCGGCGGCCAGGCGCTCGCCCATGGCGCGGGCGGCCTCGCTGCCGCTGGCGTGCAGCTCGCCTTCGGTCTTCTCGATCTGCGCGGCGATGGCGCGGGCCGTGGCCCCGCCGTCGCGGCCGGTCTTGCGGCCCACCAGGTCGTTGGCCTGGATGGCCGTGGTGCCCTCGTAGATGGGCAGGATGCGGGCGTCGCGGTAGTACTGGGCGGCGCCGGTTTCCTCGATGAAACCCATGCCGCCGTGCACCTGCACGCCCAGGCTCGTCACCTCCAGGCTCATCTCGGTGGAGAAGCCCTTGACCAGCGGCACCATGAATTCATAGAAGGTGGCGTTGTCCTTGCGCACCTGCTCGTCCGCATGGTGGTGCGACGCGTCGTACGCGGCGGCGGCCACGGCGGCCATGGCCCGGCAGCCCTCGGTGAGCGAGCGCATGGTCATCAGCATGCGGCGCACGTCGGGGTGGTGAATGATGGCGGCGCTGGCCTTGATGGAGCCATCGACCGGGCGGCTTTGCACGCGCTCGCGGGCGTACTGCACGGCGTGCTGGTAGGCGCGCTCGGCCACGGCAATGCCCTGCACGCCCACGGCGTAGCGGGCGGCGTTCATCATGATGAACATGTATTCCAGGCCGCGGTTTTCCTCGCCGACCAGCCAGCCCACGGCGCCGCCATGGTCGCCAAACTGCAGCACCGCCGTGGGCGAGGCCTTGATGCCCAGCTTGTGCTCGATGCTCACGCAGTGCGCGTCGTTGCGCGCGCCCAGCGAGCCGTCCGCGTTCACCAGGAACTTCGGCACCACGAACAGGCTGATGCCCTTGACGCCCTCCGGCGCGCCGGCCACGCGCGCCAGCACCAGGTGCACGATGTTCTCGGCCATGTCGTGCTCGCCGTAGGTGATGAAGATCTTGGTGCCGAAGATCTTGTAGGTGCCGTCGTCCTGGCGGTCGGCGCGGGTGCGCACCAGCGCCAGGTCGCTGCCGGCCTGGGGCTCGGTCAGGTTCATGGTGCCGGTCCACTGGCCGGAGATCAGCTTTTCCAGGTAGGTGCGTTTTAGCTCCTCGCTGCCGGCCGTCAGCAGAGCCTCGATGGCGCCGTCGGTGAGCAGCGGGCACAGGGCGAAGCTGAGGTTGGCGCTGTTGAGCATCTCCACGCAGGCCGCGCCGATGGTCTTGGGCAGACCCTGGCCGCCGAAGTCCTGCGGGTGCTGCAGGCCCTGCCAGCCGCCTTCGGCGAACTGCGCAAACGCCTCCTTGAAGCCGGGCGTGGTGGTGACGACGCCGTCCTTCCATGACGAAGGGTTTTGGTCGCCGGGCACGTTCAGCGGCGCCACCACGCCTTCGTTGAAGCGGGCGCACTCTTCCAGCACGGCGGCGGCCGTGTCCAGGCCGGCGTCCTCGAAGCCGGGCAGCTGTGCAACCTGCTCGATGCCGGCCAGGTGCTCGATGGCGAACAGCATGTCCTTGACGGGGGCGGTGTAACTCATGGGGTCCTCAACGGCGCAAACGTTTGCAGCCAAGTAGTCAAAAAAAAGGCATCGCAAGCGATGCCTTCACACACCGGAGCCGGCGTTACAAAGCCTTGGCCAGCTCGGGCACGGCCTCGAACAGGTCGGCTTCCAGGCCGTAGTCGGCCACCGAGAAGATGGGCGCCTCGGCATCCTTGTTGATGGCCACGATGACCTTGGAGTCCTTCATGCCGGCCAGGTGCTGGATGGCGCCGGAGATGCCCACGGCGATGTACAGCTGGGGCGCGACGATCTTGCCCGTCTGGCCGACCTGCAGGTCGTTGGGCGCGTAGCCGGCGTCCACCGCGGCGCGCGAGGCGCCGATGGCGGCGCCCAGCTTGTCGGCCAGGGGCGTGAGCACAGCCTGGAACTTCTCGGCGCTGCCCAGAGCCCGGCCGCCGGAGACGATGACCTTGGCGGCGGTGAGCTCGGGACGGTCGCTCTTGGTGACCTCACGGCCCACAAAGCTGCTCTTGCCCGAGTCGGCCGCGGCCTGCACGGTCTCGACCTGCGCGCTGCCGCCGGTGGCGGGGGCCGCGTCAAAACCCGTGCCGCGCACGGTGATGACCTTCACGCTGTCGCCGCTTTGCACGGTGGCAATGGCGTTGCCGGCGTAGATCGGGCGCTCGAAGGTGTCGGGGCTGACGACCTTGGTGATGTCGCTGACCTGGGCCACGTCCAGCTTGGCGGCCACGCGCGGGGCCACGTTCTTGCCGCTGGCGGTGGCGGGGAACAGCAGGTGGCTGTAGTTGCCGGCCAGGGCCAGCACCTGGGCGGCCAGGTTCTCGGCCAGGCCGTCCTTGAGCGACGCGCCATCGGCGTGCAGCACCTTGGCCACACCGGCGATCTGCGCGGCGGCCTGGGCGGCGGCGCCGGCGTTCTCGCCGGCCACCAGCACGTGCACGTCGCCGCCACAGGCAGCGGCGGCGGTGACGACGTTGAGGGTGGCGGCCTTGAGCGACGCGTTGTCGTGTTCAGCAATGACGAGTGCAGTCATGGTGTGTCTCTATCCCTTGTAAGTTCAGATGACCTTGGCTTCGTTGCGCAGCTTGTCCACCAGCGCGGCCACGTCGGCAACCTTGACGCCGGCGCCGCGCTTGGCGGGCTCGGCCACGTTGAGCGTCTTCAGGCGCGGGGCGATGTCCACGCCCAGGTCTTCGGGCTTGACCGTGTCCAGCTGCTTCTTCTTGGCCTTCATGATGTTGGGCAGCGTGACGTAGCGCGGCTCGTTCAGGCGCAGGTCGGTGGTAATCACGGCCGGCAATGTCAGGGCGATGGTCTCCAGGCCCCCGTCCACTTCGCGCGTCACGCTCACCTTGCCGTCGGCCGCTTCGACCTTGCTGGCGAAGGTGGCCTGGGGCAGGTCGGCCAGCGCGGCCAGCATCTGGCCGGTCTGGTTGGAGTCGTCATCGATGGCCTGCTTGCCCAGGATGACCAGCTGGGGTTGCTCCTTGTCCACCAGGGCCTTGAGCAGCTTGGCCACGGCCAGGGGCTGCAGGTCCACGTCGGCGGGCGTCTCCACCAGGATGGCGCGGTCGGCGCCGATGGCCATGGCGGTGCGCAGGGTTTCCTGGCACTGCGCGGGGCCGCAGGAGACGGCGATGATCTCGGTGACCACGCCCTTTTCCTTCAGGCGCACGGCCTCTTCGACGGCGATCTCGTCAAAGGGGTTCATGCTCATCTTGACGTTGGCGATGTCCACGCCGCTGCCGTCCGACTTGACACGGACTTTCACGTTGTAGTCCACCACGCGCTTGACAGGGACCAAGACCTTCATTGCTGCGGCTCCTTCGATGTTGATTGGATGATTGATTGACGTTGACGTAAACCGGACCATTCTATTGCGCAGCGCAGCATGCGGGCCGCCAGGCAATTAAAACGAACGGTCGTGCTTTTTCTGGATTATGCCAGCCTCTCTGCCCCGGGTCGAGCCCCGGCGGGTCAGGCAGGCGACAGGGCGGGCTCAGCCGCCGTGCGGCGCCTTCCAGGCGGGCTGGCGCTTTTCGGCAAAGGCGCGCGCGCCTTCCTGCGCGGCATCGTCCATCATGTTGGTGGCCATGGCCTGGCCAGCCAGCTGGTAGGCGCCCTCCAGGCCCAGCTCGCGCTGCTGGTACACCAGCGCCTTGCCCATGGCGACCGCCACGCGGGGCTTTTCGACGATGGACTGCACCAGCGCCTGGACCTCGGCATCGAGCCGGCCCGGCGCCACCACGCGGTTGACCAGGCCCTGGTCCAGCGCCGTCTGCGCGTCGATGAAGTCGCCCGTCAGCAGCATCTCCATGGCGCGCTTGGCCGGCACGTTGCGCACCAGCGGCACGCTGGGCGTGGCGCAGAACAGGCCGTAGTGGATGCCGCTGGTGGCAAAGCTGGCCTCATACGTCGCCACGGCCAGGTCGCACTGCGCCACCAGCTGGCAGCCAGCGGCCGTGGCCATGCCATGCACGCGCGCAATCACCGGCACGCTGAGCTTGTGGATGGACAGCATGACGCGGCTGCACTGGGCGAACAGCTGCTGGTACCAGGCCAGGTCGGGGTTGGCGGCCATGTCCTTGAGGTTGTGGCCGGCGCAAAAGGCCTTGCCATGGGCGGCCAGCACCACGGCGCGGGCCTCGTCGTCATGGGCCACCTCGTCCAGCGCATGCTGCAGGGCGTCCAGCATCTCGCTGCCCAGGGCGTTGAAGCGCTTGGGGTCGTTCAGGGTCAGGGTGTACACGCCGCGCATGTCGCGCTCGACCCGCACCAGTGCATCGGGGTTCGTCGTCATGTGTATTTACTCCTTTGGGGCGCTGCGCGTCATCGCCACGCAGCGCGCGAATTTGGGCGCACCCCATGCCAGCAGGCGCCGTGGATCCGGCTTCGCCGGTCCAGGGGCGCCGTCCCCTTCCCAGCGCGCTGCAAGCGCGCGCCAGAGAGGCGGCGAGCCGCGCAGCGGCACAGGGGGTTGTCACAAGTCCGCCAATACGCGCAGGTGCGCCTCCACGCTGCGCGACAGCGGCCCCATCATGTAGCCGCCCTCCAGGCAGGAGACGATGCGATTTTTGGCAAAGCGCCGGGCCACGTCCTTGATGCGCATGGTGATCCAGGTGTAGTCCTGCTCGGTCAGGCCCAGCTGCCCCATGTCGTCGTCGCGGTGTGCATCGAAGCCGGCGCTGATGAAGATCATTTCCGGCCTGAAGGCCTCCAGGCGCGGCATCCAGATCATCTCGACGATGTCGCGCACGTCCATGCCCTTGGTATAGGCCGGCACGGGCACATTGAGCATGTTCTCGGCCGGGTGCTGGTCGCCACTGAAAGGGTAGAACGGGTGCTGGAAGATGCCCACCATCAGCACCCGCGGATCGCCCGAGAGGATGTTCTCCGTGCCGTTGCCGTGGTGCACGTCGAAGTCCACGATGGCCACGCGCTTGAGGTGGTGGCGCTCCAGCGCATATTTGGCAGCGACCGCCACGTTGTTGAAGAAGCAAAACCCCATGGCCTTGTCACGCTCGGCGTGGTGGCCGGGCGGGCGCACGCTGCAAAACGCGTTCTCCAGCTCGCCACGCATCACGGCGTCGGTGGCGGCCAGGGCCGCGCCTGCGGCGCGCAGCGCCGCCGTCCAGGTGTGGCGGTTCATGGCGGTGTCGGTGTCGATCTGCACGTGCGCCGGGCCGCCCGCTTCTTCTTCCTCGATCAGGCGCTCGCACATGCCGCGCAGCGAGGCAACGTACATGCGGTCGTGCGCCAGCTCGACATCGGCCATGGAAGCGAGCGGCACGTCGCGCCGGTCCAGCGCATCGGACACGCCGCTGGCCAGCAGCCGGTCTTCGATGGCGTCCAGCCGCGCCGGGCACTCCGGATGCCCGGCGCCCATCTCGTGCAGCCAGAAGTCGCGATGGGAGTAATAGCCCGTCTTGCCTGCACCCATTGCTTTTGCCCCCATGGTTTTCGGATAACGTCGCGCCATGCATGCACAGCACCAAATCAAAGCGCTTTTGGACCAGCTTAACACGGTGATCGTGGGCAAAAACAGCCAGGTTCAGGACTGCGTGGCGTGCCTTCTGGCGGGCGGCCACCTGCTGATCGAGGACGTGCCGGGCGTGGGCAAAACCACGCTGGCGCACGCCCTGGCGCGCACCTTCGGACTGCAGTTCGCGCGCGTGCAGTTCACTGCCGACCTGATGCCCAGCGACCTGACGGGCGTGTCGGTCTATGAGCGCGGCAGCCAGGCCTTCGCCTTCCACCCCGGCCCGGTCTTCACGCAGGTGCTGCTGGCCGACGAGATCAACCGCGCCAGCCCCAAGACGCAAAGCGCGCTGCTCGAAGCCATGGAAGAAAAGCAGGTCTCCGTCGAAGGCGCGACGCGCCCCCTGCCCGAGCCCTTCTTCGTCATTGCCACGCAGAACCCGCACGACCAGCTGGGCACCTTTGCGCTGCCCGAAAGCCAGCTCGACCGCTTCCTGATGCGCATCTCCCTGGGCTACCCGGACCGCGCCGCCGAGCGGCTGCTGCTGGCCGGCAGCGACCGGCGCGACATGGTGGACAGCCTGCAGCCGCTGTTGACCGGCCCGCAGCTGGCGCAGCTGCAGCAGCGCGTGCTGGCCGTGCATGCAGCCGAGCCGCTGCTGAGCTACGTGCAGGACCTGCTGGAGGCCACGCGCTCGGGCCGCTGGTTCCTGCAGGGCCTGTCGCCGCGCGCCGGCATCGCCCTGATGCGCGCGGCCAAGGCGCAGGCGCTGATCGAGGGGCGCGACTACGTGGCGCCCGACGACGTGCAGGCCATCTTGCCGCAGACCGTGGCCCACCGCCTGGTGCCCGTGGGCGACGCCGGGCGCGGCGCCGTGGAGCAGGTGCGCGCCATGCTGCAGGCCGTGCCCCTGCCCTGATGGCCGGTCGCACCGACCCCGCGCCGCGCGGCCCGCGCGCCGCCCTGGCAGCGCGCTGGCGCCGCTGGTGGCTGGCCCGCCTGCCGCGCACCGACACGCTGACGCTGACCCAGCGCAACATTTACATCCTGCCCACGGGCGCGGGCTGGGGCCTGGCCCTGACGCTGCTGGTGCTGCTGGTGGCCTCCATCAACTACCAGCTGAACCTGGGCTATTTGCTGACCTTCTTGCTGGCCGGCAGCGTGGCCGCCAGCGTGCACCTGAGCCACGGCACGCTGCGCGGCCTGTCGCTGCACCTGCTGGCGCCCGAGCCGCAGTTCCTGGGCGCGGCCACGGTGCTGCAGGTGCAGTTGCACAACCGCCGACGCAGCCCCCGCCACGCCGTCGCGCTGGCCGTGCAGGGCAGCGGCCAGTGGGCCGTGGCCGACGTGCCCGCGGGCGGCAGCGCCGCGCTGCAGGTGGCCTTCTCGCCGGCGCGGCGCGGCCTGCAGGACGTGCCGGTGCTCACCGCGCAGACGCTGTTTCCGCTGGGCACCTTCCGGGTGTGGACGCTGTGGCGGCCGGCCGCGCAGGTGCTGGTCTATCCGCGCCCGGAGACCCCCGCCCCGCCCCTGCCTCCCGGCCAGCCGCAGACCGGCGGGGGCGCCAGCGCCAGCGCGCGCGGCATGGGCGAATTCGAGGGCGTGCGCGCCTACCAGCGCGGCGACCCGATGAAGCTGGTGGTCTGGAAGAAGGCCGCGCGCGCACTGGCCACCGGCTCGGACGACCTGGTCAGCCGCGACACGCACCAGAGCCAGCGCCACGAGCTGTGGCTGGACGCCGCCGCCACCGGCCTGGCCGACCCGGAGGCGCGCGCCTCGCGCCTGGCCAGCTGGGTGCTGCAGGCCGACCGCCTGGGCCTGGACTACGGCCTGCGCGTGCCCGGCCACGACATCCGCCCGGCCCAGGGCGCCGCTCACCGCCGCCGCTGCCTGGAGGCACTGGCGCTGTGCTGACTTTCATTTCCATCAAATCAGCCTCCAGCCCTTGCTGGAAGAGCGCCAGCAGCTATCAATTAAATAGCATTCGGCAGCGAGGCGCGCCATGAGCGCCCGCGCCGCCCAGCTGCCGCGCGAGACGCGCGACACGCTTTTTTTGCTGCTGGTCGTCGCCTGCTGCCTGGCCCCGCTGGCCGCGCACCTGCCCCTGTGGGGCGTGGCCATGGCGGGCGCCATGCTGGGCTGGCGTGCCTGGCTGGCCTGGCGCGGCCGCCCCCTGCCCGGGCGCTGGGTGACGGCCGTGCTGCTGGCCGCGGCCGTGGCGCTGACGGCGGCGACGCACCGCACCGTGCTGGGCTACGAAGCCGGCGTGACCCTGATCACCCTGCTGCTGGCGCTCAAGACGCTGGAGCTGCGCGCCCGGCGCGACGCCATGGTGGTGTTCTTCCTGGGCTTCTTCACGCTGCTGGCCAACTTCTTCTTCTCGCAGTCGCTGCCCACTGCTGCCGCCATGCTGCTGGCGCTGCTGGGCCTGCTGACGGCCCTGGTCAACGCCCACCTGCCGGTGGGCCGCCCGCCGCTTGCCGCCAGCATGCGCATCGCCGCGCGCATGGCGCTGCTGGGCGCGCCCGTGATGGTGGCGCTGTTCCTGCTGTTTCCGCGCCTGGCGCCGCTGTGGGGCGTGCCGGCGGATTCGGCCAGCGGGCGCAGTGGCCTGTCGGGCCAGATGAGCGTGGGCAGCGTGGCCGAGCTGGCGCTGGACGACAGCGTGGCCTTTCGCGTGCGCTTTGCCCCCCCCGGCGGCCAGGCGCCGCCGCAAAGCCGCCTGTACTTTCGCGGCCCGGTGCTCAGCGCCTTCGACGGGCGCGACTGGTACGCACTGCCCCAGGCCGAAGACCGCGGCCTCGTCCCGTGGGCGCGCCCCACCCCGCCCGAGCTGCGCGTGCAGGGCGAGCCGCTGGCCTACGAGCTGACGCTGGAGAGCACGCGCCGCCCCTGGCTGCTGACGCTGGACGCGGTGCGCGAGCGCCCGGAGATGCCCGAGGGTTACGGCGCCGCCATGACGCCCGAGCTGCAGTGGCAAGCCAGCCGCGCGCCCAGCAGCGTGCTGCGCTACCGCGCGCAAAGCTACCTGGACTTCAGCCACGGCCCGCTGGCCGAGACGCGCGCGCTGGACACCTACCGCCAGCTGCCCCAGGGCTACGACCCGCGCACCCATGCGCTGGCGCAGCAGATGCTGCAGCAGGCCGGCGGCAGCCCCGAGGCGCTGATGCAGGCCGCCCTGGCGCGCCTGCGCACGGGCGGCTATCGCTACACGCTGGAGCCGGGCATGTACGGCACGCACACCGCCGACGAATTCTGGTTTGAGCGCAAGGAAGGCTTTTGCGAGCACATTGCCTCGGCCTTCGTGATCCTGCTGCGCTCGGCCGGCGTGCCGGCGCGCATCGTCACCGGCTACCAGGGCGGGCAGGTCAACAGCGTGGACGGCTACTGGACGGTGCGCCAAAGCGACGCCCACGCCTGGGCCGAAGTGTGGCTGCAGGGCCGCGGCTGGGTGCGCGTGGACCCCACCGGCTCGGTCGCCCCCGACCGCATCGGCCTGCCCCTGCGCCTGCAGGCGCCGCGCACCGGCTTCGGCAATGCCATGGGCCTGGTCATCAGCCCCACGGCGCTGCAGCGCCTGCGCGCCGTGTGGGAGGCCGTGGACAACCGCTGGAACCAGTGGGTGCTGAACTACACCCAGGGCCGGCAGATGAACCTGCTCAAGCGCCTGGGCGTGCACTCGCCCAGCTGGCAGGACCTGGTGCAGCTGCTGGGCCTGCTGACTGCCCTGGCCGCCGCCGCGGGCGCTGCCTGGGCCGCCTGGCAGCGCCAGCGCCAGGACCCGTGGCAGCGCCTGCTGGGCACCGCCCGCCAGCGCCTGGCGCGCGCCGGCCTGCCGCTGCCCGCCCACCTGCCCCCGCGCGGCATGGCCGAGGCGGCCCGCGCCCACTTCGGCGAAGAAGCCGCCGCGCCTGCCGCGCGCTGGCTGCTGCACGTGGAGCAAGCCCGCTACGCCAGCCAGCCGCGCCGCGCGCTGGCGCAGCTGCAGCGCGAACTGCGGCGGCTGGACTGGCCCCGGCGGCCCTGACCCTGGCGCTACGCTTTAGATAGCTGCTTGCGCAGCAGGGACGGGCGCTAAAGGCCTAAAAGGCTTCAAATGTCAGGGCCGCTGCATGCGGCAGCTCGACGGCTGCGCCGCCTGCTCCGCCGCGATCTGGCGCACCACGCGAAAACCGTAGCCCGAGCCTTCCACGTCGAACTGCACGCCCGGCGCGCCCAGGCGGTCCATCACGCCCACCACCAGCGTCTGCTGAAACTGGTGGTCCTGCGCGCGCACGCGCCCGCCCTGGCCGAACAGGCTGACCTGCGCGCCCTCCAGCGCCCGGGCGACGGCTGCGGCGTCGGTGCTGGCGGCGCGCTCGATCGCCTGGGCCAGCGACTCCACCATGAGCTGCATGCGCATGTGCACGTAGTCGTCCTGCGGCTTGGGAAAGCGCTCGCGAAAGGCCTGGTAGAAGGCGCGGCTGCCGGCCGTGGGCACGTTGGGCAGCCAGTCGGCCACGGCCACGACGCGCCCCACCCCGGCGTCGCCCAGGGCGGCCGGCGCGCCCAGGGCGTTGCCGTAGAAGGTGTAGAACATGCCTTCATAGCCCACCTCGCGCGCGGCCTTGACCAGCAGCGTCAGGTCGTTGCCCCAGTTGCCGGTGATCACCGCCTGCGCACCGCTGGCCTTGATCTTCACGGCGTAGGGCGCGAAGTCCTTGACGCGGCCCACGGGGTGCAGCTCGTCGCCCACGATGGCCACATCGGGGCGCTGCGCGCCCAGCTGGCGCCGGGCCTCGCGCAGCACGGCCTGGCCAAAGCTGTAGTCCTGCCCGATCAGATAGACGCGCTGCAGCGCCTGGTCCTCGCGCATCACGTCCATCAGCGCGGCCATGCGCATGTCGGCGTGGGCATCGAAGCGAAAGTGCCAGAAGCTGCACTTCTCGTTGGTCAGGATGGGATCGACGGCCGAGTAGTTCAAAAACAGCACGCGCTTGTCCGGCTCGCGCTGGTTGTGCTTGTTGATGGCCTCGATCAGCACCGCCGCGGTGGCCGAGGAGTTGCCCTGCAGGATGACGCGGGCGCCGTCGTCGATGGCCGCGCGCAGCGCCGACAGCGCCTCCTCGTTCTGGCCCTTGCTGTCGTAGCGCACCAGCTGCAGCGGCCGGTTGCCGCCGGCCGACGGCGGCAGCGCCACGCCGCCGCGCCCGTTCACCCGCTCAATGGCCCAGGCGACGTTGCGAAACACCGCTTCGCCCGTGTTGGCGAAGCTGCCGGAGAGCGATTCCACCAGGGCCAGCTTGATGGGCGCACCGGTGGCCGGCGCCGTGGCGGCGTGGGCGGCCAGCGGCGCGAGCGCGGTGAGCGCCAGCGCACAGGCGCCCAGGGCGGCGCGGCGGGACAGGGAATTCAGGTAAAGGGCAGGCATGCGATCAGGAAAAGGGAAAGCGAGAGACAGGCGCCAGCGAATGGCTGGCGCGGCAGCGGCAATTGTTGGCGCCCCTCGCCCGGCGGCAACCGCCCATGACCACATAAAGACGGGCGTCCACAACCGCCCGCAAGTTCGCGCAACAGGCGCATTTTTTGCCGGCAGATGAGAGAAGTAATGGAAAAATGAAGGCACAAAGGCACATAAATAAAGACGCCTCTCCATCGCCACTCATTTCAAGGCCAAAAGCCGGCAACTTTCGTCATCCTCACGCATTCTCTGCAAGCATCTCCACGCAGTTACGCCAGCCACAAAAAAGCCAGGCATGCAGCCTGGCTCGTGGGGGTGGCAGCCTCGGGGCGGCTGGCGCCCTACCGGGCCTGCTCCAGCGCCTCGCGCTCTTGCAGCGGGATGGCAATGCTCTGGGCGGTGTTCTGGGCCGCAGGCATGGCGACGCGCACATAGCGGTCGAAGAGCTGGAAGAAGCGCTCGTAGAACTGGGCGTCGGAGATGGTCTCGCTGCCCACCTTGACCAGCGTGTCGTCGGAGGCGCTGAAGGGCAGCGACACCGAGCCGATGCCGCCCACGCCCAGCGACGCGGAGTTGTTGACCTTCTTGATGACGTAGCGGTCCTGCAGCGCGCTGGCAAAGGCCGAGGTGCGGTCGTTGTCCGCCCCCTCGGGCGCACAGACCACGCGCATTTCCACCTCGTAGTGGGTATCCGGATTGGGCTGGTAGTACTTGCGTCCGGCCACCAGCTCGCGCGTGGCCGTGCTGACCAGGTAGCCCTGGCTCAGCAGCGCGCGGCGCGCGGCCTCGCAGGTGCGCTCCTGCGACGCATCGATGTGGCGCATGTGCGTGCTGGAGCTGTCGAAGTCGTTGGGCGTGAAGGAGGCGCCATTGCGCTCCAGGCCCGGCATGGCGTCGGGCATGCCGGAGCAGCCGGCCAGCGCGGCGGCGCCGGCCAGAAAAGCGAGGCCAAGGGGCAGGCGAAGGGAAGGCGAAAAAGGCATCGTGGCAAGGCCATGCTGGGGGCGGCCTTCGATTGTGCAACGCGCCCGGACCGGCTGCTGCGAAAACCCCATGACTGGCCAGCAACTATCAAAGCGATAGCTGCCAGCGCTTGTCCATCAAGGGATTGAGGCGGAAATCTCTTCCAAAGACCAGCGCGGCTTGACATCGAAGGCGTAGTCGCGCCGGGGCTGCTCCAGCCCGCCCTGCAGCCGCATGGCCGCGGCCATCGCGATCATGGCGCCGTTGTCGGTGCACAGGTGCAGCTCGGGGTAGTGCACGCGCACGCCGCGCTGGGCACAGGCAGCGTCCAGCTGCTCGCGCAGCAGCCGGTTGGCGCCCACGCCGCCGGCCACCACCACCCGCTGCAGGCCGGTGGCGGCCAGGGCCGCCAGCGTCTTCTTGACCAGCACCTCGACGATGGCTGCCTGGGTGCTGGCGGCCAGGTCGGCGCGGCGCTCGGGCAGGGCCTGGCCCAGGCGCTGCGCCTGGGTGAGCACGGCGGTCTTCAGGCCGGCGAAGGAAAAATCCAGGTCGCCGCTGTGCAGCAGCGGGCGCGGCAGCTTGAAGGCGCGCGCATCGCCCTCGCCTGCCAGGCGCGACAGGGCCGGGCCGCCCGGGTAGCCCAGGCCCAGCAGCTTGGCCGACTTGTCGAAGGCCTCGCCGGCCGCGTCGTCGATGGTCTCGCCCAAGAGCGCGTAGCGGCCCACGCCGTCCACGCGCATCAGCTGGGTGTGGCCGCCGGAGACCAGCAGCGCGACGAACGGGAATTGCGGCGGGTCGGCGCTCAGAAAGGGCGACAGCAGGTGCCCCTCCAGGTGGTGCACGCCCAGGGTGGGGCGATCGAGCGCCGCGGCCATGGCGCTGGCCACGCCGGCGCCCACCAGCAGCGCGCCGGCCAGGCCCGGCCCGCGCGTGTAGGCCACCACGTCCACTGCATCCAGCGCCACGCCGGCCTCGCGCAGCACGGCATCGGTCAGGGGCAGCACGCGGCGGATGTGGTCACGGCTGGCCAGCTCGGGCACCACGCCGCCATAGGCCTGGTGCATCTCGATCTGGCTGTGCAGCGCGTGCGCCAGCAGCTCGGGCACCTGCCCTGGCGCCTCGCGCGTACGCACCAGGGCGACGCCGGTTTCGTCGCAGGAAGATTCAATGCCCAGGATCAGCTCGCTCATGGCGGCAAGTGTAGTGGGCGGCCCCTGCCCCGCCTGCAGGCAGGGGGGCAGGCCTTACCAGCGGTCCGAGCGCATGCGCAGCTCCCACGAGCCCTTGCGCAGCTCGTACACGCCGACGGCGCCATAGCGCTGCTCGCCCGCCTCGTCCCAGGTCATGGTGCCGGTCACCGGGGCGTAGCCGTTGATGCTGTGCAGGGCCTTGGTGATGGCCGCCGGTTCGGCCGAATTGGCCTTGCGGATGGCTTCGCTGATGACGTACATCGCGTCGTACGTGTAGTGCCCGCCGTAGGCCGGCGGCTTTTGGTAGGCGGCGATGTACTTCTCCAGGAACTGGCGCCCGGTGGTGAATTCGGCCACGTCCAGCACCGGCGAGGTGGCGTAGATCTGGTCGATCATGTCCATGCCCTTGGCCATGTCGGCGGTCTTGACCAGGTCGCCGCCCAGCAGCGTGATGCGGGTGTGGCCGATGGCTTGCAGCTCCTGCAGCAGCGCCAGCGCCTGGAAGTCGTTGAGCATGCAGACGAACACGCCGACCTGCGCCTCCTTCAGTTTGGCCGCCAGCTCCTTGAAGGCCACGGTCTTGTCGTCAAAGCTCTGGTGCAGGGCAATGTTCTTGTTGGCCTTTTTCAGCTCGGCCGCGGCGCCCTCGGCCAGGCCCTTGCCGTAGGGCGTGCCGTCGTCGGCCACCGCGTAGGCCTTGGCGTCCAGCTGCGCGGCGGCAAAGGCGCCGATGGCGCGCGCCTGCAGCGCATCGTTGGCGACGATGCGGAAGGTGGTGGACAGGCCCAGCTGGGTGATCTTGGGGTTGGTGGAGATGATCAGCTGCGGCACGTTCTTGGCCGCATACATGGGCGCCGTCTCCAGGCTCACGCCGGAGTTGAGGTGGCCGATGACGGCCGACACGCCCGAGTCCAGCAGCTGCTGCGCCGCTGCGCGCCCGCCGGCGGCGTCGGCGCGGTCGTCCTGGGCGATGACTTCAAAGCTCACGCGCTTGCCGTCCACCGAATAGCCCGTTTTGGCCAGCTCGGCCACGGCCAGGCGCACGCCGTTGAGCAAGTCCTGCCCCAGCGCCGCCAGCGGCCCCGACAGGGGCTGCGCCACGCCGATCTTCACCACATCGGGCACCTTGCCGCAGCCGCCCAGCCAGGGGCTGAGTCCGAGGGCGGCGGCGCCGGCGGCGAACTGGCGGCGATTGATCTCATGCTTCACGCGACTCTCCTTGTGTGTACAAGTTGGATTTGTGAGCGGATGTTTACTCAGGAGGCACAAAAAAAGCCACGGGATAAGCCCGCATAGGGCTCGTCCCGTGGCGCCGGTGCGTCGGGCCGCGGCCCGCTGCCCGTCAGCGGGCGCCGGTGATGTACTGCTCCATCTGCTCGATGATGAACTGCTGGTGCGAGATCACGCTCTTGACCAGGTCGCCGATGGACACCAGCCCGATCAGCCGGCCTTCCTCGACCACCGGCAGGTGGCGCAGGCGGTTTTCGGTCATCAGGGCCATGCACTGCTCGGTGCTGTTTGACGGGTGCACGAAACGCACGGCGTGCGTCATCACCTCGCGCACCGGCGTGGCGCCCGAGGCGCGGCCGTGCAGCACCACTTTGCGGGCGTAGTCGCGCTCGGTGAAGATGCCCACGATGTCGTCCCCCTGCAGGACCATCAGCGCCCCGATGCCCTTGTCGGCCATGCGCTGCAGGGCCGTCAGCACGCTGTCGGACGGCGCGACGCTATGCACCTGGGCGTCGGGTTTGGACTTGAGGATTTCGGCAACGGTCGTCATGGCAGCCTCCCGGGCGTAGTGGATGTGTGGCCGCAGTGTCCGCCGAATCCGGCGCCGGGCGCAACCGGTCCACCCCGGGGCCACACGTTGTTACGAAAAGCGGCCACAGCGCCCGCCAGGCATGCGCTGGCAGCTATGGATTGAGGAGCGTCAGCGGCGCCCGCCCAGCAGGCTGCCGCCCAGCTTGAGCAGGTCGCCCAGGTCCACGCGGCCGTTGCCGTCCTGGTCCAGCACCTGCGACAGCAGGTCGCCCGCAGGCGAGCCGCTGCTGCGCGTGCGGGCCCGCTCCTGCCCCAGCACATTGCCCAGGTCGCCCGCGCCCATGCCGCCGGCGCGCACGCGCTGCGCCAGAAAGGCCATGACGAGGGGCGCCAACTGGCCCAGCAGCTTGCCCGCGCCCTCGCCCAGGCCGGTGGCCTGGCCCAGCTGCGCCTCGGCCTGCGGGCGCTTGCCGCCCAGGATGTGGCCCAGGATGGCCGCTCCGTCGCCTCCCAGGCCGGCGCCGCTGCCGCCGCCACCGCCCAGCACCGAGCCCAGCAGGCCGCCCAGGTCCAGCCCAGCCGCAGGCTGCATGTGGTCGCGCTGCAGGGCGCCCAGCAGGGCCTGCGCGCCCTGCGGCTGCTCGGCGTTGCGGCCCATGGAGCCCAGCAGCAGCGGCACCGCCATGGCGGCGGCGCTGTGCGCCTGCTCGGCGCCGATGCCCAGCTGCGCGGCGATCTGTGCCAGGGGCGCGCCCTGCAGCTGCTGCTGCAGCTGGTCGGCCAGCGGTTCGGAAGAAGAGGTGTTCATGGCGATGCCTTTCGGTGATTCGGCCCGGCTACACGAAGCGCGGGCCCAGGGGGCCCCATGGTAGGCCGCTGCGCCGCCCCGCGCAGCCGCGCGGCGGCGCAGACACGCAGGTTGACAATGGGCGCTCTTCAGTCGCTCCTGAAAAAGGAGCTGCCAGCGCTTGCCAGCAAAGGGCTGAAGGCCTATTTGACCAATATCTCACGGGCCGCGCGGCGCAGTGCCACGGCGTTCGCCCGGGGGCCGGCGGCTGCGCCATCCAGGCGAAACACCTGCACCGCCTCGGTCACCGTGCGGGCTTGCAGCTGCACCTGGCCGGCCAGCTCGGCGCTGCGCTCGACCAGCGCCGCGTTGTGCTGGGTGATGGTGTCCAGCTGGGCCACCGCGGCGTTGATCTGGGAGATGCCCGACAGCTGCTCGCTGGAGGCGCCGTCGATCTGCCCGATCAGCGTGCCCACCTGCTGCACCATGGCCAGCGACGCGTGCATGGCCTGGCCGGCGCTGGCGCTGCGCCGCTGGCCCTCGCCCACCTGGGCGGCGGCCGCGTCGATCAGCGTGCGGATCTCGCGCGCCGCCTGCTGCGTGCGCTGCGACAGGGCGCGCACCTCGGCGGCCACCACGGCAAAGCCCCGGCCGTGCTCGCCGGCGCGGGCCGATTCCACCGCCGCGTTCAGCGCCAGGATGTTGGTCTGGAAGGCAATGGCATCGATCAGCTGGGTGATTTCGGCGATGCGGCGCGAGGCCTGGTCGATCTGCTGCATGGTGTCGGCCACGCTCCCGGCGGCCTGGCTGCTGCGCTCGGCCGAGGCCGTGGCCTGCGCGGCCAGGGCGGCGGCCTGGCGGGCGGCGTCGGCGGTCTGGCGCACGGTGCCGGTGATCTGCTCCATCGAGGCGGCCGTCTGCTGCAGGCTGCTGGCCTGGCTTTCGGTGCGCCCGGACAGCTCGCGGCTGTCCTGGGCGATGTGGCCGGCCGCCTGGCTCATCTTCTCGCTCTCCTGGCGCGCATCGCGCACGATGGACAGCAGGTTCACGTTCAGCTGCATCAGGGCCTTTTGCAGCTCGCCCACCAGGTCGGCGCGCGTTTGCACGGGCGGCTGCGTCAGATCGCCCGCGGCCATGCGGTTGGCGGCCTCGACCAGCTGCGCCAGCGGCGCGATGACGGCGCGCCGCGCGTAGCCCAGCGCCAGCAGGGCCACGGCGGCGGAGCCGCCCCAGCCCGTCAGCCGCACCGGCCAGCCCTGCCCGGCCACCAGGGTGCCCGCCGCCAGGGCGGCAGCCGCCACCCCGGCAAAGGCCAGCGCCAGGCGGCCGGCCAGGCCCGGCGCCAGGCGCTGGCGCAGCCGCCCGGCCAGGGTGTCGCGCACCAGCCGCCCCTGGCGGAACACATGCACCAGCCGCCCGGCCTGGCGCTCGGCGCGCATGCGGGCGTACAGCTCGTGCGCGGCGCGCACCTGGGCGTCGCTGGCCTCGGTGCGCACCGACATGTAGCCCACCGGCCTGCCGCCCTCCACGAGCGGCGTGACGTTGGCCATGACCCAGTAGTAGCTGCCGTCCTTGCGCCGGTTCTTGATGGGTGCGGACCAGGGCAGGCCGCGCTGGATGGTCTGCCACAGGTCCTCGTAGGGCTGCTCGGGCATGTCCGGGTGGCGGATCATGTTGTGCGGCTGGCCCAGCAGCTCCTCGCGCGTGTAGCCGCTGACCTCGATGAACATCGGGTTGCAGTACAGGATGCGGCCCTGGAGGTCCGTGGTGGACACCAGCGTCTGGCCGCTGGGAAAGGGGTAGGACTGGTCGTGGACCGGGAGGTTGACGCGCATGTGCGGGGTGCGGCAAAGCCTTGACCCGGGTTAATGTCGCCCAAGGGCGCTGTGGCCGCTGGCATGGTTTACCCGCCTGCCCCTCGCGGCGGCCTTCCCCGTCCAGGGCAGGTCCGGCGGCCGTTGTAAAGAAGGATGAAGATGGGCCGCATTCGCCCAGGAGCGCCGCGCCAGCGTGCGAAAGTACGGCCCTGCCTGCGCGCTGCGCGCGGGCCTTGCCTTGTCCGTTGTCTGGCGGGCGGCTCCTTTGCGCCGGCCGCCCCGTCCTTGTGTTCGAGCCTTCCATGACCTTTGCGATTCGTGCCCGCCCTGCTTTGCGCCCGGCAGCTGCCCCGGCCTGGACTCCTGGCCGCAGGCCGGGCTGGAGCGCGGCAGCGCTGGTGCTGGCGGCTGCGCTGTCGGGCTGCGGCGGCGGCAAGGGCGAGCCGGCCGCCCCCGCCGCGCAGGCCCTGCCCGAGGTCGGCGTGCTGACCCTGCAGCCCGAGCGCCAGGTGGTGACCAATGAGCTGCCCGGGCGCACCAGCGCCTGGCTGTCCGCGGAGATTCGCCCGCAGGTCGGCGGCATCGTGCAAAAGCGGCTGTTCACCGAAGGCGCCTCCGTCAAGGCCGGCCAGGTGCTGTACCAGCTGGATGCAGCCAGCTTCGAGGTCGCCCTGTCCGCCGCCCGCGCCCAGCTGGAGCGCGCCCGCGCCCACCTGGGCACGGCCCAGGCCAACGCCCGGCGCAACGCCGAGCTGGTGAAGATCGACGCCATCAGCCGCCAGGCCTATGACGACAGCCAGGCCGCGGCCACGCAGGCGCAGTCGGACGTGGCGGTGGCGCAGGCGGCCGTGCAGGCCGCGCAGATCAACCTGGGCTACACCCGCATCAAGTCGCCCATCGCCGGGCGCACCAGCACCTCCACCGTCACGCCCGGCGCGCTGGTCACCGCCAACCAGGCGGCGGCGCTGACCACCGTGACACAGACCGATCCGCTGTACGTGGACGTGACGCAGTCCAGCACCGAGCTGCTGCGCCTGAAGAACGACCTGGCCAGCGGCCGCATCCAGCGCGCCGAAGGCGGCAAAAGCGGCGACGCGCGCGTGACGCTGCTGCTGGACGACGGCAGCACCTACCCGCACGCCGGGCGGCTGCAGTTCAGCGGCGTGCAGGTCAACCCCGGCACCGGCGCCATCTTGCTGCGCGCGGTGGTGCCCAACCCGGACGGCGTGCTGATGCCCGGCATGTACGTGCGCGCCGTGCTGGAGGCCGGCGTGAACGAGCAGGCCCTGCTGGCGCCGCAGCAGTCCGTGCGGCGCGACCCGGCCGGCAATGCCAGCGTGCTGGTGGTGACGGCCGAAGACAAAGTGGAGACGCGGCGCATCGTCACCGGCGCGGCCGTGGGCAGCCGCTGGGAGGTACTGTCCGGCCTGGCCGCCGGCGAGCGCGTGCTGGTGGATGGCAGCCAGCGCGTGCGCCCGGGCGACAGCGTCAAGCCGGTGCCCTGGGCGCCGCGCGCACCGGCCACTCCTGCCGCCTCCGCCGCCTCCAGCGCCGGCTGATCCGCCATGGCCCAGTTCTTCATCAACCGCCCCGTCTTCGCGTGGGTGCTGGCCATCGTCATCATGCTGGCCGGCGCGCTGTCCATCGTCACGCTGCCGCTGGAGATGTACCCGGACATCGCCCCGCCGCGCGTGACCATCAACACCACCTACACCGGCGCCTCGGCCGAGACGGTGGAGAACTCGGTCACCCAGGTCATCGAGCAGCAACTGAAGGGGCTGGACAACCTGCTGTACATGCAGTCCACCAGCGACTCGGCCGGGCGCTCGCGCACCACGCTCACCTTTGCGCCCGGCGCCAACATCGACGTGGCCCAGGTGCAGGCGCAAAACAAGCTGCAGGGCGCTGTCAACCGCCTGCCCGACGCCGTGAAGAGCCGCGGCGTGTTCGTCAACAAGGGCGGGCAGGACTACCTGGTCACCTACGTCTTCACCTCGCCCGACCCGCATGTGTCGCAGGTGACCATCGGCGACTACCTGACCAGCAACGTGGTGGACGTGATCGCCCGCGTGGACGGCGTGGGCGACGTGACGGTGTTCGGCACCAGCTACGCCCTGCGCATCTGGATGGACCCGCAGCTGCTGGAGAAGTACGCGCTCATGCCGTCCGACCTGGTGGCGGCGCTGAACACGCAGAACGTGCAGGTCTCGGCCGGCCAGCTGGGCGCCCTGCCGGCCGTGCCCGGTCAGATGCTCAACGCCACGGTCACGGCGCGCTCCAAGCTGCAAACCGTGCAGGAGTTCCAGGACATCGTGCTGCGCGCCCTGCCCGACGGCTCGGTGGTCACCATGGCCGACGTGGCGCGCGTGGCGCTCGAGGCCGACAACCTCACCGTGCGCTCCATCCTGAACGGCCAGCCAGGCGCGGGCCTGGGGATCGTGCTGGCCGACGGGGCCAACGCCATGGCCGTGGGCGACGCGGTGGCCGCCAAATTGCAGGAGCTGGCGCCCTACTTTCCCGACGGCATCACGGGTTTCGTCAGCTCCGACAGCACGCCGTTCGTGCGCGCCTCGCTGCATGAAGTGATCAAGACCCTGGCCGAGGCCATGTTGCTGGTCACGCTGGTCATGTTCATCTTCCTGCAGAACCTGCGCGCCACGCTGATCCCGGCCATTGCCGTGCCGGTGGTGCTGCTGGGCACGCTGGGCGTGCTCTCGGCCATGGGCTACTCCATCAACATGCTGACCATGTTCGCCCTGGTGCTGGCCATCGGCCTGCTGGTGGACGACGCCATCGTGGTGGTGGAGAACGTCGAGCGCGTGATGAGCGAGGAGGGCCTGCCCGCCAAGGAGGCCACGCGCAAGTCCATGCGCGAGATCACGCCGGCGCTGGTGGGCATCGGCCTGACGCTGTCGGCGGTGTTCATCCCCATGGCGTTCTTCGCCGGCTCGGTGGGCGTCATCTACCGGCAGTTCTCGGTGACCATCGTGGCGGCCATGGCGCTGTCGGTGCTGGTGGCGCTGACGCTGACGCCGGCGCTGTGCGCGTCGCTGCTCAAACCCATCACCCACGGCAAGCACGGGCGCACGCCGCGGCCCGGCCCGCTGGGCTGGGCCGACCGCTTCTTCAACGGCTTCAACCACTGGTTCGACGCCGGCGCCTCGCGCTACCAGGGCGCGGTGGCGCAGCTGCTCACGCGCACGCTGCGCATGGCGCTGCTGTTCGCCGCCGTGCTGGTCGCCGTGGCCTGGATGTTCCGCACCCTGCCCACGTCGTTTCTGCCCAACGAGGACCAGGGCTTCGTGCGGGTGAACGTCACGCTGCCGTCCGGCGCCACCGACGCGCGTCTGGCCGACGTCATGGACCAGGTGCGGCTGTACTTCAAGGACCAGCCGGAGGTCTTCAGCACCAACGCCATCCTGGGCTTCAACGGCAACCAGAGCTCGGGCAGCATGTTCGTGCGCCTGACGTCCTGGGCCGAGCGGCCGCTGCCCTCGCAGTCCGCCGAATCCATAGCGCGCCAGGCCAACAAGGCGCTGGCGCAGATACGCGATGCGCGCATCTTCGTCACCTTGCCGCCGCCGGTGCGCGGCCTGGGGTCGAGCGCCGGCATCAACTTCGTGCTGAAAGACCTGAACGGCCTGGGCCACGAGGCGCTGATGAAGGCCCGGGACGACCTGATCGCCGCCGCGCGCGATGTGCCGCAGCTGACCAGCATGCGCACCACGGGCTTTGACGACACCTCGGAGCTGAAGGTGGAGGTGGACGACCGCAAGGCCGCCGCCCTGGGGCTGTCCACCGGCGACATCAACGGCGTGCTGTCGGCCGCGCTGGGCGGCAGTTACGTCAATGACTTCATCCATCAGGGCCGCGTCAAGCGCGTGTATATCCAGGGCGACGCACCCTCGCGCATGCTGCCGCAGGACATCGGCCAATGGGCCGTGCGCAACAAGAACGGCGAGATGGTGCGCTTCGCCTCGTTCGCCACCACGCGCTGGACCAGTGGCTCGCCCCAGCTCATGCGCTACAACGGCAGCCCGGCGCTGGAGATGGAGGCCGGCACCGCCCCTGGCGCCAGCTCGGGCGATGCCATGGCTGCGGTGGAGGCCATCATGGCGAAGATGCCGGCGGGCATCGGCTTTGAGTGGACGGGCGCGTCGCTGCAGGAGCGCCAGTCCGGCTCGCAGGCGCCGCTGCTGTACGCCGTGTCCATCCTGTTCGTCTTCCTGTGCCTGGCCGCGCTGTACGAGAGCTGGAGCGTGCCGGTGTCGGTCATGCTGGCCGTGCCGCTGGGCGTGATCGGCGCGCTCGTCGCCACCTACACGCGCGGCATGGCCAACGACGTGTACTTCCAGGTGGGCCTGCTCACCACCGTGGGCCTGGCCTCCAAGAACGCCATCCTGATCGTCGAGTTCGCCGTGCAGCTGCAGGAGCGCGGGATGGCGCTGGTCGATGCCACCGTGCAGGCCGTGCGCCTGCGCCTGCGGCCCATCCTGATGACCTCACTGGCCTTTGGCTTTGGCGTGCTGCCGCTGGCGATTGGCACCGGCGCCGGCGCGGGCGGGCGCCAGGCGATTGGCACCGCCGTGCTGGGCGGCATGGTGTTCTCCACGCTGCTGGGCATCTTCTTCGTGCCGGTCTTCTTCCTGGTGGTGCGCCGGCTGTTCTCGCGCGGCGCGCAGCCCGCCCCGCCCGCCGCGCCCCCCCCTGCACCATGACCACAGCCCTTTTTCTGCCCTCCCGCCTGGCACGCCCGGCGCGCCTGACCCTGGCAGCGCCGCTGCTGGCGCTGACGGCCTGCATGTCGCTGGCGCCGCCGCCCGAGGTGCCGCCGCTGCCCGTGCCCGCCACGCTGGACGCGCCGACGCCGCCCGATGCCCCGCTGCTGGCCGTGCCCACCGACCCGGCGCGCGCGCCCTTCGTGGTGGACGAGCGCCTGCGTACCGTGCTGGGCATGGCGCTGGCCGGCAACCGCGACCTGCAGCTGGCCGTGCTGGCCGTGGAACGGGCACGGGCGCAGTACGGCATCGCCCAGGCCGACCGGCTGCCCACGCTGGCCGCCACCGGCGCCGCGGCGCGCAGCCGCAGCGCCGATGACCTGACGGCCGCCGGGCGCGGCAACACCGCCAGCCAGTACAGCGCCGGCGTGGGCCTGGCCGGCTACGAGATCGACTTCTGGGGCCGCGTGCGCAACCTCAACGAGGCGGCGCTGCAGGAGTTTTTGCGCAGCCAGGACAACCAGCGCAGCGCCCGCATCGGCCTGGTGTCCGACGTCATGCTGACCTGGCTGAACCTGGACGCCGACGCGCGCCGCCTGCTGCTGGCGCGCGCCACGCTGCGCGCGCGCGACAAGCAGCTGGCGCTGACGCAGGCCAGCCACGCGCTGGGCGCAAGCTCGGGCCTGACGCTGGCCCAGGCGCAGACCACGGTGGACAGCGCCCGGGCCGACGTGGGCGCGTTCGAGGCGCAGGTGGCGCGCGGGCGCAATGCGCTGGCGCTGCTGGCAGGCAGCCCGGTGCCGGCCAATTTGCTGCCGGCCAGCGTCGCCGCAGCGCTGGCGGCCCAGGGCACAGGTGCGGACATCGCCGCCCCTCCGGCGGACACGCTGGCCACCGCACTGCCCGCCATCGCGCCCGGCCTGCCGTCCAGCGTGCTGCTGGCCCGCCCGGACGTGCGCGCGGCCGAGCATGCGCTGGCGGCGGCCAGCGCGCAGATCGGCGTGGCGCGCGCCGCGTTTTTTCCCTCCATCAGCCTGACGGCCAGCGTGGGCACGGCCAGCACCGAGCTCTCGGGCCTGTTCGCCGCCGGCAATGGCACCTGGAGCTTTGCGCCGCAGATCCGCCTGCCCCTGTTTGACGCCGGGCGCAACCGCGCCAACCTGCGCGTGGCGGAGGTGGCGCGCGAGAGCGCCGTCGCCCAGTACGACAAGGCCATCCAGGCAGCCTTTCGCGAGGTGCGCGACGCGCTGGCCGAGCGCGCCACGCTGGACGGGCGGCTGGCGGCGCAGCAGTCGCTGGTGGCGGCCAGCCAGCAGGTGCTGACGCTGTCGCAGGCGCGCTTTCGTCTGGGCGCCGACAGCTACCTGCCGGTGCTGGACGCCGAGCGCGCGCTCTATAGCGCCCAGCAGTCGCTCATCGCCCTGCAGCTGGCCGAGCAGGCCAACCGCGTGGCGCTGTACCGCGCGCTGGGCGGCCAGTGGCGCGGGCAGGCGGCGGACGAGCCGCCCCCGGCGTCCTGAGCCGCCACGTTGCTATTGAATGGATAGCTGCCAGCGCTTGCTGCACAAGCGCTGGAGGCCCTTTTGACCATCAAACGGCGCGCCGGCAGAACTACATAACCATTCGTCATCAAGCATGCTGGAGAATGCCCACATTCAATATTTGAAACCCTGCTTGCCATGGCCATCAGCCACTACATCAAGGAGATAGGCCGGGGCGCGCGCGGCGCCCGGGCGCTCACGCGCGAACAGGCGGCCGACCTGTTCGGCCAGCTGCTGGATGGGCACGCCAGCGACCTGGAAGTGGGCGCCTTCTGCGTGGCCATGCGCATCAAGGGCGAGAGCGCGGCGGAGATGTGCGGCTTTCTGGACGCCGTGCACGCGCGCATGGCGCGGGTGCCGGCGCTGGCGGGCGGCGCCCCGCTGGTCGTGCTGCCCAGCTACAACGGCGCGCGCCGGCTGCCTGTGCTCACGCCCCTGCTGGCGCTGCTGCTGGCGCGCGAAGGGCTGGCAGTGCTGGTGCACGGCATGCGCACCGAGGCGCGCCGCGTTTTAGCCTCTGATGTGCTGCAAAGCCTGGGTGTACCGGCGCCGGCAGCTCCTGAAGCGATAGCACCTGGGGCCGTGGGGCTGCTGGCCACGGCGGCGCTGCACCCGGGCCTGGCGCGCCTGCTGGCGGTGCGCGAAGCCATCGGCCTGCGCACGCCGGCGCACAGCGTCGTCAAGCTGCTGGCGCCCTGCGCCGGGCCGGCCCTGGTGGTGGGCAGCTACACCCACCCCGAGTATTTCGAGCTGGCGCTGGACGTGGCGCGCGAGCTGCCCCTGCACCTGCTGCTGTCGCGCGGGCTGGAGGGCGAAGTGGCCGCCGACCCGCGCCGCCAGCCGCGCTACGACGCCGTGGTGGCCGGCCGCCACACCCTGCTGGCCGAGCAGCAGGCCGGCACCGCCGCCGCCGTGCCCGGCCTGCCCGAGGCCATCGACATCGAGACCACCGCCGCCTACACCCGCGCCGTGCTGAACGGCGCCCTGCCCGTGCCCGAGGCGCTGGCCGCCCAGGTGCGCCACATCACGCACGTGGCGCGGCAGATCGCGCAGGAGGCCGCGGCATGAACACCCCCACGCACACGACCGGCAGCTGCACCCTGGTGGGCGCCGGCCCGGGCGACCCGGAACTGCTCACCCTGAAGGCCGCGCGCGCCATTGCCGCGGCCACCGTGCTGCTGGTCGATGACCTGGTGGGCGACGACATCGTCGCCCTGGCCTCGCCCGGTGCGCGCATCGTGCGCGTGGGCAAGCGCGGGGGCTGCCGCAGCACGCCGCAGGAGTTCATCGAGCGGCTGATGGTGGCCGAGGTGCGCGCCGGCGAGGCGGTGGTGCGCCTGAAGGGGGGCGACCCCTTCATCTTCGGGCGCGGCGGCGAAGAGGTGCAGGCGCTGCGCCAGGCGGGCATCGAGCCGGTGGTGGTGAACGGCATCACCGCCGGCCTGGCGGCGCCCACGCAGCTGGGCGTGCCCCTCACGCACCGCGCGCACGCCCAGGGCGTGCTTCTGCTCACCGGCCACAGCCAAAGCGGCGGCGGGCAGACCGACTGGGCGCTGCTGGGCGCCACCGCCCACCAGGCCCGCCTGACGCTGGTCATCTACATGGGCATGCGCGGCGCGCGCCAGATCCAGCAGGGCCTGCTGGCCGGCGGCCTGCCCGCGCACACGCCGGTGGCCGTGGTGCAGCACGCCACGCTGGCGTGCCAGCGCAGCGCCGTGACCACGCTGGGCGCGCTGCACGACACCATCGCGCGCGAACGCCTGGCCAGCCCCAGCGTGATCGTGGTGGGCGACGTGGTGCGCGGAGCGCAGGCGCTGGCCGAGGCAGGGCCCGCCCCGGCGGACTGTCGCGCGGGAGTCACGGGCCGCGGGTAAGCCCCAGGCCCCGGGCCGGGCCGGGCTCGAACAATCGCCCCCGTCCGGGCGGACTGCTGCTGCTGCCCCTTTTTTTACCCGCCAAGCCTGAGGAGTACCCCGTGCGCCCCTTTGCCTTTCTTCCCCCGTCTGCCCCGCGCCACCCGGGCCGGCGCAGCGTGCTGCAAGGCCTGGCGGCGGGCGCCTGCGCGCTGGCGCTCGCGCCCGGCGCGGCGCCGGCGCTGGCCCAGCAGGGCGCGCGCGGGGCGCGCAGTGACATCGTGGTGGGGCGCTCCACCGCGCTCACCGGTCCGCTCGCGCCGTTCATGGCGCCCATCCATGAGGCGCACGAGGCCGCCATCGCCGACTTCAATGCGCAGGGCGGAGTCGGCGGGCGCAAGGTGCGGCTGGTCACGCTGGACGACGGCTTTGACGCCCGCCGCACCCTGGACAACGCGCGCCAGCTCGTCGAGCGCGAGGGCGCGGTGGCGCTGTTCGGGCAGGCCGGCACCTCGCAGGTCATGGCGCTGCTGCCCTACCTGGAGCGTGCGCGCACGCCGCTGGTGGCCGTCTATACCGGCAGCCCCGCGCCGCGCGCAGCCGCCAGCGCCTGGCTGTTCACCACCAGCGCCAGCTACTCCGACGAGCTGGCGCAGATCGTGCGCAACCTGGTGGCGACGCAGAGCGCGCGCATCGCCATCGCCTATGAGGACAACGATTTCGGCAAGCTGACGCTGCCCCTGGCGCAGCAGATCGCCACCGCCGAGGGCGCCACCGTCGTCGCCACGCAAGCCATGCACAGCAGCGGCCAGGACGCGGGCGAGGTCGCGCGGGCGCTGGCGGCCCAGCGGCCACAGGCGGTGCTGATGGTCGCTGCCGGGCCGTCGGTGGTGGCCTACGTGCGCGCCCACCGGGCGCAGCTGGGCGTGCCGCTGTACACGCTGTCCCTGGGCGCGGGGGCGCACGTCATCCGCGCCCTGGGCGACGACGCGCGCGGCCTGGCCGTGGCGCGCACCACGCCATCGCCGCGGCGCGCCACCCTGGCCGTGACGCGCGAATTCCAGGCGTCGATGAAGCGCCACGGCCTGGAGCCCGACTACGACCGCTACATCGGCTACCTGGACGCCCGCGTGCTCCTGGAGGCGCTGCGCGCGGCCGGCCCGGCAGCCAGCGGCGAGAGCGTGGCACGGGCCATGGAAGGCCTGGGCCCGCTCGACCTGGGCGGGCACACCTACCGCTTCGGCCCCGGCGAGCGCAACGGCTCGCGCTTTGTGGACATCGCCGTGATCGGGCCGGGCGGACAGTACATGCGCTGACCCGCTCGGCGGGCGCGGCGCCTGGGCGACAATCGCCGCCCTTTCCTTGTTCTTCCTGCGCGCCCCGTCCCGTGCCCTCCTCCCCGTCTTTCGATGCCGTCATCCTCGGCGCCGGCGCTGCCGGATTGTTCTGCGCCGCGCAGGCGGGCCAGCGCGGCCTGAAGGTGCTGCTGATCGACCACGCCGTGCGCGTGGCCGAAAAAATCCGCATCTCCGGCGGCGGGCGCTGCAATTTCACCAACCAGGGGCTGGACCTGCGCGCCCCGCAGCGCCACTTCGTCGGCGCCAATCCGCAGTTCGCCCGCGCTGCGCTCACGCGCTACACGCCGGCGCACTTCACGCAGCTGCTGCAGCGCCACGGCGTCGCCTTTCATGAAAAGCACAAGGGCCAGCTGTTTTGCGACCGTTCGGCCGAGGACGTCATCGCCCTGCTGCTGGCCGAGTGCGCCGCCGGCGGCGTGCAGCGCTGGCAGCCCTGCGCCGTCAAAAATGTAGGCTTTTTGCCCTCCAGCGCAGGCGGGGAAAGCGCGGGCAGCTATCAAATTGATACCGACCGCGGCCCCGTGCAGGCCCGCAGCCTGGTGGTGGCCACGGGCGGCCTGTCGATTCCGCAGATCGGCGCGAGCGACCTGGGCTACCGGCTGGCGCGGCAGTTCGGCCTGCCGGTGGTGGCGCAGCGCCCGGGCCTGGTGCCGCTGACCTTCGACGCTGCCACCTGGGCGCCCTGGAACGCGCTGGCCGGCGTGGCGCTGCCGGTGGCGATCAGCACCGGGGCCGGCAAGAAGGGCCGCACGACCTTCCACGAAGACCTGCTGTTTACCCACCGCGGCCTGTCGGGCCCGGCGGTGCTGCAGATCTCCAGCTACTGGCAGCCGGGCACGCCCCTGTCCATCGACCTGGCGCCGGGCGTGGCGCTGCAGGACGCGCTGCGCCAGGCCAAGGCGCGCGGCTCGCGCAAGCTGCTGGCCAACGAGCTGGCCACCTGGCTGCCCGCCCGCCTGGCCGACGCCTGGGCCGCGCAAAGCCCCGACTGGCAGCGCCCCATTTGCGAGGCCAGCGACCGCGCGCTGTCGCGCCTGGGCGAGCAGCTGTCGCACTGGCAGATCACCCCCAGCGGCACCGAGGGCTACAAGAAGGCCGAGGTGACGCTGGGCGGCGTGGACACGGCCGCGCTGTCGCAGCAGACCCTGGAGGCCAAGGCCCAGCCGGGGCTGTACTTCATCGGCGAAGTGGTGGACGTGACGGGCTGGCTGGGGGGCTACAACTTCCAGTGGGCCTGGGCCAGCGCGGCCGCCTGCGCGCAGGCGCTGGAGCCAGGGCGCTAGCGCTCGCTCCGGCGCTGCAGAAAAGAAAAAGGGCCAGCACGCCGCTGGCCTTTTTCTCGTCCGCCTGCGCCCGGCGGGGCGCAGTGGCGCCGGTCAGTGCGCTGCGGCAGCGGCAGGCTTGGTGGCCGTGGCTTCGGCGGCCTTGACCAGGCGCAGCACGTTGTCGCCCGTCAGCAGGGTCAGTGCCAGGTTGTCGCTGGCCACCAGGGCGCCCCATTGCTGGTTGCCGCCCCCCGTGCAGTTGTAGGTGATCAGCGTGCCCAGGTTGTTGGTCAGGTAGCCGCCACTGAGGTCAAAGCAGCGCCCGCCGCGTGCGATGCGCTTGGGCGTGTTGGTGTCCCACACCTGGGCCTCGTTGTTCAGGTCGCATGGCTGCAGCCTGATCTGGTTGCTGCCGCCCTTGTCGGTCAGGCACAGGTCCAGGCTGGCGCGGCTGCGCACGCTGCCGCGGCCGTCCAGTACCCACTGCTCATCAAGGCCGCCCTTGCACAGGCTGCTGCCCGCGATGCCGACGTCGTTGCCCACCTTGCGGATGCAGTTGCCGTTGGACATGGTCAGCGTCTGGCCCTGGGGAACGGCGGGCTGGCTGGCCAGGCCGAGGGTCTGCACGAACTGCATCAATGCGCTTTGCGCCTCGGGCACGTTCGCGTCCAGCGCACGGCCATAGGCGCTGATCCAGCGGTTCAGGCGCAGGCTTTGCTCCTGCTGGAGCTTGTAGCGCTGCAGCTGCGCCTGCGCCGCTGCGGACAGGCCGCCCGGATCGTCGCTCCAGCTGTCCACGATCACCTTGGCCTCGCCGCTGAGGCTGGGCACCGCCTTGCCGCTCAGGCCCTGCAGGGCTTGCTGCATCTGCGGCAGCTCGTAGGCGCGCAGCGCGCTGTAGCCCTTGTCCTTGCCCACGATGACGGGGGCCGGCAGGGGCGGCTGGCCGGTTGCAATGTCCAGCACGTACAGGGACTGCACCGGCTGGCCAGGCGTCTGGCACAGCAGCTCTGCGCGGCGGGGCTGGTCGCTTTGCGCGAGGTGTACGTGCAGCTTGTTGACCGACTTGCCTTGCAGCCGGCGGCCGGCCAGCGCAATGCGCTGCTGCGCCCTGGCGGTGGCGAAGTCCACCTGCAGCCAGCAGCTGCGCTTTTCCTGGGTGTCGGTGGCGTCTGTGGGCAGGTCGAAGACGTTGCCCCAGTTGCTGCGCAGTGCCGGATAGATCAGCGCCTGCTCGGCCGCCGGCCGGGTCGATTCCGGGTCATAGC
Source organism: Pulveribacter suum (assembly GCF_003013695.1). GTDB lineage: Bacteria > Pseudomonadota > Gammaproteobacteria > Burkholderiales > Burkholderiaceae_C > Melaminivora > Melaminivora suum. Next base: position 1,512,499 of record NZ_CP027792.1, on the reverse strand, counting down.
CGCCCAGCAGCGTCACCACCGGCACGCCATGCAGGCGCGGCGCCAGGAACTTGCCCGTGCTGCTGTTGTACCAAACCGGGCCGTTGCCGCCCGGGATGGGAGGGGCGAAATTCTCCATCGCCCTGCTTTGCGCATTCCACTTCTTGTAGCCGGTGGGCGACTCGGCAGAGAAAACGGCCACCCTGTTGAAGGCGGGCTGGATCTCTATTTTGGTGCTGTAGCCGGTGTAATGCGTGTAGCGCGACAGGCTGCTGCTGAAATTGCCCCCTGCCATGGCATCCGGCGTGAAGGTGTAGGTACCGTCCAGCTCGGGCATGCCGGCCAAGTGGTCGGTCTTGGCCGCCGTCCAGTGGATGTTCGCCCGCATGCGCTTGCGATAGCCGATGTAGCCCCAGCCACTGTCGTGGTGGTTGCCCGACAGGAAGCGGTTGCCGTTTTCCTCACCGGGGTAGTGCCCCAGCCCATAGTGGTGCCCGATCTCGTGGCTGAACTCGTTGTAGTCCGAGTTGTAGAGTGTCAGGATGCTGTTGCCACCCGACAGCCCATGGCTGGCCAGGCCATTTTGGTAGGCGCCACGGGCATGGTGCAAGGTGACGTTCTGCGTCACCTGCGGCTGGTTCTGGCTCGCCATGCTGGAAGCGCTGACACCCCAGTTGGCCAAGTTGATGCCGACGCTGAAGGTGGACTTGCCCGTGTTCTCGCGCATGTCGCCGCTATAGACGTCGCCGCTGGTGGCGCTCTTGTCGCTGTAGATCACCCCCGAGGCCACCATGACCTTGGGGAGCGTCACATCCTCGTAGTAGGCGGCAGTGATGCGCGCGGCGGGAATGGTCTGCAGGTAGTCGGTTGCCGCTTGCTCGGGGTTGGTGCGGAACCAGTGCCGGTCTTTGGGCACGTCCGTGAGCATGCCCAGGCGAATGCTGTGCAGCACCAGCTCGCCGGCGCCGGCGAAGTCGATGGCGCTGGACGCCAGCATGCCGGTGCGGCCCTGGGCATCGGCCACGCGCAGCGCCAGGCCGGGCTGCACCCAGTCCCAGGGCAATGCCACCGTCCAGGCGCGGCGGGAATAGACGTAGTCGGGGCGGCCATCGTTGTTGGCGTAGTCCGAGCGCGGAATGTCATTGGGGTGGCGCAGGGGCAGAGTGCCCTTGGCCTGACCATTGACGGTCACAGCGACCTGCAGGCCTTCGAGCGCACCCAGCGCCGGGTCGGGTGTGACCAGCAGCAGGGCCTCCTTGTGCATCGTCAGCCGCGGCATGTTCTTCGCCTCGTTGCCGGACGGGTCCACCGTGTGGCTCTGGCCAAACTGCACCATGCCCGGCAGGGAGCCGCCCAGATCGTTGCGCACCGCGCGTGGCTGGCCGGTCTTGTCGTTGTCGTAGAAGCCGCGTGCCGCCAGGGGGCTGTATTGGGCGCCGATAGGTTCGGGATAGGGGTTGCCGGGCTGAGGTTTGGGAGGCGGCGGTAGCGGAGAGGGACTCGGGCTGGGTCCAGGGCCTGGCTGCTCCGGCGAGGGTCCGGTACCGGGACCAGGGCCTGGCTGTCCTGGAGAAGGTGCAGGCCCGGGGCCGGGTTGTTCGGGCAATGGGAGCAACGGCCCTCCCGGGGCTACGCTGCCCGGCGGAATAGGCTGAGGAACGGAAGAAGAATCAGACGAGCCGCCTCCTCCACCACAAGCCGTCAGCGCAGCCACACCCCAGGCCAGCAGGGATACCGCCCCCAAACGTTTCAAAACCATAGAAGAGACGCCGTGAAAGAAAACAGGAGGCGGATTCTCGAAGCCCCGGCTACACTTTTTGCGCACTCTGTCTTGCTGATACAAAGTTTTTCGCACGGTCGTTCATTTTTGACATGTGGTGGTCCCATCTGCCGTTTCTGTTGCACAGGAACGGGCCCGTCATTTCTTTTCTTGCCCTATTCCCGGTCCGTAGCGAAAGCTCAATGGCTATAATCTTGGGCTTTGCTGGCAAACGCCCGCCGGCCGGATACTAGTTACAGGCGGGCAAACCGCCGCGCATGGCTCTCAGGCCCGATCTTCCTGACAGCCCTCTGGCGGCAAAAACTGGAATATTTCAGCTGATGACCACCATTCGTGTAAAAGAGAACGAACCCTTTGACGTGGCCCTGCGCCGCTTCAAGCGCACCATTGAAAAGCTGGGCCTGCTGACCGACCTGCGTGCCCGCGAGTTCTACGAAAAACCCACCGCCGAGCGCAAGCGCAAGAAGGCTGCGGCCGTCAAGCGCCACTACAAGCGCGTGCGCAGCATGCAGCTGCCCAAGAAGCTGTACTAAGCACCGCTTCGGCGCCGTCCTTCACCGGAATCGCCCACAAAACCCGCGCTAGGGACGCCAAGCGCGGGTTTTTTGTTTTTCACCGAAAGCTACTGACATGAGCCTCAAGGACCAGATCACCGAAGACATGAAGACCGCCATGCGGGCCAAGGACAGCGAGCGCCTGGGCACCATTCGGCTGCTGCAGGCGGCGATGAAGCAGCGCGAGGTGGACGAGCGCATCACGCTGGATGACGCGGCCGTCGTCGCCATCGTGGACAAGCTCATCAAGCAGCGCAAGGATTCCATCACCGCCTTCGAGGGCGCGGGCCGCCAGGACCTGGCCGACAAGGAAAAGGCCGAGCTGGCCGTGCTGGCCGCCTACCTGCCCGAGCGCATGTCCGAAGCCGAGGTGCAGCAGGCCGTGCAGGCCATCGTGGCCGAGCTGGGCGCCGCCGGCCCTGGCGACATGGGCAAGGTCATGGGCGCGGCCAAGGCGCGCCTGGCCGGCAAGGCGGACATGGGCCTGGTGTCAGCCGCGGTAAAGGCCGCGCTGGCCCGCTGATGCTCTTATATCGATAGCTCCTCGCGCTTGCTCTTCAAAGGTTTCAGCACAATTTCATGCTGAAACCGCTGCAATGCAAACGCAAACAGCTCACTTATCCATAGCATTCAGAACCAGGAGACGCACCATGTCCCGCCCCTTCCAGATCGCGGTCCTCGCCGGCGACGGCATTGGCCGCGAGGTCATGCCCGAGGGCCTGCGGGCCGTGCAGGCCGCCGCCGAGCGCTTCGGCATCGCGCTGCAGCTGCATACCTTCGACTGGGCGCACTGCGACTACTACGCCCGGCACGCACAGATGATGCCCGGCGACTGGAAGGCGCAACTGTCAGGCATGGACGCCCTCTTCTTCGGCGCCGTGGGCTGGCCGGCCACTGTGCCGGACCACGTCTCGCTGTGGGGTTCACTGCTCAAGTTCCGCCGCGAATTCGACCAGTACATCAACCTGCGCCCGGTGCGCCTGTTCGAGGGCGTGCCCTGCCCGCTGGCGGGCAGGGAGCCCGGCGACATCGACTACGTGGTGGTGCGCGAGAACACCGAGGGCGAATACACGTCGCTGGGCGGCATCATGTACGAGGGCACGGACCGCGAGATCGTCATCCAGGAATCGGTCTATTCGCGCCACGGCGCCGAGCGGCTGCTGAAGTACGCCTTCGAGCTGGCCGCCAGCCGGGCGCGCAAGCACGTGACCCTGGCCACCAAGAGCAACGGCATCGCCATCAGCATGCCCTGGTGGGACGCGCGCGCCGACGAGGTGGCGCGCCAGTACCCGGACGTGGCGCTGGACAAGCAGCACATCGACATCCTGGCGGCGCGCTTCGTGCTGCAGCCCGGGCGCTTTGACGTGGTGGCGGCGACGAATCTGTTCGGCGACATCCTGTCGGACCTGGGCCCTGCCACCACAGGCACCATCGGCCTGGCGCCTTCGGCCAACCTGAACCCCGAGCGGCGCTTCCCCAGCCTGTTCGAGCCGGTGCACGGCTCGGCGCCGGACATCTACGGCCAGGGCATCGCCAATCCGATCGCCATGATCTGGTCGGGTGCGCTGATGCTGGACTTCCTGACCCAGGGCGAAGGCCCCGGGCGCGCCGCGCACGACGCCATCGTGGCGGCGATTGAAGAGGTGCTGCGCAGCGGCCCGCGCACGCCCGACCTGGGCGGCAGCGCCAGCACCACCGAAGTGGGCCAGGCAGTAGCCGCCGCCGTCAGCCAGGGCTGACGGGGCGCGGCCGCGCTAGAGGCGCTTCAAAGGGAGTATTTGGCGCAGTCCAGAGGCCGCTCGCCCGTGGGCACCGGGCAGCGGTTCATCTCGAACGGCGAGAGCGCCAGCAGCGTGGTGAGCGCGCTGGAGACCATGATGACGGCCCAGAAGACGAAGAAGGCCAGCGTATAGATGCCCTCGCGCGAGACCTGCAGCGGCTGGTCGAACCAGTAAAGCGTGCCTGGATCGACAAAAGCGAACACCACCATCTCCATCACGCCCGCCATCAGAAAAGCGGGCCAGGCGATCCACATCATCCGTTGCATCAGCATACGAGAGCCTCCTTGCGATGGATCAAAGCCTAGCACCGCAGATGTGCCGTGCAAAGGTGGCGCACCCCAGGTCGTGTCGGACCGGAGCGCATTTTCACAGTTAGCGCGGCTGGTCCCTGTCCGGCGTGGCCGCATGGTTGCGGCCCTTGACAGCCGGCTGCATGCTGGCCTGCGGGTTGTCGCTGTTCAGGGTCTTGTTGATGTCCAGGCCGCGCTGGTAGTAGTCCTCGGCGATGACCGGATCGGGATCGTGCACGGCCAGCCACAGCGTGAAGAAGCCGGCCACGACGACGATGGCCGGCCCGGCGATGATCAGCCAGACGTGGCCGTATTTCCACCAGGGCTGGGAGGGCGGGGACTGCTGGGGCGCAGCGGAAGGGGAGGAAGAAGTGGACATGATTTCCTGAAGTTTCAGGCCCCGCCCGCGGGGCCACAAGGGCCGGGGCTGCGCTTGGGCGGCCCCGGTTCCGCATCATCAGCGCGGCACGAGGAAGGCGGATTTCTCCGAGATCTGCGCGCCGGTCTCCGCGGCGCGGATGTCGAAATACACAGTGTGCGAGCCCGGCTGCGCCGAGCCGTAGGGAATGTGCAGCCGCACGGACACCCAGCGCGACTCGGCCGCGCCGATTTCCATCTGAGGCTCCGACGCCAGCTCCAGGCCGTCAAGCCCGCGCGCAGCGATGGTGTAGTGCTGCGGCTTCTCGGTGGCATTCATGATCTGCAGCCGGTAGATGTTCTCCAGCTTGCCTCCGGCCACGATGCGCGACAGCGCCGCGCGGTCGCGCACGATGTCCACCTTGAAGGGGGTGCGCACCACCAGGCTGGCCAGCATGCCCAGGCACAGCGCCACCAGCACGCCGCCGTACAGCAACACGCGGGGGCGGAACACCCGCCGGATCATCTGCGACTGCGTCCAGTGGTTGGCCACGCCGTTTTGCGTGGAAAACCGGATCAGCCCGCGCGGGTACTTCATCTTGTCCATGACGGTGTTGCACGCGTCCACGCACAGGCCGCAGCCGATGCACTCGTATTGCAGGCCGTTGCGGATGTCGATGCCCGTGGGGCAGACCTGCACGCACAGCGTGCAGTCGATGCAGTCGCCCAGGCCCTTGGCTTTGTAGTCGATGGTCTTGTTGCGCGGCCCGCGCGGCTCGCCGCGCTCGGGGTCGTAGGTCACGACCATGGTGTCCTTGTCAAACATCGCGCTCTGAAAGCGCGCGTACGGGCACATGTACTTGCACACCTGCTCGCGCAGGAAGCCCGCGTTGCCGTAGGTGGCAAAGCCGTAGAACAGCACCCAGAACAGCTGCCACGAGCCCTGCAGCTGCATCAGCTCGCCGCCCAGCTCGCGGATGGGCACGAAGTAGCCCACGAAGGTGAAGCCCGTCCAGAACGACACGACAATCCACACCAGCTGCTTGAGCGTCTTCTTCCAGACCTTCTCGAAGGTCCAGGAGCCGTTGTCCAGGCGCATGCGAGCGCTGCGGTCGCCCTCGATCTTGTGCTCTATCCACATGAAGATCTCGGTATAGACCGTCTGCGGACAGGCAAAGCCGCACCACAGCCGCCCCGCCACCGCCGTGAACAAGAACAGCGACAGCGCCGAGATGATGAGCAGGCCCGTCAGATAGATGAAGTCCTGCGGATACAGCACCAGTCCGAAGATGTAAAAACGCCGCGCGCCCAGGTCGAACAGCACCATCTGGCGCTCGCCCCACTGCAGCCAGGGCAGGCCGTAGAAGACCAGCTGCGTCAGGTACACCATGGCCCAGCGCCAGCGCGCGAACAGGCCGCTGATGGAGCGCGGGTAGATTTTCTTTTGCGCCTCGTACAGCGAGATCATCTCGCCCTGCGAGTTGTCCTGCGCGGCGGGCACGATGGGAATGATCTTTTTGCGGGGCTGGCCGTCGTCTGGCTTCATGGACGCTATCTCTGCAGTGCAAGCAGGGCGTCAGTTCCCTGGCTTGCGGAAACGAAAAAGGGCCGGCGCCCCGCTTGCAGCGGCTGCGCCGGCCTGGCGGCAGGCCGTCAGCGGGCGGCGGCGGCCTTGTTGGACAGGCCCCAGACGTAGGCCGTCAGCACGTTGATCTGCGCATCGGTCAGCTTGTCCTTTTGCGCCGGCATTTCGTTGGTCTTGCCGTTGTTGATGATGTTCACGATGGCGGCTTCTCCCCAGCCGTGCAGCCAGATGTCGTCAGTCAGGTTGGGCGCGCCCAGGGCCGTGTTGCCCTTGCCGTCCATGCCGTGGCAGGCGGCGCAGGCCATGAACTTGGACTTGCCCAGCGAGGCCTTCAGCGAATCATGCGGGCTGCCCGACAGGCTCAGCACATAGTGGGCCACGTTGCGCACGTCCTCCGAGGACCCCACGGCTGCGGCCATCGGCGGCATGACGCCTACGCGCCCGTCCTTGATGGTCTGATGGATGTTGTCAGCCGTGCCGCCGTGCAGCCAGTCGCTGTCCGTCAGATTGGGAAAGCCCTTGCTGCCGCGCGCGTCCGAGCCGTGGCACTGGGCGCAGTTGTTCATGAACAGGCGGTCGCCAATGGCCATGGCGGCGGGGTCGCCGGCCAGCTCCTCGGTCTTCATGCTGGCAAAGCGGGCGTAGATGGGCTCCAGCTCGGTCTGCGCCTTGTTGACCTCGGCGCGGTACTCGTCCAGCTGCGTCCAGCCCAGCTGGCCCTTGTAGGTGCCCAGGCCCGGGTAGGCGATCAGGTAGCCGGCACCGAAGACCAGTGTCAGCACGAACAGCCACATCCACCAGCGGGGCATGGGATTGTTCATCTCGGTCAGGTCTTCGTCCCAGACGTGGCCGGTGGTGTTGTCGGCGGCCGACTCGATCTTCTTGCGCGAAGTGAGCCACAGCAGCAGGCCACAGCCGACGACGCCGGCAATCGTGATGGCCGCCACATAGAGGGACCAGAAATTACTGGTGAAATCGCTCATGGGTTATCTCTCTTGTTGTGTTTCCGAGTCCCTTTAGTCTTCGGCGAAGGGCAGCTGCGCGGCCTCGTCGAAGCGGCTCTGGTTGCTGCGCCGCCAGGCCCAGAACCAGATGCCCAGGAAGCACGCGAGCGAAGCCAGCGTGGCGACGATGCGCATGGTGGTGATATCCATGACAGGTTTCCTTTGTTGCTTCGCTGGCTTCAGCGCAGCGCGCGGCCCAGGATCTGCAAATAGGCCACGACGGCATCCATCTCGGTTTTGCCCTTGACGTCGGCGCCGGCCTTGGCGATCTCCTCGTCGCTGTAGGGCACGCCCACCACGCGCAGCGCCTTCATGTGGCGCGGCATGGCCTCGGCGTCCACCAGGTTCTTTTCCAGCCACGGGTAGGCCGGCATGTTGGACTCGGGCACCACGTCGCGCGGGTTGTTCAGGTGGATGCGATGCCACTCGTCGCTGTACTTGCCGCCCACGCGGTGCAGGTCGGGGCCGGTGCGCTTGGAGCCCCACTGGAAGGGGTGGTCATAGACGAACTCGCCGGCCACCGAGTAGTGGCCATAGCGCAGCGTCTCAGCGCGGAAGGGGCGGATCATCTGCGAGTGGCAGTTGTAGCAGCCTTCGCGCACATAGACATCGCGCCCGGCCAGCTGCAGCGCGGTGTAGGGCTTGAGGCCCTGCACGGCTTCGGTGGTGGACTTCTGGAAGAACAGCGGCACGATCTCCACCAGGCCGCCGATGGCAACCACGATGAGGATCAGCACGATCATCAGGAAGTTGTTGGTCTCGACCTTCTCGTGCGTGAAGCCAGTGCTTTTATTGGCGTTGGACATGTTTCAAAAGCTCCTGGTGCTCAGGCGTGCGCAGCGTTGACTGCGGGGATGGGCAGCTTGACCGAGCGGCCGGAAATCGCCGTGACCCAGACGTTCCAGGCCATGATGCACATGCCCGTCAGGTACAGCACGCCGCCGGCGAAGCGGATGGCGTAGAACGGATAGGTGGCCTTCACGCTTTCCACGAAGGTGTAGGTCAGCGTGCCGTCGGCGTTCACCGCGCGCCACATCAGGCCCTGCATCACGCCGGCGATCCACATCGCGGCGATGTACAGCACGATGCCGATGGTGGCCAGCCAGAAGTGCAGCTCGATGGCCTTGATGGAGTGCATCTTCTCCTTGCCGAACAGGCGCGGCACCAGGTAGTAGAGCGATCCCATGGTGATCAGGCCGACCCAGCCCAGGGCGCCGGCGTGCACGTGGCCCACCGTCCAGTCGGTGTAGTGGGAAAGGGCGTTGACGGTCTTGATGGACATCATGGGGCCCTCGAACGTGGACATGCCGTAGAACGACAGCGACACGATCAAAAAGCGCAGGATGGGGTCGTCGCGCAGTTTGTGCCAGGCACCCGACAGCGTCATGATGCCGTTGATCATCCCGCCCCAGCTGGGCGCCAGCAGGATCAGCGAGAACACCATGCCCACGGACTGCGTCCAGTCAGGCAGCGCGGTGTAGTGCAGGTGGTGCGGGCCGGCCCACATGTAGGTAAAGATCAGCGCCCAGAAGTGCACGATGGACAGGCGGTAGCTGTACACCGGGCGGCCGGCCTGCTTGGGGATGAAGTAATACATCATGCCCAGGAAGCCGGTGGTCAGGTAAAAGCCCACGGCGTTATGGCCGTACCACCACTGCACCATGGCGTCCTGCACGCCGGCATAGGCCGAGTAGCTCTTCATGAAGCCGGCGGGAATGGCCGCGCTGTTGACGATGTGCAGCAGGGCCACCGCGATGATGAACGCGCCGAAGAACCAGTTGGCCACGTAGATGTGGCGCACCTTGCGGATGCCGATGGTGCCGAAGAACACAATGGCGTAGCTGACCCACACGGCGGCGATCAGGATGTCGATGGGCCACTCCAGCTCGGCGTATTCCTTGCCCGAGGTGTAGCCCAGCGGCAGGCTGATGGCGGCGGCCACGATGACCAGCTGCCAGCCCCAGAAGGTGAAGGCGGCCAGCTTGGGCAGGAACAGCCGGCTCTGGCAGGTGCGCTGCACCACCCAGTAGCTGGTGGCAAACAGGCCGCAGCCGCCGAAGGCGAAGATCACCGCATTGGTGTGCAGCGGCCGCAGGCGCCCATAGCTCAGCCATGGGATGCCGAAGTTCAATTCAGGCCAGGTCAGCTGGGCGGCGATGAACACCCCGACCAGCATGCCGACCACCCCCCACACGACCGACATGATCGTGAATTGGCGCACGACGGTATCGTCGTAGTGCGCTACTTTTGTAACTGCAGTTTCCATCGGAGACCTCTTGTAATTGCGGCAAAAGTGTTAACCAGACAGCTGACGTGGGATTTGACCGACGTCAACCATCCCTCAATATGCGTTCGCCTTCTTGATCGACGTTCTCGAACTGGCCGCGGTACACCGCCCACCACAGACCGGCCAGCACAAACAGCACCAGCACGACGGACAAAGGGATCAGAAGGTAAAGAATGTCCATTCAGGCCATCTCCAGCGGGGCGGGCGCCGCCTGCGGCGCACCGGGGGATGTTGCGAGGGCGCCGGCGCGGCCCGGTTCGCGGGCCAGGCGGGCGGCGTTGGCCACCACCAGCAGCGAGCTGAACGCCATGCCCAGGCCAGCCAGCCAGGGCGGCATGAAACCGGCAATCGCCAGCGGCACGCCCAGGGCGTTGTAGCCGGCCGCCCACCACAGGTTCTGGCGCACGATGCGCAGGGTGCGGCGCGACTGCGAAACGGCCTGCGCGACCAACCCAAGATTGTCGCCCATAACCACCAGGTCGGACTTTGATTGCGCCAGCGGCACGGCGCGGCCGAACGCGAACGAGACATGGGCGCCGGCCAGCACTGGGCCATCGTTCAGGCCGTCGCCGACCATGGCCACGTGGTGGCCGGCCTGCTGCAGCGCGCGCAGGTGCTCCAGCTTGTCCTGCGGGGTGCAGTCGCCCTGAGCGACTTCGATGCCGGCGCGCGCGGCTACGCGCTGCACGGCGGCGCTGCGGTCGCCCGACAGCAGCTGCACGGCCACGCCTGCCTGCTGCAGCTGGCGCACCACGGCCGCGGCCTCGGGGCGCAGCTCTTCGGCAAAGGCAAAGCGGGCCAGCTCGATCACCTCGCCCTCACCACCGCCGTCGCGCTGCAACGACAGCGCGGCCTGCTGCCCCTCGCCCAGCGGGGCCAGGCGCGCATGCGCCGGCGAGCCCAGCCGCAGCGTGCCGGCCAGCGGCCCCTGCACGCTGGCCACCAGGCCGGCGCCGCTGATCTCCTGCACCTGGCCCAGCGACCAGCGGGACGCAGCCTCGTCCACGCCGTCCGCGGCCGCTACGGCGCGCGAGACCGGGTGCAGCGAATGGCGCGCCAGCAGCGCCGCCAGGCCCAGCACCTCGGCACGCCCCAGGCCGGCCTGGGGCGGCACGCGCACGTCCTGCAGGGCCAGGCCATCGCTCGTCAGCGTGCCGGTCTTGTCGAACACCACCGTGTCCACGCCGGCCAGCGCCTCCAGCGCCTGCAGGTTGCGCACCAGCACGCCGCGGCGCGCCAGCGTGCCGGCGGCGGTCAGCATGGCCACCGGCGTGGCCAGCGACAGCGCACAGGGGCAGGTGACGACCAGCACGGCCACGGCCACCATCAGCGCGTGGCTGGGGTCGGTGGGCCACCACCAGGCGGCCGCGCCGGCCGCGGCCAGCAGCACACCGATGAGAAAGGGGCGGGCGATGCGGTCGGCCAGTTGCGCCAGCCGCGGCTTTTGCAGCGAGGCGCTTTCCATCAGCGCGACGATCTGGCCGAAGCGCGTGTCTTCGCCCAGCGACTGCACGCGCACCTGCACCGCGGCGCGCAGGTTGTAGCTGCCGGCCGTCACGGCCGCGCCCTGGGGCTTGTCCACGGCGGTGGATTCGCCCGTCAGCAGCGCCTCGTCGGCCTGGGTGCTGCCGGCGACGATGCAGCCATCGGCCGGGAAGGCCTCGCCGGGCAGCACGCGCACCACGTCGCCCACGCGCAGGCGCCGGGTGGCCACGCGGGTGAAGGCGCCCTCTTCCTCGTTCCACCGCTCCACGCTGTCGGGCAGGCGGTTCATCACCGCCTCCAGGGCGCCGGCGGTGCGGTCGCGCAGGCGCAGCTCCAGCCAGCGGCCGGTGAGCAAAAAGAACACGAACATGGTCAGCGAGTCGTAGTACACCTCGTGCCCGAAGGGGCCCGTGGGGTCGAACGTGCCGGCCATGCTGACGGCAAAGGTGATCAGCATGCCGGCGGCCACCGGCAGGTCCATGCTGACGCGGCGCTGGCGGATGTCGCGCAGGGCGCTGGAGAAGAACGGCCCGCAGGCGAACAGCACCACCGGCAGGCTGATGACCCAGGAGGCCCAGCGCAGCAGCTGCTCCATCTCCAGGGTCAGGTCGCCGGGCATGGCCTGGTAGGCGGGCCAGGCGTACATCATGACCTGCATCATGCAAAAGCCGGCCACCAGCCAGCGCCACAGGGCGCGGCGGTGCTCGCGCACGCGGTGCTCGCGCGCCAGCGCGTCCATGGCCGGCATGGCCTGGTAGCCAGCGCGGCGCACCGCCTCCATCCAGCCGGAGGGCCGCACCTGCCCCGGCTGCCAGACCACGCGGGCGCGGCAGGTGGCGGCGCTGACGTCGGCCTCCAGCACGCCGGGCACGCGGCGCAGCGCCTCCTCGATGGTCAGTGCGCAGGCGGCGCAGTGCATGCCGCCCAGCACCACGTGCGATTCCCAGGCCACGTCTTGCGGCGCAGCGCCGGGAGCAGCGCCGCCGTGCGGGCGGCCGAAGGCGGGCCACTCCTGCGGGTCGTCCAGCAGGGCCAGGGCTTGGGCCTGCGGGTGCGCGTCGGCGCCACCGGCCACGGCGGACGCTCCAGCGTCTGCATACGGGCCGGACGGGGGATTTGACATGAGGCAAAGACTACCCGCCTCGCGTGACAGGCTCATTGACTTGAATCAAGATTGAAGGGGCCGGGCATCCTATGCTCGAAGCAGCCTCAGGCCAAATCAATCACCTACAAACGAGAAATGGAGCCCCGCCATGTACCAGCGCATCCTGATTGCCACCGATGGCTCGGAGCTGTCCGAAAAGGCTGTGCAAAGCGGCCTGGAGCTGGCCCGCCTGTGCGGCGCCTCGGCCGTGGCCCTGAAGGTGGTGCCGCGCTACCCGCGCAGCTATTTCGAGGGCGGCGCGGCGGTGGACCCGGCCGAGATCAAGCGCGTGGAGGCGCAGTGGAGCGAAGCGGCCCTGGCCATGGTGGGCGCCATTAAGACCCGCGCCAGGGCCGATGGGGTGGCCGTCAAGCCGGTGGTGGTCAAGTCCGACCTGATCGCCGAAGCGGTGATCGCTGCCGCCAAAAAGCACGACTGCGACCTGATCGTCATGGCCTCGCACGGGCGCAAGGGCATCAAGCGGCTGCTGCTGGGCAGCGAGACGCAGCACGTGCTGACGCACTCGCACATCCCGGTGCTGGTGCTGCGTTAAGAGCCAAATCGGGCTCCAGCGCCCGCCAGCCAAGCGCGGGCAGCTATGCTTTGGATAGCATAGCGGGCCGCCCCCCGCGCTTCAGGCGGTGAACAGCCCCTTGTACTGCTCGCGCAGCAGGTTCTTTTGCACCTTGCCCATGGCGTTGCGCGGCAGCTCGGGGGCGACAGTGCAGCGCTTGGGCACCTTGTAGCCCGCCAGCCGGGCCTTCAACGCATCCAGGAGGGCCTCGCCCTGCGGCTGCGTGCCCGGGCGCGGCACGACGACGGCCACGCCCACCTCGCCGAAATCCGGGTGCGGCACGCCGACCACGGCGCTTTCGGCCACGCCGGGCAGCTCGTTGAGGACGGCCTCCACCTCAGCCGGATAGACGTTGTAGCCGCCGCTGATGATCAGGTCCTTGCTGCGGCCGACGATGGCGACATAGCCCTGCGCGTCCTGCAGGCCCACGTCGCCGGTGCGAAACCACCCGTCCGCCGTGAATTCCTCGGCCGTCTTCTCGGGCATGCGCCAGTAGCCCTTGAACACACCCGCCCCGCACACCTGGATGTGGCCGGTCTCGCCACTGGGCAGCGGCGCGCCCTGCTCATCCACCACGCGCAGCCCCACGCCCGGCAGCGGAAAGCCCACGGTGCCGCCGCGGCGCTCGTTGCGGCCTTCGAAGCGCCCGTCGGCTCGGTAGGGGTTGGATGTCAGCATGATGGTCTCGCTCATGCCGTAGCGCTCCAGGATGGTGTGGCCGGTGCGCTCTTGCCACAGGCGGAAGGTCTCGATCAGCAGCGGCGCCGAGCCGGAGATGAACAGGCGCATGTGCCGCACCGCCTCGCGCGTCAGGCCGGCTTCGGCCAGCAGGCGCACGTACAGCGTGGGCACGCCCATGAACACGGTGGCGCGCGGCAGGGCCTGGACCACGGCGCGCGGCTCGAACCGGGGCAGCCAGATCATCTTGCTGCCGTTGATCAGCGCACCGTGGATGGCCACGAACAGGCCATGCACGTGGAAGATGGGCAGGGCGTGGATCAGTACGTCGCCGCCCTCCTCGGGCGTGCGCCAGCCCCAGTAGTCCTGGAGCATCAGCGCGTTGGACAACAGATTGCCATGCGTCAGCATGGCCCCCTTGCTGCGCCCAGTGGTGCCGCTGGTGTAGAGGATGGCGGCCACGTCGCCCGCCGCGCGCGCCGCCGGCTGGTGCGTGTCGCCGAAGTGCACGGCGCGCTCCAGCAGGCTGCCGCTGCGGTCGTCGCCCAGGGTGAAGACGTGGCTCGTGCCGGCGGCAAAGGCGATGCGCGAGACCCAGCCGAAGTTGCCCGGCGTGCACACCACCACGGCCGGCTCGCCGTTGCCGATGAAATACTCGATCTCGGCGCTCTTGTAGGCGGTGTTCAGCGGCAGATACACATGGCCGGCGCGCAGCGTGGCCAAGTACAGGATCAGCGCCTCGACGGATTTTTCGACCTGCACGGCGATGCGGCTGCCGGCGGGCAGCTGCAGCGAATCCAGCAGGTTGGCCATGCGGGCGCTGGCGCAGTCCAGGTCGCGCCAGGTGTAGTGCAGCCAGGCGCCCTGCGGCGTGGCGGCCTCGATGGCGACGGCGTCCAGGTCGGCGGCAAAGGCGGCGCGCAGGGCGGCGAACAGGTTCTGGCTGGGCGGCAGGGGTGCGTTCGGCATGGCAGCGAGCAGGGTCAGAAAACGGGCTTGCGCTTGGCCAGGAAGGCGCCTATGCCCTCGCGGTGCTCGGCGCTGCTAGCGTAGGCGTAGGGGTCGGTCGCTATATTTTTGATAGCTACCTGCGCTTGACTGGCGGGCGCTGGAGCCGTTTTTGACTCGCGCCAGGCGCGCAGCGTCTGCTTGTTCAGGCGGGCCGCCTGCGGGGCCAGGGCGGCGATGCGCCGGGCACTGGCCAGGGCCTGCTCGCGCAGCTCCTGCGGCGGCGCCACGCGGCTCAAGAAACCGGCGCGCACCATCTCGTCGGCGCCGAAGGTGGCGGCCTCCAGCAGCATCTGGCGAGCGATGGTCTCGCCCACGCTACCTGCCACCAGAGCCGCCTCGCGCGGCGCCATGGGAAAGCCCAGGCGCGCGATGGGTGCGCCAAAGCGCGCATCGGCGGCGGCGACGCGCACGTCGCAGCAGCTGGCGATCTCCACCCCCGCGCCCATGCAGGCGCCGGCGATGGCGGCGACGATGGGCACGTCGCAGGCCAGCATGGCGCCCAGGCCGCCCCAGACGTCGCCCTCGTGAAAGTCGCGCAGCTGCTGCGCGTCGAAGCGGAAATCGGGGTATTCGGAGATGTCGCCGCCGGCGCAGAACGCCCCGGCCTCGCCCTCGATCAGCACGCAGCGCAGGTCGGCGCGCGATTGCGCGTCTTCGAACACCGCCCGCAGCTGGCGCCACATGGCGCGCGTCATGGCGTTCAGCCGGCCATCGTGGCGCAGCAGCACGCGCAGGATGCCGGGCTCTTCGTGCTGCGCCGTGACGGACGCCACGCGCGCGCCTTCCGCCATGGCGTTCAGCCCTTGCACAGGCCGTCGATCTCGCTGGAGGCGGGGATGCGCCCCTCGGCCAGCTGGGCGCGGTGGCGGTCCAGGCGTTTCAGGTCATACAGATAGTTGACCATCAGGCCAAAGGACTGCTTCACCCCCTTGGCCGACGGATCGCCGGCCCAGTTCAGCCGCTCCACGCGCGCGCCGTTGCCCAGGTGAAAGCGCGCCACCGCGTCCAGCGGCCGGCCGTCCTTGGTCTCGCGCGCCAGGTAGCGGGCGGCGCAGCGGGTGACGAACTGGCGCACCGGCGACTTCGGCGGCCATTGCAGCCCGCCGTCGGCCGCGGCGGCGATCACCTGGGCGATCTCGGGCTCGCCCTCGAGCTGCAGCGCGCGGGCCAGCTCGGCGCGCTCCTTGGGTGGCAGCTGGGCCAGCTGCGCCGCGCCCTGCTTGGCAAGCCAGGCGCGAAAGCCAGGGATGGGCGAGAGCGTGGCGAAAGTGCGCAGGCGGGGGAATTCCTCGGTCAGCGTCTCCACCACGTGCTTGATGAGCGAGTCGCCAAAGCTCACGCCGCGCAGGCCCACCTGGGTGTTGCTGATGGAGTAGAAGATGGCGGTGGTGGCGCGCTTGAGGTCGGCCGGCGCGGCGTCTTCGTCCAGCAGCGGGGTGACGCTGTCGGACAGGGAGTCCACCAGCGCCACCTCCACGAAGATCAGCGGCTCATCGGGCAGCCGCGGGTGAAAGAAGCCGTAGCAGCGCCGGTCGCTGTCCAGCCGGTTCTTCAGGTCGGCCCAGCTCTTGATGTCGTGCACCGCCTCGTACTTGATGAGCTTTTCCAGAAGCGACGCCGGCGAGTCCCACGACAGGCGCCGAAGCTGCAGGAAGGCCACGTCGAACCAGGTGGAAAACAGCTGCTCCAGCTCCGCGTCCAGCGGCAGCAGGCGGCGGTCGGCTTTGAGCTGCGGCAGCAGCTCGGCGCGCAGGTCCACCAGAAAGCGCATGCCCTGCGGAAACACGGCAAAACGCTGCAGCAGGCGCGTGCGCGGCGAGACCAGGGCGCGGCGCAGGTGGGCCTCGGCCTGGGGCGCGTCCTGCGTGCCGGCGGCGTCGCTGTAGCGCTGCTGGGCCGTTTGCACGTGCGCGGCGTCGGCTGCGAACTGCTCGCACATCAGCAGCCACAGGTCGCGCCGCTCTTCGGGCGCGGCGGCGGCGTACCAGTCGGCCACCGCCTGGGCGCGGCGGCCGCCCTCGATCTCGCTGACCCGCGGTGCCACCACCGCCTGCAGGTCCGTCAGCACCCGGCGCAGCACCCGCGGGGCCAGCGCCTCGCCGCTGCGGCGCAGCGTGGCCTCCAGCCGCTCGTGCGTGCTGCGCTCGGGCGGCGTGGGCTTGTCGGCCTTGTCGGCCTTGTCGGCCTTGTCGGCCCGCAGGCTGCCGACTTTGCGCGAGATCCAGGAGGAGGACGAAGGGGAAGAGTCAGGGGGGGGCGTGGTCATCGTTCCTTCAAGGGTTGGAAAGTGGGCAGGCGGCAGGGCAGCCATCAAAAATCATAGCTGCCTGCGCTGTCCCCGCAAGGTCTGGAGGCTGATTTGCCTATGCAAGCACGGGCCGAGGCTGGCGCTGCGCGCCCAGCCACAGGGCCACGCCGGCAACCACCATGGGCACGCACAGCCACTGGCCCATCGACAGGCCCAGGCCCAGCAGGCCCAGGAAGCTGTCGGGCTCGCGGAAATACTCGGCGGCAAAGCGCAGCACGCCGTAGCCCACCAGGAAGGCGCCGGCCACCTCGCCGCGCTTTCTCGGCCGGCGGGCGTACAGCCACAGCAGGGTGAACAGCAGCAACCCTTCGAGCAAAAACTGGTAGATCTGCGACGGATGGCGCGCCAGCATGGAGCCGCTTTGCGGAAACACCATGCCCCAGGGCAGATCGGGCGGCGCAAAGCGCCCCCACAGCTCGCCGTTGATGAAGTTGCCGATGCGCCCGGCCGCCAGGCCCGTAGGCACGCAGGGGGCGACGAAGTCGGCCACCTCCAGCCAGGGCCGGCGGCGCGAGTGCGCAAACCAGACCATGGCGCCGATCACGCCCAGCAGGCCACCGTGAAAGCTCATGCCGCCCTGCCAGATGGCGAAGATCTCCAGCGGGTGCGTCAGGTAGTGGCCCGGCTTGTAGAACAGGCAGTAGCCCAGCCGCCCGCCCACCACCACGCCCAGCACGCCCAGGAACAGGATGTCCTCCACGTCCTTGCGGGTCCAGCCCTGCTGCGCGTAGGGCACATGGCGCAGGCGGCGCGTGCCCAGGAACATGAACAGGCCAAAGGCCGCCAGGTAGGTCAGGCCATACCAGTGGATGGCCAGCGGCCCGATCTGCAGGGCCACGGGGTCGATCTGGGGGTACATCAGCATGATGGAATGCATTGTCGCCCAGCCCATTGCCGCCGGCGCCCGCGCGCGGCGATACTGCCCGCTCCCGCACGATCACCCCACAACAACAAGGCAACCCCATGCAAGGCCATCCCGAAATCATCGATTGCCTGAACGCGCTGCTGCGCGGCGAGCTGGCCGCGCGCGACCAGTACTTCATCCACTCGCGCCAGTACGAGGACCAGGGCTTTGCCCGCCTGTACGCGCGCATCGACCACGAGATGCAGGAGGAGACGCAGCACGCCGATGCCATCCTGCGCCGCATCCTGATGCTGGAGGGCCGCCCGGACATGCGGCCCGATGCGTTCACGCCCGGCGAGTCGGTGCCGCAGATGCTGCGCATCGACTTGGAGACCGAATACCGCGTGCGCACCAACCTGCAGGGCGCCATGGCCCTGTGCGAGCGCCACCGCGACTACGTCACGCGCGACCTGCTGCTGGCCCAGCTGCGCGACACCGAGGAAGACCACGCCTACTGGCTGGAAAAGCAGCTGTCGCTGATCGAGCAGGTGGGCCTGCAGAACTACCTTCAAAGCCAGATGGGCGGCGGCGGAAATCCGAGCTGAAACGGCCTGCAGCGCCCGCCAGGCAAGCGCGGGCAGCTCACTTTTTTGAATTCGCGGCGCCGGGCATCGTCCCACCCGTGCAACGCTGAAACCGGCCGGCAGCCCCTACCCGGCGGGCTTTTCGGCCTCACCTGTGCAGCATGTCCAACGGCAGGCCCCGCCTGCGCCACCCCGGAGCCCCTGCCCATGCTGCGATCCGTCCAGTCCATCCACAGCGCCCCGCCCCACCACTGGGTGGGCGATGGCTTTCCCGTGCGCTCGCTGTTCAGCTACGGCGACCATGGCCGCGCCCTGTCGCCCTTTCTGCTGCTGGACCACGCCGGCCCGCACCACTTCGCGCCGGCTGCGCAGCCGCGCGGCGTGGGTGTGCATCCGCACCGGGGCTTCGAGACGGTGACCCTCGTCTATGAGGGCGAAGTGGCGCACCGCGACTCCACCGGCGCCGGCGGCACCATCGGTCCGGGCGACGTGCAGTGGATGACGGCCGCCTCGGGCATCCTGCACGAGGAGTTCCACTCCGAAGCCTTTACCGCACGCGGCGGGCCGCTGGAGATGGTGCAGCTGTGGGTCAACCTGCCGGCCCGGGACAAGCAGGCCGCGCCCGGCTACCAGACGCTGCTGGACAAGGACATCCCGGCGGTCCAGCTGCCGGGCGGCGCCGGCCGCTTGCGCGTCATCGCCGGCGACTATGGCGGCCACGCCGGGCCGGCGCGCACCTTCACGCCCATGCAGGTATGGGATGTGCGCCTGGCCGCCGGCAAAGCGGCCCTGCTGCCTGCCACCGCCGGCCACACGCTGGCGCTGGTGGTGCTGCACGGCAGCGTGCAGGTGGACGGGCACACGGCCAGCGCCGGCCAGCTGGTGCAGCTGGGCCGCGAGGGCGACGAGTTGCCGGTCCAGGCGCTGGAGGGCGGCGACGCCACGTTGCTGTGGCTGTCGGGCGAGCCCATCGACGAGCCGGTGGTGGGCTACGGCCCTTTCGTGATGAACACCCGCGCCGAGATCGAGCAGGCCATCGACGACCTGCACAGCGGCCGCTTCGGGCGCATCGCGCCGCAGGGCGGGCGGCCGGGTGCGCACTGACTGGCTGGCCGGCAGCGGCGCGCCGGCCCGGCGCCTTCAGGCGCTGCGCTCGGCCCGGCGCAGCGCCAGCAGCAGACCCATGCCCAGCACCATGACGCCCGCGGTGGCCAGCAGCGCACCGGCGTAGCTGCCCGTGGCCGCGGCGATGGCGCCCGTCATGGCCGGGGCGATGACCTGCGCCGCGCCGTAGCTGAGCGTCAGGCGCGCCATGGCCTTGGACGGATTGCCCGGGAAACGCCGCCCCACCAGCGCCAGCGTCAGGCTGACGATGCCGGCGAAGGTGCCGCCATACAGCACGGCGCTGGCCAGGTTCCACAGCGGCGCGCTGCTGAGCAGCGGCAGTGCGATGGATACGATCTGCAGCCCGTAGGCCAGCAGCAGCGCCTGCACCTGCCCCAGCGCCGCTGCGATGCGGTCCCACAGCAGGCTGGACGGCACGGCCGCCACGCCGACGACGACCCACACCAGCGCGCCCTGGCCCGCCATGACCGGCATCTTCTCGACGATGTCCACAATGAAGGTGGCGCTGACCACGTAGCCGAACCCCGCGCAGAAATACGCCGCCAGCAGCAGCGCGTGCCAGCGGCGGGAGGGCGGCGGCTCATCGACCGGCAGCCCTGCACCTGCACCCTGCATGGCAGCGGGCGCAGGCATCCAGCACCAGGCCGGCACGAAGAACACCAGCCCCAGTGCGCCCAGGGCCAGCCACTGGCCGGACCAGGGCAGCGCGGCGACTGCGCTGGCGCCCACGCCGCTCACCGCGATGCCCAGGCCGGTGAAATGCAGGCCCAGCACCGGCCGGTGGTGCTCGCGCATCAGCCAGTTCAGCACCAGCCCCGAAGCCAGCAGCATGCCCGCCGTGCTGGACATGCCCGCCACGAAGCGCAGCAGCGCCCACACGGCGAGGTGGTCCGTCAACCCCATGGCGGCGGTGCTGGCCACCGCCACCACCAGGCCCCAGCGGTAGTAGCGGAACTTGCGCTGCAGGTCGCCCGTCACCGCAGCCAGCAGCGCGCCGGCGATGTAGCCCGCGTAGTTGAACGCCGCCAGCCAGCCGCCGGCCAGGTACGACAGCCCCGCCTGCTCGCGCATGACGGGCAGCAGCGGCGTGTAGGCAAAGCGCGCCAGGCCCACGGTCAGCACCAGCGAGGCAATGCCGGCCACCAGCACGCGCAGGTGCGTAGCGCGCCCGGCGCTGTCCGGCCAAGTGACGTCGCGCGCCATCGCGTGGGTCGCCAGACGGCGTGCGTGCGCGGCCGCGTCAGCGCGGCTGCACGTACACCATGGTGGCCTGCATCAGCGCCACCAGCTTGGGCTCGGCGCCGTCGGCGGTGTGCGCCAGCACCTCGCCCGTCACCACCGCCAGCTGCCGCCCGGCGTTGACCACCCGGCCCACGGCGATGAAGCGCTCGCCAATGGCCGGGCGCACAAAGTTGGTCTTGAACTCGGCCGTGACCACCTCGCAGCCGGCCGGGCCGCGCGTCAGCGCCGCATAGCCGCAGGCGCTGTCCACCACGCTGGTGATGGCGCCGGCGTGCACGTAGCCGTGCTGCTGGGACAAAGCGGCACTGAAGGGCAGTTCGATGCGCACCTCGCCGTCCTGCACCAGCGCCAGGCGGGCACCCAGCGTGGCCATCAGGCCCTGGGCCTTAAAGCTGGAGGCGATGCGCTGGTGCAAATCGGTCATGGTCTGCAAATAGATCAGGTGAGATTCAAGCCGCCGTCCAGCGCCAAGACCTCTCCCGTCAGGTAGTCGCTGGCGGCCAGCAAAGACACAGTCTGGGCGATGTCATCGGGCTGGGCCGCGCGACGCATGGGTGCGCGTTCGCGCCACAGGGCCTGCGCCTGCGTCCAGTCGGCTGTGAGCGGCGTATCGACGAGGCCGGGAGCCACGGCGTTGACCCGGATGCGCGGCGCCAGCGATAGCGCCAGCAGCCGGGTCATGTGGTTGAGCGCCGCCTTGGATACTGCATAGGGGATAGATGCGCCTTTGGGCCGCACGCCGGCATGCGAGCTGATATTGATGACGCAACCCGGGCGGCCGTCAACAGCTGCCGCCTCAAGCGCCGCGCGCGCCTCGGCCACCAGACGGAATGGAGCGATCACGTTCACCTCATGCAGCTCCTGCCAGATCTCTGGCGTCGCCGAGAGAAGGTCGTCGTGCGGCACCACGCGGCTGATGCCGGCGTTGTTCACCAGCACATCCAGCCGGCCCCAGGCGCCCACGGCCTCGCGCACCAGGCGCACCCGGTCGGCGTCCAGTGCGAGGTCGGCCTGGACATATACGGCGCGGCCCAGCTCGGCCGCCAGCGCCTGGCCGGCCTGCGCCGAGCTTCGGGAATGCACGACGACTGCGTAGCCTTCTCGCGCCAGGCGGCGCGCGACGGCCTCGCCAATGCCCGAAGTGGAGCCCGTGACCAGGGCGACGCGTGCGGCGCTCAATCGAGCAGCGACAGGTCGCGCACGGCGCCCTTGTCGGCACTGGTGACCAGCTTGGCGTAGGCCTTGAGCGCCGCCGAGACCTTGCGCGGGCGCGGCTCGGCCGGCTTCCAGCCTTTTGCGTCCTGCTCGGCGCGGCGGCGGGCCAGCTCCTCGTCATCGACCAGCACATCGATGGTGCGGCCCGGGATGTCGATGCGGATGCGGTCGCCATTCCTCACCAGGCCGATGGCGCCGCCGGCCGCCGCTTCGGGCGAGGCGTGGCCGATGGACAGGCCCGAGGTGCCGCCGGAAAAGCGCCCGTCGGTCAGCAGCGCGCAGGCCTTGCCCAGGCCCTTGGACTTCAGGTAGCTGGTCGGGTAGAGCATCTCCTGCATGCCGGGGCCGCCCTTGGGGCCTTCGTAGCGGATGACGACCACGTCGCCGGGCTGCACCTGGCCTTCCAGGATGTGCTCGACGGCCGCGTCCTGCGATTCGACCACGTGCGCCGGGCCTTCGAAGACCAGGATGGATTCATCGACGCCCGCGGTTTTCACCACGCAGCCGTCCAGCGCGATGTTGCCGTGCAGCACGGCCAGGCCGCCTTCCTTGCTGTAGGCGTGGTCGTAGCTGCGGATGCAGCCATGCTCGCGGTCCAGGTCCAGGCTGGGCCACCGCGCGTCCTGACTGAAGGCCACCTGCGTGGGGATGCCGCCGGGGCCGGCCAGGTAAAGACGGCGCACGGCCTCGTCCTGCGTACGCGTGATGTCCCACTGCTCCAGCGCCTCGCCCAGCGTGCGGGCGTGCACCGTGGGCACGTCGGTGTGCAGCTTGCCGGCGCGGTCCAGCTCGCCCAGGATGGCCATGATGCCGCCGGCGCGGTGCACATCCTCGATGTGGTACTTGTCAGTGTTGGGCGCCACCTTGCACAGCTGCGGCACGACCAGCGACAGGCGGTCGATGTCCTTCATGGTGAATGGGATCTCAGCCTCCTGCGCGATGGCCAGCAAGTGCAGGATGGTGTTGGTGGAGCCGCCCATGGCGACGTCCAGCGTGATGGCGTTCTCGAACGCCGCCAGGCCCACCGAGCGCGGCAGGATGCGCTCGTCGTCCTGTTCGTAGTACTGCCGGGCCAGCTCGACGATGCGCCGGCCGGCGCGCTTGAACAGCTCTTCGCGGTCGGCGTGCGTGGCCAGCAGCGTGCCGTTGCCCGGCAGCGACAGGCCCAGCGCCTCGGTCAGGCAGTTCATGGAGTTGGCGGTGAACATGCCCGAGCATGAGCCGCAGGTCGGGCAGGCCGAGCGCTCGACCTCGGCCAGATCGGCATCGCTCACGTGCTCGTCGGCGGCCATGACCATGGCGTCCACCAGGTCCAGCTTCTTGGTGAAGGTGATGGTCGCCTTGCCCGGCACGGCCAGCTGCACCTTGCCGGCCTCCATCGGGCCGCCCGAGATGAAGATGACGGGGATGTTGACCCGCATCGCCGCCATCAGCATGCCGGGGGTGATCTTGTCGCAGTTGGAGATGCAGACCATAGCGTCGGCGCAGTGCGCATTCACCATGTATTCGACGCTGTCGGCAATGATCTCGCGGCTGGGCAGCGAGTACAGCATGCCGTCGTGGCCCATGGCGATGCCGTCATCCACGGCAATGGTGTTGAACTCCTTGGCCACGCCGCCGGCGGCCTCGATCTCGCGCGCCACCAGCTGGCCCAGGTCCTTCAGGTGCACGTGGCCGGGCACGAACTGCGTGAACGAGTTGACCACCGCGATGATGGGCTTGGAGAAGTCGGCATCCTTCATGCCGGTGGCGCGCCACAGCGCGCGGGCGCCCGCCATGTTGCGGCCGGCGGTGGAGGTTTTGGAACGGTATTCGGGCATCGTGGAACCTGGGCGGGAAAGGTGGGGAACGGCTTGTCCTGGCAAAAGAAGCGGCCCGGCACCGGGGTCGCCGGCCGGCGCGCGCTGCGCTCCCGTCTGTTGGACCGGGCGCAGGCTCTCCGAAACGATTATGTCGCAGCCCTGCCAGGGCTTCAGTCACGTGGGCATACTGGCGGCCCCTGTCCAGCCCACCGTCAGCCGCGTCCCCTCTCACCATGAACCAGCCTGTCTTTCAGCGGCCCATCGGCGTGTTCGACAGCGGCATCGGGGGCCTGAGCGTGCTGGCGGCGCTGCGCGAAGAGCTACCGCACGAGCACTTTGTATACCTGGCCGACAGTGGCCATGCACCCTACGGCGAAAAGGGCGATGACTTCGTCACCCGGCGCACCCTGGCGATCGGCCAGTGGCTGCACCGGCACCACAGCATCAAGGCGCTGGTGGTGGCCTGCAACACGGCGACGGCGGCCTCGGTGGAGGCCTTGCGCGCCGCCCTCCCCGGCCTGCCGGTGATCGGCGTGGAGCCGGCCCTCAAGCCCGCCGCCGCCCTGACCCGCACCGGCCATGTGGGCGTGCTGGCCACGCGCGGCACCGTGCACAGCGAGCGCTTTGCTCGCCTGCGCGGCGCGCACGAAGGGCGCCAGTTGCGGTTTTCGGTGCAGGCCTGCGATGGGCTGGCGCATGCCATTGAGCGCAGCACGACCGAAGGCCCGGCGGCTGCCGCGGCGCGCGACACCGTCGCCGCCCTGTGCGCGCGCTACACCGGCGCACTGGGCTGCTTCGGCGACGAGCCGGGGGCCATCGACACGCTGGTACTGGGCTGCACCCACTATGTTTTCGCGCGCGAGCAGCTGCGCGCGCTGGTGGGCCCGCAGGTGCAGCTCATCGACACCGGCGCGGCCGTGGCGCGCCAGACACGGCGCATGCTGGAGGCGGCCGGCGCCCTCGCACCCGAGGCGCAGTCTGGACAGGAGCTGCCTAGGCTGTTCACCACCGGCGCCCTTGCTGCGCTGCAGGCAGCCGCCGGGCGCTGGCTGGGCCTGCCGCCCACGGCCTGCACGGCCTTGTCCAGCATATAAATGAAAACGGGCCCTAGGGCCCGTCCACCATGCGCTGGCAGCTATATTTTCTGTAGCAAGCGCCTGCCTGTTCCTGCCTGTCAGTGCAGGTGGCGGGGCCGCCGTCCGCCGCCATGGCCGCCGCTGCCCCCCGGGCCGCCGCTGCCGCGCGGGGGCTTGCCGATCTCCAGCGAGCTGACGAGGGCGTCAAAGCGCTCGGAAAACAGCTTGTCGATCTCGCCCACCACGCCGCCCAGCTCGGCGCCATCGAAGTGGCGCTCCATCAGGTTCACGACGTCCTGCACCAGCAGGTCGCGCTGCACCTGCATGATGGCCGCGGGCGTGGGGCCCACGAACAGCATCAGGAAGTCGTCGCGCGACTCGTCCTCGTCCTCGGCTTCGTCCTCGTCGAACTCGGCGTCATAGAAGGTCACCTCGATGGCGGCGCCCTGCTCGGCCAGCTCGTTCAGGCTCATGCACATATCGTCCAGCGACTGGCGGAAGTCCTCGTCGCCGCGCACCGTCCAGCACATCTGCAGCGTGCGCTCCTTGGGGTCGAACTGGATGCCGGGCTCGTCCTCGTAGGCGCTCTCGGCACCATCGGCCAGCGATCGGGCGCCAGCGTACTTCCACAGGGGCTGCAGGGCGTCCTGCAGCTGGTTGAAATCCACGTCCGGACGCAGCTGCACCTGTCCATGCACATGAATTTCAAAAGGAGCGTTGTAGTCTGACATGCGAAATCTCCCTGGTGCCCCGGGCCGGGGTCGAACCGGCACGCCCCTTTTCAGGAAAGCGGCGGATTTTAAGTCCGCAGTGTCTACCAATTTCACCACCGGGGCGCTAGCCGGCACCACCTGCCGGCTAAGGGCCAGCGTAACCGCGCCAGCACCTGCATGCAATGCCGCCAGACCGCATTGCGGATAGGACACCGGCCTGGATGCGAGCAATAAAAAAGGGAAGCCTAGGCTTCCCTTGCGAAATCTGGAGCGGGAAATCGGGCTCGAACCGACGACCTCAACCTTGGCAAGGTTGCGCTCTACCAACTGAGCTATTCCCGCATTTTTTCTTCCCTGGCGCTGCGCTTTCGCGCCGCATTTCGGGAAGACAAAGATTCTAGCACCCTTTTTCTACCCCTTTGCACAACGCAAACTTTTTTGCGATTGCAGGCGAGAACAGAAAAGAAGGCTGGAGGCGCGGGCCGGAGTCGAACCGGCCTCAACGGATTTGCAATCCGACGCATAACCGCTTTGCTACCGCGCCAAACCTTTTTCCTAGAAAAAAGGGGAGCCGAGGCACCCCTTTTTTTTCGAAATCTGGAGCGGGAAATCGGGCTCGAACCGACGACCTCAACCTTGGCAAGGTTGCGCTCTACCAACTGAGCTATTCCCGCATTTACCGAAGCCTCACATTGTACAACGCTTGGTGTCGATGAATGGAAGTTTAACGCATTTTTCGGCATGCGCCGGCAAATGCGCCAAATTCTTCTGATCAGTGCGGCGCCGCGCCCGCCACCGCAGGATGCGCGCCCTGGGCCGCGCGCTGCGCCGCCTGGGCGGCCACTTCCTCGTCACTCAGCGGCTCGGGGCTGCGCTCCAGCGCAACGTCCAGCACCTTGTCGATCCACTTGACAGGCACGATCTCCAGGCCGCTCTTCACGTTGTCCGGAATGTCCTGCAGATCCTTCACATTCTCCTCGGGGATCAGCACCGTCTTGATGCCGCCGCGCAGGGCCGCCAGCAGCTTTTCCTTCAGGCCGCCGATGGCAGTGACCTCGCCGCGCAGCGTGATTTCGCCGGTCATGGCCACGTCGGCCCGCACGGGAATGCCGGTGAGCGACGAGACGATCGCCGTGGTCATGGCGGCACCCGCGCTCGGGCCGTCCTTGGGGGTGGCGCCGTCGGGCACGTGGATGTGCAGGTCGCGCTTTTCGAAAGCTTCGTCCTTGATGCCCAGCAGGCGTGCACGGCTGCGCACCACCGTGCGCGCGGCCTCCACCGATTCCTTCATCACGTCGCCCAGCGAGCCGGTACGCGTGATGTTGCCCTTGCCCGGCATGGTGGCGACTTCGATGGTCAGCAGGTCGCCGCCCACTTCCGTCCAGGCCAGTCCCACCACCTGCCCGACCTGGTTGTCGTGCTCGGCGCGGCCATAGGTGTACTTGCGCACGCCCAGGTAGTCATGCAGGTTCTCGGGCGTGACTTCCACCGGCGCCGTGGCCTGCTTGAGCTGCATGGCCTTGACGACCTTGCGGCAGATCTTGGACAGCTCGCGTTCCAGCGAGCGCACGCCCGCCTCGCGGGTGTAGTAGCGCACGATGTCGCGCACGGCGGCCTCCGTCACCGCCAGCTCGCCGCCCTGCACGCCGTTGTTGTCCATCTGCTTGGGCAGCAGGTATTTGAGGGCGATGTTGGTCTTCTCATCCTCGGTGTAGCCCGACAGACGGATGACTTCCATGCGGTCCAGCAGCGCCGGCGGGATGTTCATGGAGTTGGACGTGGCCACGAACATCACGTCCGACAGGTCGAAGTCCACCTCCACGTAGTGGTCGCCGAACTTGTGGTTCTGCTCGGGGTCCAGCACTTCCAGCAGTGCGCTGGACGGATCGCCCCGGAAATCGGTGCCCAGCTTGTCGATCTCGTCCAGCAGGAACAGAGGGTTCCTCGTGCCGACCTTGTTCAGGTTCTGCAGCACCTTGCCCGGCATGGCGCCGATGTAGGTGCGGCGGTGGCCGCGGATCTCCGCCTCGTCGCGCATGCCCCCCAGGGCCATGCGCACGTATTTGCGCCCCGTGGCCTTGGCAATCGACTGCCCCAGCGAGGTCTTGCCCACGCCCGGAGGCCCCACCAGGCACAGGATGGGGGCCTTCAGCTTGTCCACGCGCTGCTGCACGGCAAGGTATTCGAGGATGCGGTCCTTGACCTTCTCCAGGCCGTAGTGGTCTTGGTTCAGCACCTCTTCGGCCAGTGCCAGGTCGTGGCGCACCTTGGTCTTCTTGCTCCAGGGCAGGCCCACCAGCGTGTCGATGTAGTTGCGCACTACGGTCGCCTCGGCGGACATGGGCGACATGAGCTTGAGTTTTTTCAGCTCGCTCTCAGCCTTCTTGCGCGCCTCGGCGGGCATCTTGGCGGCCTTGATCTTCTTCTCGATCTCTTCGATGTCCGCGCCGTCGTCGCCCTCGCCCAGTTCCTTCTGGATGGCCTTGACCTGCTCGTTCAGGTAGAAGTCGCGCTGGTTCTTCTCCATCTGCCGCTTGACGCGACCACGGATGCGCTTGTCCACGTTGAGGATGTCCACCTCGCGCTCGAGCTGCCCGAACAGGTTCTCCAGCCGCTCGCGCACGTCGCCCAGGCCCAGCACGGACTGCTTGTTCTCCAGCTTCAGCGGCAGGTGGGCGGCGATGGTGTCGGCCAGGCGGCCAGCGTCATCGATGCTGGCAATGGACGTAAGGATCTCGGAAGGAATCTTCTTGTTGAGCTTGACGTACTGGTCGAACTGCTGCATCACCGCGCGGCGCAGGGCCTCGGTCTCGCTGCTGGCGCTTTGCTCCTGCGTCTGGGGCAGAAGCGGGCGCACCGTGGCGGTGAAATGGGTCTCGCTCTCCAGCACGTCAGCCACGGCCGCGCGCTGCTGGCCTTCCACCAGCACCTTCACGGTGCCGTCGGGCAGCTTGAGCATCTGCAGGATGGTCGAGATACAGCCGACCTCGAACATGTCGGCTACCTGGGGCTCATCCTTGGAAGCAGTCTTCTGGGCCACCAGCATGATGCGGCGGTCGCCCTCCATGGCCTGCTCCAGCGCCTTGATGCTCTTGGCGCGGCCGACGAACAGCGGAATCACCATGTGGGGGAAGACGACCACGTCGCGCAGGGGCAGCAGCGGCAGGTCGATGGGCGTGTCAGGCAGGGGCGTGTGTCCGGACATGGGAAATCCTTGAAAAGCTCCATGGAATATGGTCCACGGGCGGGTTATTTCAACCCGGCGCGGCGGTAGCGCGCCGGGCTCGGCCGGTGGTTGCTGCCTGCGTGGCGCAGCCGGCGCTCAGGCGGTCTTGGCGGCCTCGCGGTAGACCAGCAGCGGCGCCTTGCTCTCCTCGATCGTGGCCTCGTCCACCACCACCTTTTCCACGTTGGTGGCATTGGGCAGGTCGAACATCGTGCCGATCAGCGAGTGCTCCAGGATGGAGCGCAGGCCCCGCGCGCCGGTCTTGCGGGCAATCGCCTTGCGTGCGATGGCCTTGAGCGCCGCCGGGCGAATCTCCAGGTCCACGCCCTCCATGGCCAGCAGCTTGCTGTACTGCTTGACCAGGGCATTCTTGGGCTCGGTCAGGATCTGCACCAGCGCATCCTCGTCCAGCTCGGCCAGCGCCGTGACCACCGGCATGCGGCCGACCAGCTCGGGGATCAGGCCGAACTTGATCAGGTCCTCGGGCTCGATGTCCTGGAACATCTCGGTGAGCGAGCGCTGCGACTTGGCCCGCACCGTGGCGCCAAAGCCGATGCCGGAAGCCTCGGTTCGCGCCTCGATGACCTTCTCCAGCCCCGCGAAGGCGCCGCCGCAGATGAACAGGATGTTGGTCGTGTCGATCTGCAGAAAGTCCTGGTTGGGGTGCTTGCGCCCGCCCTGTGGCGGCACGCTGGCCATGGTGCCTTCGATGAGCTTGAGCAGCGCCTGCTGCACGCCCTCGCCCGAGACGTCGCGAGTGATGCTGGGGTTGTCGCTCTTGCGGCTGATCTTGTCGATCTCGTCGATATAGACGATGCCGCGCTGGGCGCGCTCCACCTCGTAGTTGCAGCTTTGCAGCAGCTTCTGGACGATGTTCTCCACGTCCTCGCCGACGTAGCCGGCCTCGGTCAGCGTGGTGGCATCGGCCATGACGAAGGGCACGTCCAGCTGGCGTGCCAGGGTCTGGGCCAGCAGCGTCTTGCCCGATCCGGTAGGACCGATCAGCAAAATGTTGCTCTTGGACAGCTCCACCTCGTCCTTGCCGGCCTTTTCCTTGTGCCGCAGGCGCTTGTAGTGGTTATAGACAGCCACGGCCAGCGTGCGCTTGGCCTTTTCCTGGCCAATGACGTAGTTGTCCAGGTTGGACTTGATATCCGACGGAGAGGGCAGGTCGCCGCGCGCATCCGGGCCCGCTTCGCCCGCGGGCAATTCGTCACGGATGATCTCGTTGCACAGGTCAATGCATTCGTCGCAGATGAAGACGGAAGGGCCGGCGATGAGCTTCTTCACCTCGTGCTGGCTCTTGCCGCAAAAGGAGCAGTACAGGGTTTTCTCGCCGGAGGAGCCTTTTTTCTCGGCCATGGATGCAGTTGCCTTAGAACAAAACAGTTGTCAAGGATGATAACGAAATAAAAAAGGCGTCCCCCGTGTGGGAAACGCCGTTTCCACCGCCGCCAAAGTGCGGCTCGCGCTCAAGGGCGCTTAGCGATCACCTGGTCCACGATGCCATAGTCTTTGGCTTCGTCGGCGGTCATGAAGTAGTCGCGCTCGGTATCGCTCTTGACCTTCTCCAGGGGCTGGCCCGTGCGCTCGGCCAGGATGCGATTCATCTGGTCCTTGGTACGCAGGATGTCGCGGGCATGGATCTCGATGTCGGTGGCCTGGCCGCGTGCGCCGCCCAGCACCTGGTGAATCATGATCTTGGAGTTGGGCAGCGAAAAGCGCTTGCCCTTGGCGCCGGCGGCCAGCAGGAAGGCACCCATGCTGGCGGCAAAACCGCAGCACAGCGTGGACACGTCGGGCTTGATGAACTGCATGGTGTCGTAGATCGCCATGCCGGCCGTCACGCTGCCGCCGGGGGAGTTGATGTAGAACGAGATGTCCTTGTCCGGGTTCTCGCTCTCCAGGAACAGCAGCTGCGCCACCACCAGGTTGGCGGTCTGGTCATTGACCTCGCCCACCAGGAAAATCACGCGCTCCTTGAGCAGACGCGAATAGATATCGTAGGACCGCTCGCCGCGGCCCGACTGCTCGATGACCATGGGGATCATGCCCAGGGCCTGGGTATCCAGTGCGCTCATGTGTTGTTTTCTCCGTTGCCGTACTGACTCACCAAAGGAAATGGGGCCTGTGCCGCAAAGCACAAGCCCCGCAAGGCCGCTGCCAGCGGCGCGAGCCGACGCGCGCGTCAGCCCTGCTGGCCGCCCATCAGCTCGTCGAAGGACACGGCCTTCTCGGACACCTTGGCCTTGCCCAGGACGAAATCCGTGACGTTGTTCTCGACCACCACGGCCTCGATCTCGCCCAGGCGGTTGCGGTCGCTGAAGTACCAGCGCACCACGTCCTCGGGCTTCTCGTAGCTGGCGGCCAGATCGTCCACATGGGCCTTGAGCTGCTCGGGCGTGGCCTGCAGTTCATTGGCCTTGACCAGCTCGGCCACCACCAGGCCCAGGCGCACGCGGCGCTCGGCCTGCGGGCGGAAGATGTCGTCAGGGATCTCGGCCTTGTCGGCGTCCTTGATGCCGCGCTGCTTCAGGTCGGCGCGGGCAGCGTCACGCAGGCGCTCGATCTCGGCCTGCACGGCGGCATTGGGCAGGTCCAGCTCGGCCTTGGACAGCAGGGCCTCCATGGCGGCCTGCTTGTTGCGGGCCAGCAGGCGGAACTTGACTTCGCGCTCCAGGTTCTTCTTGATGTCGGCGCGCAGGCCTTCCACAGTGCCGGCCTCGATGCCCAGCGACTTGGCCAGCTGCTCGTTCACTTCCGGCAGGTGGGCGGCTTCGATGTTTTTCACGGTGACCATGAAGTCGGCCGTCTTGCCGGCCACGTCCTTGCCGTGGTAGTCCTCGGGGAAGCCCAGCGGGAAGGTCTTGCTCTCGCCGACCTTCATGCCACGCACGGCGTCCTCGAACTCCTTGAGCATCTGCCCCTCGCCGACCAGGAACTGGAAGTCCTCGGCCTTGCCACCGGCAAACGTTTCGCCGTCGATCTTGCCCTCGAAGTCCACCGTCACGCGGTCGCCATCCTCGGCGGGCGTGCCCTTGGCGCGCTGGGCGAAGGTACGGCGCTGCTTGCGCAGGATGTCCACGGTCTTGTCGATGGCCTCGTCGGTCACCTCGGCGGAGAGCTTTTCCACCTCGGCGTCTGCCAGGTCGCCGATCTTCACTTCGGGGAACACTTCGAACACGGCGTCGAAGGAAACCTCGCCCTCGGGCGCACCGTCCTTTTCGGTGATGCGCGGCTGGCCGGCCACGCGCAGCTGCGCCTCGTTGGCGGCCTGCGAGAAGGCCTGGCCGACCTTGTCGTTGAGCACCTCGTACTGCACCGAATAGCCGTAGCGCTGCTGCACCACGCTCATCGGCACCTTGCCGGGACGAAAGCCGTCCATCTTGACGGTGCGGGCCAGGCGCTTCAGGCGGGCGTCCACTTCGTTCTGGATAGAGGCAAGGGGCAGGCTCAGCGTGATCTTGCGCTCGAGCTTGTCAAGGGTTTCAACGTTTACGGCCATGGTGTTTCCTGGTGTCGGATGCAGGGGTCGTGACAGCGAGCCGCGCTGGCGGTGGGCTGCGTGCATCAGTGTCACGTTGGTGCGCGGGGGGGGACTCGAACCCCCACACCATTGCTGGCGTCAGGACCTAAACCTGGTGCGTCTACCAATTTCGCCACCCGCGCGGTTCTTTTTCGTGCCACCAGGCTGCGCCATTG
Organism: Pulveribacter suum; assembly: GCF_003013695.1. GTDB lineage: Bacteria > Pseudomonadota > Gammaproteobacteria > Burkholderiales > Burkholderiaceae_C > Melaminivora > Melaminivora suum. The sequence goes on along the minus strand of NZ_CP027792.1, from coordinate 1,480,153 downwards.
CCGCAAGCCCGATGAAACTGGTCAAACGGCGGATTTTACCCTGACGCCGGCTGCCCGCCGCCAGTTTCTGGCCCGCCCGGACCCTCTTCCGTAGGCCGGCGCACCCGAAACCACGCCGCATACATGGCCGGCAGCGCCAGCAGGGTGAGCACGGTGGCCACGACCAGTCCGCCCATGATGGCCACCGCCATGGGGCCCCAGAACACGCTGCGCGACAGCGGCACCATGGCCAGCACGGCAGCGGCCGCCGTCAGCGCGATCGGGCGCAGCCGGCGCACGGCCGCCTCGGCGATCGCGTTCCAGGTCGGCACGCCGGCGGCCCGGTCCAGCTCGATCTGGTCCACCAGGATGACGGAGTTGCGCTGGATCATGCCCATCAGCGCCACCACGCCCAGGAGCGCGACGAAGCCGAACGGCCGGTTCAGCAGCAGCAGCGCCGCTGCCACGCCGGCAATACCCAGCGGCCCGGTGAGGAACACCAGCATGGAGCGGCTGAAGCTGTGCAGCTGCAGCATGAGCAGCGTGAACACCAGGAACAGCATCAGCGGCACGCCTGCCACGATGGCGCTCGAGCCCTTGCTGCTTTCCTCCACCGCGCCGGCCACGTCGATGCGCGTGTCGCCCCCGCCCTGCGTGCGCCAGTGCTGCTCCAGCGCGCGCAGCGGCGGCAGCAGCTCGGCCGTGACGGTGGCGCCCTGCAGCCCCTCGGCCACGTCGCCCTGCACGGTGATGGCGTAGTTGCGCCCATAGCGCCACATCACGCCCGGCTCCCAGGCCAGCTGCGCGCGGGCGATCTGCGCCAGCGGGATGGAGCGGCCCGAGGCCGTGGCCACATAGACGCCGTCGATGCCGGGCGCGCCCTCGCCCCGCCCCGGCGCCTGGCGCAGAACGATGTCGATCAGCCGGTCGCCCTCGCGGTACTGGCCCACGGTGGTGCCCGTGAACTGCGTGCGCGTGGCCTGGGCAATGGCCTGGCTGGACACGCCCAGGGCGCGCGCCTTGTCCTGGTCCACTTGCAGCCGCAGCGCCTTCACCGACTCGTTCCAGTTGTCGTTCACGCCGCGCATGTGCGCGTTGCCGCGCAGCACCGCCTTGACCTCTTCGGCGCGCTGGCGCAGCAGCTGCGGATCGCTGCCGACCACGCGGAACTGCACCGGGTAGGGCACGGGCGGCCCGTTGGGCAGCAGCTTGATGCGGGCGCGCGCCTCGGGCACCTCCTGCGCCAGCAGCGCCGGCAGGCGCTGGCGCAGCAGCTCGCGCTGGTGCAGATCCTGCGCCAGCACGATGAACTGCGAGACGTTGGACTGCGGGAACACCTGGTCCAGCGGCAGATAAAAGCGCGGCGTGCCCGAGCCCACCCAGGTAGCCACGCTTTGCACGCCCTCCAGCCCCATCAGCAGCCCTTCGGCGCGGCGCGTGACCTGCTCGTTGGCCGCCAGCGGGGTGCCCTCGGGGAACCACAGGTCCACCATGACCTCCGGCCGGCTCGAATCCGGGAAGAACTGCTGCTGCACCCGCCCCATGCCCACCAGGCCCAGGGCGAAGATGGCCAGCGTGGCGCCAATCGTCAGCCAGCGATGCGCCACGCACCAGTACACCGCGCGGCGAAAGCGGTTGTAGAACGGCGTGTCGAACAGCTCGTGCGGCGGCGCCTGGGGGTCGTGCGGCTTCACCTTCAGGATCAGCGTGCCCAGGTAGGGCACGAAGTACACCGACACGATCCACGACAGCACCAGCGCGATCACCGTGACGGCAAAGATGGCGAAGGTGTATTCGCCCGTCACCGACCTGGCGATGCCGATGGGCAAAAAGCCCGCCGCCGTGATCAGCGTGCCCGTCAGCATGGGCTTGGCCGTCAGCTCGTAGGCAAACGTGGCGGCGCGCGGCTTGTCGTGGCCCTCCTCCATCTTGCGCACCATCATCTCCACGGCAATGATGGCGTCGTCCACCATCAGGCCCAGGGCGATGATGAGCGAGCCCAGCGACACCTTGTGCAGCCCTATCCCCAAGTAGTGCATGGCCAGGAAGGTGACGGCCAGCACCAGCGGGATGGTGATGGCCACCACCAGCCCCGGGCGCCAGTCCACGTACCAGCCGAAGCGCCCGCCCTTGTGTAGGCCCAGCGAGACAAAGCTCACCGCCAGCACGATGACCACGGCCTCGATCAGCACCTTCACGAACTCGTTGACCGATGCCGCCACCGACGCCGGCTGGTCCTGCACCTGCGCCAGCTCCACGCCTGCGGGCAGGCGCGCCTGGATGCCGTCCACGGCCGCACGCAGCGCGCGGCCCATGGCGATGATGTCGCCGCCCTTGGCCATGGAGATGCCCAGGGCCACCACCTCGCGGCCCTGGAAGCGCACCTTGACGGACGGCGGATCAACGTAGCCACGCCGCACCTCGGCAATGTCGCCCAGGCGCAGCTGCGCACTGGACTGCGCGCCGCGAATCGGCATGGCGCGCAGCTGCTCCACGCTGGTGAACTGCCCGCCCACGCGCACCTGCACCACGTCGTGCGGGGAGTCGATCAGGCCCGCGCCCTCCACCGCGTTCTGGCTGGCCAGCTGCTGCAGCACGGCGTTCATGCCCAGGCCCAGCTGGGCCAGGCGCTGCTGCGAGACCTCCACCCAGATGCGCTCGTCCTGCACGCCGAACAGCTCCACCTTGGCCACGTCCTTCACGCGCAGCAGCTGCTGGCGCGCGTCGTCGGCGAAGTCCTTGAGCTCGGCCGGCGTAAAACCCTCGCCCGACAACGCGTAGATCACGCCATAGACGTCGCCGAACTCGTCGTTGAAGAACGGCCCCTGCACGCCCGCCGGCAGCTGCCAGCGCATGTCTCCGATCTTCTTGCGCACCTGGTACCAGACCTGCGCCACCTCGGCCGCCTTGCTGGAGTCCTTGATCTCGAAAATGATCTGCGACTCGCCCGGCTTGCTGTAGCTGCGGATGCGGTCGGCGTAGGGCACCTCCTGCAGCGTGCGCTCCAGCTTGCCGGTGACCTGCTCGGCCACCTGCTGGGCCGTGGCGCCGGGCCAGTAGGTGCGCACCACCATGGCGCGGAAGGTGAACGGCGGATCCTCGTCCTGGCCCAGCTGGAAGTAGGCGGCCACGCCCAGCAGCATCAGCACCACCATCAGGTAGCGCGTCAGCGCGGCGTGCTCCAGCGCCCAGCGCGAGAGGTTGAAGCCCTGGCTGCGGGCGGTTTGCGGCGCGGCGTTCATGGCACGTGCCCCGCTTTTTAGCGCGCGGCCGGGGCCGTGGCGCCGTTCGCTGCTTCGTTATTGATAGCTTCTGGCGCTTGCTCCGCCTGGTCTGGAGCCGATTTTGGCTTGTAAACCGAAACCTTCTGCCCCGGCGCCAACACGTGCACGCCGGCGGCCACCACCTGCATGCCGGGCGTCAGCCCCTGGCTGACCAGGGCGTCGCCGCCCTGCAGGCCTTGCACCTGCACCACCTGCGAGCGCACCGTGGCGCTGGCCGGGTCGAAGACCCATACCGCCGTCTGCGCGCCGTCCTGGCGCAGCGCGCTGCTGGGCAGATGCACCAGCCGCGCCCCGCCCGCCGAAGCCCCCTGTGCGGCGGGGCCGGCCAGCGTCACCTGCACCGTGGCGCCCAGCGGGGGCGGCTCGCCGCCCTCCAGCGCCACCTTGACCAAGAAGGTGCGCGTCACCGGGTCGGCGCTGGCCGCCACCTCGCGCACCCGCGCGGCCAGCGGCGCGCCGCCGGCCCAGGCGGCCACCTGCACGGCCTGGCCCACGCGCACGCCGGCCACGCGGTCCTCGGGCACGGCGAACACCGCATCGCGCGCGCCGTCGCGGGCGATGCGCACCACGGGCGTGCCGGCGGCCACCACCTGGCCGGCCTCGGCGTCCACGCCGGTGATCACGCCGGGCCCATCGGCCAGCAGGCGCGTGTAGCCGGCCTGGTTGCCCTGTGCGGCCAGCTGCGCCTGGGCCTGGGCCAACTGCGCCTGGGCCGATTGGAGGGCCGCCTCGCGCCGGTCCAGCTCGGCCCCGCTGATGAAGTTCTGCGCCCGCAGCCGCGAAAAGCGCTGCAGGTCCGCTGCCGCCAGGTCGCGCTGCGTGGCCGCGGCGCTGGCCTGGGCGCGGGCGGCCTGGGCCGCCAGCTCGTAGTCACGCGCATCCAGCTCGGCCAGCAGCTGGCCGGCGCGCACGTGCTGGCCGGCCTCCACTGGGCGCTGCACGATCTTGCCGGCCACGCGAAAGGACAGGCGCGACTCCACCCGCGCCCGCACTTCGCCCGCGTACTCATGCTGCGCCTGCGCTGCCTGCGTGCCTACGGTGACCAGCTTCACCGCGCGCAGCGGCTCGGGCGGCGGCGCCGGGCGCGAGCAGCCGGCCAGCGCCAGCACGGCGGCGCCCAGGGCGGCGGCACGGCCGGCCCACAAAAAAACCCCGGGCCGGGGCGAGGGCGAAAGCCGTGCGGCTGCGCCCGAGGGGCGCAGGAAGGAATCAGGAAAAGGCATGGTGGGCAGCCCGGGGCTGGTTACTGACTGACTGGTTAGTAAATTTTGGAAGAGGCAGCCCCGCCCTGTCAAGCAACCCGCTGCACGAATCCGCGGGCCAGGCGTCCGCAGAGGCACTCGGCGCGAGGATTCGTGCAGAGCACCCCAGGCACGACAATCGCCCCCGTGAACTCCCCAGCCCCCCGCGCCGCGGCCGCGCCCGCCCTGCCGCCGCCCGTCACGCACTACGAGAATTTCCCCGTCGCCTCGCTGCTGTGCCCGCCGGCGCTGCGCCGGCCCATCGCTGCCATCTACGCCTTTGCCCGCACGGCAGACGACCTGGCCGACGAGGGCGGTGCCAGCGCGCAGCAGCGCCTGGCCGACCTGCAGGCCTACCGCGAGCAGCTGCACGCCGCGGCCGCCGGCCGGCCGCCCGCGCCGCGCTGGGCCGCGGTCTTCGGCCCGCTGGCGGCCGTGCTGCAAAGCCACGCCCTGCCCGTGCCGCTGCTGGACGACCTGCTGCGCGCCTTCGAACAGGACGTGGCCATGACCGAGGCCGGCGCCACCCACGCCGACCGCGCCGCCCTGCTGCGCTACTGCGCGCACTCGGCCAACCCGGTGGGCCGGCTGCTGCTGCACCTGTACGGCGTGCAGGACGGCCCCGCGCTGGCGCACAGCGACGCCATCTGCAGCGCGCTGCAGCTCATCAACTTCTGGCAGGACCTGAGCGTGGACCTGCCGCGCGCTCGCCACTACCTGGCCGACGCCGACTGCGCCGCCCATGGTGTGGCGCGTGCCGACCTGGCCGCGCTGCGGCGCACGCCGCACAGCGACGCGCTGATCCTGGACTGCGCCGCCTGGGCGCGCACGCTGATGCGGGAGGGCGCGCCGCTGGTGCACCGCCTGCCCGGGCGCGCCGGCTGGGAGCTGCGGCTGGTCGTGCAGGGGGGCCTGCGCATCCTGGACAAGGTGCAGGCCCTGGGCGGCGCCAGCCTGGTGCGGCGCCCGCGCCTGCACGCCGGCGACTGGCTGCTGATGCTGGCGCGCGCGGCGCGCATGTAAAAGGCGCTCATCTATTCATAGCTGCCAGCGCTTGCCCCACAAGCGCTGGAGGCCTTTTTGACCATTAAAGGCAAGACAGCCGGCGCCGCGCGCCGCCATGGGACAATCCACGCCCACATGACCCCCGAGCAGTACGTCCAGCAAAAGGCCGCCGCCTCCGGCAGCAGCTTTTATTACGCCTTCCTCTTTTTGCCGCGCGAGCGGCGCGCGGCCATCACGGCGTTCTACGCCTTTTGCCGCGAGGTGGACGACGTGGTGGATGAGGTCACCGACCCCGGCGTGGCCGACACCAAGCTGTCGTGGTGGAGCAGCGAGATCGCCAAGACCTTTGCCGGCGCGCCCACGCACCCTGTCACGCAGGCGCTGGCGCCGCACCTCCAGCCCTTTGGCCTGCGCCAGGAGCAGCTGCAGGCCGTCATCGAAGGCTGCCGCATGGACCTGACGCAGACCCGCTACCTGGACTTTGCGGGCCTGGCGCGCTATTGCCACCTGGTGGCGGGCGTGGTGGGCGAGGTGGCCGCCCGCATCTTTGGCCAGACCGAGGACGCCACCACCCAGTACGCGCACAAGCTGGGCCTGGCGTTTCAGCTCACCAACATCATCCGCGACGTGGGCGAGGACGCGATGCGCGGGCGCATCTACCTGCCGATAAGCGAGCTGCAGCAGTTCGACGTGAAGGCGCACGAGATCACGCAGCGCCAGTATTCCGAGCGCTTTGCGGCGCTGATGCGCTTTCAGGCGCAGCGCGCCCACCAGCTCTACGACGAGGCCCTGGCGCTGCTGCCCGCGGCCGACCGGCGCGCGCAAAGGCCCGGCCTGATGATGGCCAGCATCTACCGCACGCTGCTGCGCGAGATCGAGGCCGATGGCTTTCAGGTGCTACACCAGCGCACCAGCCTCACTCCCCTGCGCAAGTTGTGGCTGGCGTGGCGGGTGCAGGCGCTGGGGAGGATGTGAGACACCCCCCTGAAGGGGTGAAGCCCCCCCCTGAGCGGCTGCGCCGCTTCCCCCCTTGTTGTCCGCGCTGCGCGCGGGAGGGGGGACGACGGCCACGCTGCGGGGCGGCCCTTGCGCGCCGTCTGCTGGCGGGGGCGCGCCCGGCGCATTGGGCGGTCAGGCTTTTCAGTTTGTTGGGGGCGGCATGAAGGTCGCCGTCATCGGCGCTGGCTGGGGCGGCATGGCCGCGGCCGTGCATGCGGCGCAGGCCGGGCACCGTGTCACCGTGCTGGAGGCGGCGCGCACGCTGGGCGGACGGGCCCGGACGGTGCCGGCCATGCTGGAGGACGGCAGCCAAGTGCTGCTGGACAACGGCCAGCACATCCTGATCGGCGCCTACACCGCCTGCCTGGGTCTGATGCGCACTGTGGGCGTGGACCCGGACGCCGCCCTGCTGCGCCTGCCGCTGGCGCTGCGCTTTCCCGACGGCAGCGGCATCGCCCTGCCCGATGCGGCCCCGCCGTGGGACGCGCTGGCCGGCATTGCCCGCGCGCGCGGCTGGAGCGCCGGCGAGCGCCTGGCCCTGCTGGGGCGTGCGGCGCGCTGGCGCCTGGCGGGCTTTTCGTGTGCGCCAGGGCACACCGTGGCCGACCTGTGCGCCGGCCTGCCCGAGCGGCTGGTGCGCGAGTTCATCGACCCGCTGTGCGTGTCGGCGCTGAACACGCCCGCCCAGCAGGCCTGCGGCCAGACCTTTTTGCGCGTAGTGCAAGACAGCCTGTTTGCCGGGCGCGGCGGCTCGCATCTGCTGCTGCCGCGCACCGACCTGGGCGCCCTGCTGCCCGAGCCCGCCGCCGCCTGGCTGCGCGCGCGCGGGCACGCCGTGCACACCGGCCGGCGCGTGCAGGCGCTAGGGCGCGGCGCGCCCGGGCAGGGCTGGCTGGTCGATGGCGAACCCTTCGGCGCGGTGCTGCTGGCCACCAGCAGTACCGAGGCCGCGCGCCTGGTGGGCGACGCCAGCGCCCTGGCGCACGAGCACGCCGCGCTGCTGTCCTGGGCCACGCTGGCCCGCCAGCTGCCCTTTGGCGCCATCGCCACCGTCTATGCCCGCCAGCCCGGCCACGCCGGGCCGCTGCTGCGCTCGCCCATGCTGGCGCTGCGCGGCGGGCCGCAGCAGCCCGCGCAATTCGTCTTCGACCGGGGGCAGCTGGGTGGGCCCGAGGGCCTGCTGGCCTTCGTCGTCAGCGCCTTCGGCGGCGAGCGCGCTGCGCTGGAGGCCGCCGTGCTGCGACAGGCCGCGCAGGAGGTGGCCCTGCCCGGCCTGCGCCTGCTGCAGACCGTGGTCGAGCGGCGCGCCACCTTCGTCTGCACGCCCGGCCTGGCCCGCCCGCCGCTGCACATCGCCCAGGGCCTGATGGCCTGCGGCGACTACGTGGCCGGGCCCTACCCCGCCACGCTGGAAGGCGCCGCGCTGCACGCTGCGGCCGCCGTGGCGGCGCTGGCCTGAGCCTTCGAAGGCGAGCCGACCCTGCAGGCGCGCGAGGGCGATGCAGAGCTTTCTTAACAAGCGTTAACCACCGGGCCCGAGCCGCGCGCCGGGTAGCCAACGTCCATACACTTTTGCGCCTCGCGACCTTGATCCATGGTGAACCCATCGACAAGGTCGTCTTTGTTCAAGTTTCAAAAAAAGCGCACCATGAGCTCCGCCCTGCAAGCCGGCACCCTCGCCGAGACCTCCTATGAAGCCAGCTTGGTGCTGCTGTCCTACGCCATCGCCGTGCTGGGCTCATTTGTCGCCCTGACGGCGGCCCAGCACATGCGCCGCCCCGGCGGCGGCCTGAACTGGTTGAACGTCCTGTCTGCCGGCGCGGCCCTGGGCGGCATCGGCGTGTGGGCCATGCACTTCACCGGCATGCTGGCACTGCGTTTGGGCATGGGCTCGGCCTATGCGATGGCGGAGACGTTGGTCTCGCTGGTGGCCGCCGTGGCCGCCACTTCCGGCGCGCTGGCCTTCGTGGCGCTGCGTCCGGACAGCGGCGCACGCCTGCTGGGCGCCGGCACGGTGCTGGGCCTGGGCGTGGCCTTCATGCACTACCTGGGCATGTTCGGCATGCGTTTTCCGGGCTTCATCCAGTGGTCTGCACCGCTGGTGGCGCTGTCGGTGGTGATCGCCGTGGCCGCTGCCTGCGCCGCGCTGTGGCTGGCCTTTCGCACCCGCAAGCTGGCCCTGCGCGGCCTGGCGGCGCTGGTCATGGGTGTGGCGGTGTGCGCCATGCACTACACCGGCATGGCCGCGGCGGACTTCATCTGCACTGCACCCGATGCGCTGCGTCAGGCCACGCCCACGGGCTTTGCCGTGGTCAGCGCCATGGACCTGCCGCTGCTGACCGCTCTGGTCGCCGTCGGCATGGCGGCGCTGATCGGCTACGACCAGCTGATCCAGCGCTACCTGGTGCCGCAGGCGGTGCGCACCTGACCGACGCTACGGCTTGAGCAGCATGGCCGGCGGCTGGCGCCCGGCCTCGGGGCGGGACAGCACGTCGGCCAGGGTCAGCATCTCCATGCCGGTGTGGTGCCAAAAGCGCTCCAGCGGCTCGCTGCGCGCCAGCAGCAGGCGCTGCACCAGCGGCTGCATGGCTGTCTCGGCCGGCGGGGCCAGCAGCACGTAGCGCGCGTCCACGGCGTCGGACTCATTGGCCGCGGCCTCGCTGATGCGCGCCACCCAGTCCAGGGCCGTGAGCGCGTCCAGCACCGGTTCGAGCTGCAGCACGTCCACGCGCAGCCGCCAGGCCAGCTGCACGGCCGTCAGGCCGTGGGCCGGCGCCTGGCGCGCGGCGTGCAGCTGCTGCAGCGCCTCCACCGCCAGCTGAAACAGCCAGCCCTGCCCGCCCACCGGCCGCGCCACCCCGGCCAACAGGCTGGGCAGGTAGGCGGCCACCACCGCGCCCAGCAGCACCACCACCCAGGCCACATAGATCCACAAAAGCAGAATGGGCAGCGTGGCGAAGGTGCCGTACAGCACCGAATAGGTGGGCACCGAGGCCAAATACAGCACCAGCACGTTCTTGGCCAGCGAGATGCCCGAGGCCACGAACACCCCGCCGGCCCAGGCGTGGCGCCAGTGCACCTGGGTGTTGGGCACGTAGTGGTACAGCGCCGCCATGCCACTGGTGAGCACCAGGAACTCGATGCCGTCAAACAGCAGGCGCGCCCCGCCGGGCAGGGCTTCGCCCAGGCCGCGCGAGGCGGCCGAGGCCACGGCGCTGGTCAGCGCCAGGCTGCCGCCCAGCACCAGCGGGCCCAGCGTGAGCACGGCCCAGTAGATCAGCACCCGCTGGCCCAGCGGGCGCAGGCGGCGCACGCGCCAGATGTTGTTGAGCGTGCGGTCGATGGTCAGGATCAGCGCCAGCGCCGTCACCGTGAGGATGGAAAAGCCCACCGCCCCCAGCCGGCTGGCCTGGGCGGCGAACTGGGTGATGTAGTCCAGCACCTGGCGCGAAATGGTGGCCGGGATCAGGCTGTCCATCAGCCAGCGCTCCAGCCCGCGCTGCATGGTGGCGAAGATCGGGAAGGCGGTGAACACGGCCAGCGCCACCGTCATGAAGGGCACCAGGGCCAGCAGCGTGGTGAAGGTCAGACTGCTGGCCGTCAGGCCCAGGCGGTCTTCGCGGTAGCGCTCGCGCAGGGTGTGTGCGGTGGTGCGCCAGGGGAATTGCGACAGCTGCAGCAGCCATGCCTCCAGGCGCTGCACGGCGGACTGTAGGGTCAACGGCATGGCCGATATGATGCCAGCCCCATGCCCGCGCCCACCCCTTTTGCCCCCGCACAGCCGTCTGCCGCCGTCGGCGCCGATGTGGCCGCCACGCGCTGGCTGGCCGTGTCCAGCCTGCTGGGCCTGATCGTGCTGAGCCTGGCCTGGGAGCTGTGGCTGGCCCCCCTGCGCCCGGGCGGCTCGTGGCTGGCGCTCAAGGGCCTGCCGCTGGCGCTGCCGCTGGCCGGGCTGCTCAAGCGGCGCATGTACACCTACCGCTGGGTCAGCCTGCTGGTGTGGCTGTACTTCACCGAAGGCGTGGTGCGCGCCTGGAGCGACGCGGCCCCCAGCCGCTGGCTGGCACTGGCGGAAGTTGCCCTGTGCCTGCTGCTCTTCGTTGCCTGCACGCTGCATGTGCGGCTGCGCCAGCGCGCCGCGCGCGCCGCCGCCGTGCCGGCCTGACTTCGCCCCCTTGCTGGAAACCTGCGACATGACTGCTGCCCTGCTCGACACCCTGCGCCAGACCGTCGGCGCCGCCCACGTGCTGACCGAAGGCGACCTGAGCGCCTGGGAGCAGGACTGGCGCCGCCGCCAGCGCGGCCGCGCGCTGGCCGTGGTGCGCCCGGGCAGCACGGCCGAGGTGGCCGCAGTGGTGCGCGCCTGCGCCGCTGCCGGCACGCCACTCGTGCCCCAGGGCGGCAACACCGGCCTGTCGGTGGGCAGCACGCCGGACGACAGTGGCACCCAGGTGGTGCTGAGCCTGACGCGCCTGAACCGCGTGCGCGCCATCGACGCGGACAACCTCAGCATGACGGTGGAGGCCGGCTGCATCCTGCAGGCCGTGCAGCAGGCGGCCGCCCAGGCGGGCCTTTTGTTCCCGCTGTCGCTGGCGGCCGAGGGCAGCTGCACCATCGGCGGCAACCTGGCCACCAATGCCGGCGGCACGCAGGTGCTGCGCTACGGCAACGCACGCGAGCTGTGCCTGGGCCTGGAGCTGGTCACGCCGCAGGGCGACCTCTGGGACGGGCTGTCCGGCCTGCGCAAGGACAACACCGGCTACGACCTGCGCAACCTGCTGATTGGCAGCGAAGGCACGCTGGGCGTCATCACCGCCGCGACCCTGAAGCTGTTCCCCCAGCCGGTCGCGCGCCTGACGGCCTGGGCGGCGGTGCCGTCCATGCAGGCGGCAGTGCAGCTGCTGGCGCTGGCGCACCGGCACCTGGGAGCGGGCCTCACCGGCTTTGAAGCCATGGGCCAGTTCGCCCTGTCGCTGGTGGTGCGGCACATGCCGCAGCTGCGCGTGCCGTTTGCCGGCATGGAAGGCGCGCCCTGGTGCGTGCTGCTGGAAAACAGCGACAGCGAATCGGAAGAGCACGCCCGCGCGCGCTTCGAGCACCTGATGGAGCTGGCGTTCGAGGACGGCTGCGTGCTGGACGCCGTGGTGGCGGAAAGCATCGCCCAGGCGCGCGAGCTGTGGCATGTGCGCGAGAGCATCCCCCTGGCCCAGGCGCAGGAAGGCCTGAACATCAAGCACGACATCTCGGTGGCCGCCTCGCGCATCCCCGCCTTCATCGCGCACACCGACGCCCTGCTGGCGCGCGAGGTGCCCGGCGCGCGCCTGGTCACCTTTGGCCACCTGGGCGACGGCAACCTGCACTACAACGTGCAGGCGCCCGAAGGCGGCGACGCCGCCGCCTTCCTGCGCGAGCAGGAGCCGCGCGTGAACGCGCTGGTCTATGACGCGGTGGCGCAGCACGGCGGCTCGTTCTCCGCCGAGCACGGCGTGGGCACACTCAAGGCCGAGACGCTGGTGCGCTACAAGTCACCCGTGGCCCTGGGGATGATGCGTGCCGTCAAGCAGGCGCTGGACCCGCACGGCCTTCTGAACCCGGGCTGCGTGCTCCTGAAACAATAGCTGCCAGCGCTCTCGCAGCAAGCGCTCCAGCCCTTTTTCATCATGAACATGACCGAAGCACGCCCCGCCCGCAGCCAGTATGAAGACTTCATGCGCCACGTCTTTGAGCACGGCGTGGCGAAGAGCGATCGCACCGGCACCGGCACGAAGAGCGTGTTTGGCCACCAGATGCGCTTTGATCTGCGCGAGGGCTTTCCGCTCATCACCACCAAGCGCGTGCACTTCAAAAGCCTGGCGCTGGAGTTGCTGTGGTTCCTGCGCGGCGACAGCAACGCGCGCTGGCTGCAAGAGCGCGGCGTGAGCATCTGGGACGAGTGGGCGCGAGCGGACGGCGAGCTGGGCCCCATCTATGGCGTGCAGTGGCGCAGCTGGCCCACGCCGGGTGGCGGGCACATCGACCAGATCGCACAGGTCATCGACACGCTGCGGCGCAGCCCCGATTCGCGCCGCATGCTGGTCAGTGCCTGGAACGTGGCCGAGCTGGACCAGATGGCGCTGATGCCCTGCCATGCGCTGTTCCAGTTCTATGTGGCGGGCGGGCGGCTGTCGTGCCAGCTGTACCAGCGCAGTGCCGACATCTTCCTGGGCGTGCCCTTCAACATCGCCAGCTACGCGCTGCTCACGCACATGGTGGCGCAGCAGACCGGCCTGGAGGTGGGCGACTTCATCTGGACCGGCGGCGACTGCCACATCTATTCGAACCACACCGAGCAGGTGCGCACCCAGCTGGCGCGCGCGCCCTACCCCTTCCCCGAGCTGCACATCAAGCGCCAGCCGGCGTCGATCTTCGAGTACGAGTACGAGGACTTCGAGATCGTCGGCTACGAGCACCACCCCGCCATCAAGGCGCCGGTGGCGGTGTGAGCGGCGCGGCCATGGAAATCGCTCTCATCTACGCCCGCGCTGCCAACGGCGTCATCGGCCAGGGCGGCACCATGCCCTGGCACCTGCCCGAGGACCTGGCGCACTTCAAGGCGCTCACGCACGGCGGCCCCGTCATCATGGGCCGCAAGACCTGGGACTCGCTGCCCGCGCGCTTTCGGCCGCTGCCCGGGCGCGCCAATATCGTCGTCACGCGCCAGGGCGACTGGCAGGCCGAAGGCGCGCAGCGCGCCGCGAGCCTGGCCGAGGCCCTGGAGCTGGCAGGGTGCGCCGGCACGGCTACGGCCTGGATCATCGGCGGCGCGCAGATCTACGCTCAGGCCCTGCCCCTGGCCTCGCGCGTGGAGATAACCGAGATCGGCCAGGACTTCGCCGGCGACGCCTACGCCCCCACGCTCGGCCCGGAGTGGGTGGAAGCGGCGCGTAGCCCCGGCGCCGTCAGCGCCCAGGGCCTGCCCTACTGCTTCGTGCGCTACCAGCGCCAGGGCACCTGACGCTCACTTTTCAATAGCTGCTCGCGCTTGACTGACAAGGGCTGGAGGCCAGAAACATGCAAATCGCCACCTGGAACGTCAACTCCCTGTCCGTGCGCCTGCCCCAGGTGCTGGACTGGCTGGCTGCCAATCCCGTCGATGCGCTGGGCTTGCAAGAGCTGAAGCTGGTGGACGAGAAATTCCCGCACGAGGCGCTTCAAGAGGCCGGCTACCACGCTGTCAGCTTCGGCCAGAAGACCTACAACGGCGTGGCCATCCTGAGCCGCACGCCGGCGCGCGACGTGGTGCGCAATATCCCCGGCCACGGCGACGAGCAGGCCCGCGTCATCGCCGCCACGCTGGATACGCCCGCCGGGCCGCTGCGCCTGGTCAACGCCTACTTCGTGAACGGCCAGGCACCGGGCACGGACAAGTTCACCTACAAGATGGGCTGGCTGCAGGCGCTGCACGACTGGCTGCGCGCCGAAATGGCCCAGCACCCGCGCCTGGCGCTGGTGGGCGACTTCAACGTCGCCCCCGAAGACCGCGATTCCTTCGACCCGGTGGGCCTGGCCGGCACCATCCACCACACGCAGGAGGAGCGCGCGCACTTTCAGGCGCTGCTGCAGCTGGGCCTGACGGACGCCTTCCGGCTGTTCGAGCAGCCTGACAAGAGCTTTTCCTGGTGGGACTACCGCATGCTGGGCTTTCAAAAGAACCGCGGCCTGCGCATCGACCACATCCTGGTCAGCCAAGCGCTGCGCCCCTACGTCACCGCCTGCCACGTGGACCGCGCCCCGCGCAAGAACAAGCAGCCCAGCGACCACACACCGGTGGTGGCGACACTGGCGCTCTGACGCTTTTCCGTCCTGCCCTGCCTCTACCTGCTGGACACAAAAAAACCAGCCCCACTGTGGAGGCTGGTTTTTTATGAGGCCACCCCCAATCAGGAAGCAGCGTTGTAGCGGTCGCGCAGCGCCTTGATCTCGTCGTGGTTGCGCTGGGCACCCTGCGCCTGGCGCTCGATCAGGGCGCGCGCGTCGGCGGGCAGCGTGGCCTTCAGGGCCTTGCGGTAGCGTGCCACGGCGGCGTCTTCACCGCGCTCGCACTCGTTGAGCACGGCCTTGTCGTCGTTCGTGCTCAGGGCCGTCTTGACCGACACCCAGCCGCGGTGCAGCGCGCCGGAGACAGTGCCGCCTGAGGATGGCTCGCCACCGCGGGCGCGGATCTCGCGCTCCAGCTCGGCAGCGGCGCTGGCACATTCGCTGGCGCGGCGCTGCAGGATCTGTTTGAGCTCGGGGTTCTCGGCGCGCTCAGCCGAGGTGCGGAAGCCGTATTCGCCGTCGCGGCTGTTTTCCAGCAGGTCGTCCAGCACATCCACCACGTCGTCGTTGCTCACCGTGTCCGTCACGGCCGTGTTGGCGTTGTTGCCCGACATCGCCGTGCCGGTCATGGGCATGGTGGTGGCGCCGGCGGCCACGTTGCGGCGGGCGCGCTCCCAGGCGGCCTGCGTGGCCGGGCGGGCGTTCTCCCACTCCAGCGAGCTGGTGCCGCGGCGGGTGCCCCAGTCACGCGACAACTGCGGCTCGGCGGCGGCAAAGTCGCCTTCATAGCGCTCCGCAGAGCTCCAGCCCAGCTCATAGGCCGGCCGGTATTCGTCATAGTTGCGGCCCGATTGGTAGTACGGCTCGCGCTCGTAGCTCTCGCGCCAGTAAGCGTCCTCGGCCGTGGGGTTCACCGATTCGGCAGCTGCCTTGCCAGCCAGGCCGCCGACAATGGCGCCGGCCACGCCGCCCACGGCAGCACCGATGGGGCCGCCGAACGAACCTGCTGCAGCGCCAGCAACGGCCCCGCTCGCAGCGCCCACGCCAGTCCCCACAGGGTGAGCACCCGGCTCGTTGGTCAGGGGGTCGCGGTTGGCATCCTTGAAATCCGACATGTGTTTGACTCCGGTTGGTTGAACGATGAAATTCATTGTCAAAGCCGGGTTGAGGCGCGCGGGTCAGCAGTCAGTCCGGCCCACTGTAGGACTCCCGCTGTCGCAAGCGGTAAGCCGCGCGGGCGCCACTTGCTCACATATCGATAGCTACTTGCGATTGCCTGGCGAGGGATAGGGCCGAATTTGACCTATCTCAGTCCCGGGCCTCGTCGCCGCCCTCTTCGCCGCCCGGGCGCAGCTTGCGCGCCAGGGTGTTGCGGCCCACGCCCAGGCACTGGGCAGCCTCGGCGCGGCGGCCCTGCGTCAGCGACAGGGCGGCGCCGATCAGGGCGGTTTCAAAGCGGCGCACCAGCTGGTCCCACACCTGCGCTTGGCCGTCCTGCATGCGCTGCAGGGCCTCATCGGCAAGGGCCCGCTCCCAGCTGCCGGCCTGGGCGAGGGCCGGCGGCGCCAGCAGTGGCGGCGGCAGGTCGGCGGCGGCGATGCGCTGGGCCGGCGCCATCACCGCCAGCCAGTGGCAGACGTTTTGCAGCTGGCGCACGTTGCCGGGGAAGTCGAAGTGCTCCAGCCGGGCCAGGGCGTCCGGCTGCAGCTGCTTGGGCGCCACGCCCAGCTGGCGCGCGCTGTGCGCCAGAAAGTGGCGCGCCAGCGCCGGGATGTCTTCGCGCCGCTCGCGCAGCGGCGGCAGCTGCAGGCGGATGACGTTCAGCCGGTGCAGCAGGTCTTCGCGGAAGGTGCCGGCACGCACGCGCCGCTCCAGGTCCTGGTGCGTGGCGGCGATGATGCGCACCCGTGCGCGCACCGTGCTGTGCCCGCCCACCCGGTAGAACTCGCCATGGGAGAGCACGCGCAGCAGCCGCGTCTGCAGCTCCAGCGGCATGTCGCCGATCTCGTCCAAAAACAGCGTGCCGCCCTCGGCCTGCTCAAAGTGGCCGCGCCGCTGGCCGGCAGCGCCGGTGAAGGCGCCGCGCTCGTGGCCAAAGAGCTCGCTCTCCAACAGCTCGCGCGGGATGGCCGCAGTGTTGATGGCCACGAACGGCCCCGCCGCCACGGGCGAATGCCGGTGCAGGGCGCGCGCCACCAGCTCCTTGCCGGTGCCCGACTCGCCTGTCACCAGCACCGTCGCGGTGCTGTGCGACAGCCGGCCGATGGCGCGGAACACCTCCTGCATGGCCGGGGCCTGGCCCAGCATCTCGGGTGCGGCGGGCTGCGCGGGCTCGGGCGGCAGCGCGGCAGCACGCTCGTGCAGCGCACGGCGTACCAGGGCCACGGCGTGCGCCACGTCGAACGGCTTGGGCAGGTACTCGAACGCCCCGCCCTGAAATACGGCCACGGCACTGTCCAGGTCGGAGTACGCCGTCATGACGATCACCGGCAGGCCGCCGTGGCGCTCGCGCAGGCGGGCCAGCAGTTCCAGGCCGCTCATGCCGGGCATGCGGATGTCGGTCAGCAGCGCTTGTGGCGGCGGATCGGCGGCGTCGTCCAGCGCGGCAAGCACCTCGGCGGCGGCCTCGAAGCTGCGCGTGGCCAGGCCTTCGCGCGCCAGGGCGCGCTCCAGCACGAAGCGGATGGAGGGGTCGTCATCCACGATCCAGACGGGCGCCATGGTATTCAAGAGAAGGTAGTTGGAAGGTTCAGGCCAGCGGCAGCAGCACGCCGAAGCGCGTGCAGCCCGGGCGGCTTTCGCACTCGATGATGCCGCCGTGGCGCTGCACGAAGGCCTGGGCCAGCGTCAGCCCCAGGCCGGTGCCTTGCGCACGGCCGGTGACCAGGGGCACGAAGATGCGCTCTTGCAGCTCGCGCGGCACGCCGGGGCCGTTGTCGATCACGTCCAGCAGCAGCGCCAGCCGGTGGCGCTGCCGACCCAGGGTGAGCTGGCGCGCCACGCGGGTGCGCAGTTCGATGCGGGCGTTGCCGGCCGCAATGCGTGCGTGCAGCGCCTGCGCAGCGTTGCGCACGATGTTCAGCAGCGCCTGCACCAGCTGGTCGCGGTCGCCGCGCAGCTCGGGGATGGAGGCGTCGTAGTCGCGCGCCACCTGCAGCCCGTGCGAGTACTCGGCCAGCACCAGCTCGCGCACGTGCTCGCAGACCTCGTGGATGTTCACGTCGGCCATGCGCCGGGGGTGGCGGTGCGGCTCCAGCAGCCGGTCCACCAGGATCTGCAGGCGGTCGGCCTCGCGGATGATGACGCGGGTGTAGTCGGCCAGATCGGGGGCCGGCAGCTCCAGCTCCAGCAGCTGGGCCGCGCCGCGGATGCCGCCCAGCGGGTTGCGGATCTCGTGCGCCAGGTTGCGGATCAGCTCCTTGTGCGCTTCGCCCTGGGCCCGCAGGTGCTCCTCGCGCTCGTGCCGGGCCTGGGCGTGCAGGGGCCACAGCTCCAGCAGCACGCCACCCGTGGGCTCATGCAGGCTGGCCGTGGCCTGCACGGGCAGTGGCTGGCCGAGCGGGCCGTTCAGCTCGGCGGCAAAGCGCAGCGCCGCAAAGTCCTGCGCCTGCACACCGGCCAGCGCCTGGCGCAGCGGCCCGGGGTCGGCCAGCAGCGGACAGAAGTCGGCCCCGCGCAGCGCCCGGCGCGACAGCCCCAGGGCGTCTTCCAGCGCGGCGTTGACGAACGCAGTGGTGCCGTCGGGCGCCAGCACTGCGACCAGGGTATGCACCCAGTCCAGCGCTTGCCAGGGGTCTGCGGCGCGGATGTGCGCCGGCTCGGGGGTGGGTGGCTGCGCGATGGTGCCCTGCCCCTGCCGGCGCGCCGGCCTATTTGTTCAGGCGCGCCAGCTCGCGCTTGATGCCGGCCACGTCGGCCTCGGCGCGCGCCACCGACGCCTTGAGCTCGGCCGTGCGCTCGATGTAACCCTGCGGGTTGCGCAGCTCCAGCGCCGTGCGCTGGGGCGAGCCATCGTTGTATTCGGTGCGCAGCTCGGCCAGGCGCGTCTCGGCCTTGCGCAGCTCGGACTCCAGGATGGCGCGGGCATCCGAGTCGCGCGCCTTCTGGTCGGCGGCATTGACGCGCGGCGCGTTGGCCGGCGAGCTGGCTGCCGCGCCGCCCGAGGGAGCGGCAGAGGGAGCAGCCGCTGCGGCGCCGGCCGGGCGCGAGCCCTGCAGCACGGTCACATTGCCGCCTTCCACCAGGCGGCAGCCGCGCTCCTTGGCCTGGGTGGCGTTGTTGGTGTATTCGTTGCCGCAGCGGTAGATGCGGTCCTGGGCCCAGGCGGGCGCCAGGGCCGCACAGGCCAGGGTCATCAGGATCAGGGTGTGCTTCATGGAAAGAGAGGTCCTCGCTGGGCCCGCGCCGCCATGCAGGCGGCACGGACGCGTTGCGGGCGAGTATCCCCCAATCGCCTTGCCCCGCAAAACCGCCTTACAGCGAGTAGTACATGTCGTACTCGACCGGGTGGGGCGCCATCCGAAAGCGCTGCACCTCGGTCATCTTGAGGTCGATGTAGGCGTCCAGCATGCCGTCGGAGAACACACCGCCCTTGGTCAGGAAGGCGCGGCCCTTGTCCAGCGCTTCCAGCGCCTGGTCCAGGCTGTGGCAGACGGTGGGCACCAGCTTGTCCTCTTCGGGCGGCAGGTGGTACAGGTCCTTGGTGGCTGCCTCGCCGGGGTGGATCTTGTTTTCCACGCCGTCCAGGCCGGCCATCATCAGCGCGGCAAAACCGAGGTACGGGTTCATCAGCGGGTCGGGGAAGCGCGCCTCGATGCGCCGGCCCTTGGGGTTGGCCACGTAGGGGATGCGGATGGACGCCGAGCGGTTGCGCGAGCTGTAGGCCAGCTTCACGGGCGCCTCGAAGCCGGGCACCAGGCGCTTGTAGCTGTTGGTGCCGGGGTTGGTGATGGCGTTGAGCGCGCGGGCGTGCTTGATGATGCCGCCGATGTAGTACAGCGCGAAGTCCGACAGGCCGGCGTAGCCGTCGCCGGCGAACAGGTTCTTGCCGTCCTTCCAGATGGACTGGTGCACGTGCATGCCCGAGCCGTTGTCGCCAGCGTAGGGCTTGGGCATGAAGGTGGCCGTCTTGCCGTAGGCGTTGGCCACGTTCCAGATCACGTACTTCATGCTCTGCGTCCAGTCGGCACGCTGCACCAGGGTGGAAAAGCGCGTGCCGATCTCGTTCTGGCCGGCGCCGGCCACTTCGTGGTGGAAGACCTCGACGGGAATGCCCAGCTGTTCCATCAGCAGCACCATCTCGGCGCGCATGTCGTGCGTGCTGTCCACGGGGGGCACCGGAAAGTAGCCGCCCTTGGTGGTGGGGCGGTGGCCGCGGTTGCCGCCTTCCAGCCGCGCGCCGCTGTTCCAGGGCGCCTCGTACTCGTCGATTTCGTAGAAGGTGCGGCCCGGCTCGTTGCTCCAGCGCACGCCGTCGAAGATGAAGAACTCGGGCTCGGGGCCGAAATAGGCGGTGTCGCCCAGGCCGGAGGCCTTCAGGTAGGCCTCGGCGCGCTTGGCGATGGAGCGCGGGTCGCGGTCATAGGCCTTGCCGTCGCCAGGCTCGACCACGTCGCACTGCAGGAACAGCGTGGTTTCCTCGAAGAACGGGTCGATGTTGGCCGTGCTGGGGTCAGGCATGAGCTGCATGTCCGAGGCCTCGATGCCCTTCCAGCCAGGCATGGACGAGCCGTCGAAGGCGTGGCCGTGGGTGAACTTCTCTTCGTCGAAGTGCGACACAGGCACGGTGACGTGCTGCTCCTTGCCACGGGTGTCGGTGAAGCGCAGGTCCACGAACTTGACTTCGTTCTCCTCCACCATGTTCATCACGTCAGCAACGGTCTTTGCCATCAGGGTTCTCCAGGGTTGAACGGCTCATCCACAGGGATGTTGAAACGGTATTTGCATTTTGCGTGCCAGCGGCGGCGGCCCGCCATTGTGCCGCTGGCCCTGGGGCAACCAGGGTGCGGATCAGCGCTGGCGCACCAGTTCGGGGCCCATGCTTGCACCAGATTGGTGCAACGCCGCGTGCAATGCCAGCCAGGCGGCGGGTACCAGGGCGGCGTCGCCCTTGACCCCCAGTTCGATGTGGCGGCCATGCACGGGGTGGTCCACGCTGGGCAGGCTGAAGACCTTGACGCCCGGGTGGGCGGCCTCGATGCGCTCCATCAGCGGCGTAAGGGCCGATTCCATCGCGCCGTAGAGCACGACGGAGTGCTCGGCCTGCGGCGCCCGGCCGAACCACTGTGCGTAGCTGCCGTCCAGCACCCACTGCAGCATCGGCCAGGCCATGACGGGAAAGCCCGGTACGAAATGCACCGCCCCGCCGCCAGGGCCGTCGCAGGAAAAGCCCGCGATCTTGTTGTAAGGGTTGGGAATGAGGCGCGCGCCCGCCGGCAGCACGCCCATTTGCAGGCGCTGCAGGTTGTCCGCGCGATCGGGCTCAAAGGGCTGACCCTGCTCGCGCGCCACATCCTGCATGCGCTCGCGGATCAGCGCCTGCGCGGCTGCGTGGGGCTGCAGTGGCACGCCCAGTGCCGCCGCGGCGCACTGGCGGGTGTGGTCATCGGGCGTCGCGCCGATACCGCCGCAGCACAGCACCACGTCCGCCGAGGCAAAGGCCTGGGCCAGCAGGACCGTCAGGCGCGGCCGGTCGTCGCCCACGCACGTGGCCCAGGCCAGGCCCAGGCCGCGCTCGCCCAGCAGCTCGATGACCTTGGGCAGGTGCTTGTCGGCACGTTTGCCCGAAAGGATTTCATCGCCGACGATGATGAGGCCGAAGGCAGGGGTCATGGGGTTGTGGGGGCGGAAAGGGGCGCTTCGCTGCGCAGCCGCTGCAATGCAGCCAGGCAGTAGTGGGTGAACCAGAGCGCGGAAAAGGCGAACACCAGGGTGTAGATCCAGATGGCCACCGGCACCAGGATGAAAAAGGCTGCTGCGAAGACCACGCCCGAGATCCACACCACCCCCGGCGCGGCGCCCAGGAAGCCGCAGACCACGCCAATGGCCAGCAGCTGCCAGCGGTGGCGGCGCAGCAGCAGCTGGCGCTCTGGCCGGCTGGCGTGTTCGGCCAGGGCATCGAAGGCCATGATGCGGTAGTTCAACCAGCCCCAGATGAGCGGCGGCAGCACCAGCACCAGCGGCGGAATCAGCCACAGCGGTATGGACGCGAGCAGCGCCGCCAGCGCGGCGAGGGTGCTGCCCAGCGCCCACAGGATGCTGCCTGCCAGAGAGGCCCCGTGCTTGCGCTGCAGCTGGGGAAAGCGCCGCTCGGCTACCCAGCGCACCAGCGCCGGCGTCATGAACGCAGCCACGGCCAGCACGCAGACGATGACGATGATCGGCGTGGCGCCCATCACCACCAGCAGCGGCGCCAGCGCCACGGGCAGGTCGCCCACGCCCACCTGCCCAAGCCAGCCCCACAGCGAGGCCAGCCAGTGCGTGCTCTGCAGCAGACCCTGCACCCAGGCAATGGCGCCGCCCCATAGCAGCCAGGCGCTGCCGGCGGCCACCAAGGCGATCACCACCAGCGGCAGCAGCGACAGCGCGATGACCCGCGGCGACAGGCAGCCGGCTGCGGCGCGCCAGAAAGAATCAATGAGCGGAGCCATGGGCGCCAAGCATAGCGCCCGCTTCGGCCATCCCCGCGTCAGTCGGCACCGAACAGGCGCCGCAGGCCAAACCACTGCTGCTGCCACAGGCCGCGGCCATAGTCGCGCACGTGGCCATTGCGGCCCGGCTCGACCTGGTCGTGCACACCTGTGGGGTCGTAGCGTCGGGCGAAGTCCGCCGTGCCCAGCAGCATGTCCCACCAGGGCAGCAGCACGCCGAAGTTGCAGCCGCCGAAGGCGCTGCGGCGCGGCCCCTGCCTCGGCTCGCCGATGCCGATGGCGTGGTGGCGGCGGTGAAAGCGCGGGCTGATCCATAGCCGGTCGCCCAGCCGGCCAAAGCCCATGCGCAGGTTGGCGTGGTGCAGGTTTTCGCTCAGCTGCGTGAGCGCCACGATGGCCACGAACTGTCCCGGCGCCACGCCGATGGCCTGGGCCACCAGCACGATGATGGCCGAGCGCAGCAGGTCGTCCAGCAGGTGGTTGCGGCTGTCGCTCCACAGCGTCATCTGCCGCTGCGAGTGGTGCAGCGAATGCAGCCGCCACCACCAGCCGAAGCGGTGCTGGGCGCGGTGGATGCAGTAGTCCACGAAGTCAAACACCAGCAGGTACAGCAGCAGGCTGACCAGGGGCCGGTCGGTCACTCCGGGCCACAGGGCATCCAGCTGCAGGCCGTGCCAGCCGTGCACGCGCAGCGCGCCGAACAGAGCGTCCCACAGCGGCTGCACCAGGAAGAACAGCGCCACCCGGAACAGCCCCAGGCGATGGATGACGCTGTAGGCCATGTCAGTGCGCACGGCGGCGCGGTCGCGCACCGGCTCCACGGGGCGCCAGTGCTCCAGCGGCGCAATCACGGCCAGCATGACGGCCAGCTGCAGCACGCCCACCAGCAGCCAGCCGGTGGCGGCGTAGCCGTCTTCCAGCAGGTTGCCCAGGCCCAGGGTGAACATCAGCGGCTGCACGGCCGCCTCGAACAGCCATTGCTGGACGGCGTCGAAGCCGCTGGCCAACCAGGTCAGCGCATCGGTCATGGGCGGGGGCCGCGCAGCAGCGGCGCGTAGGCGGGGTGCTCGGCCAGCGTGCGAAAGCACAGGCCGCGGGCTTTCAGGCCTTCAATCAGCGGCTCGAGCACCGCCGGAGCCCAGGGCTCCTTGCGCGACCAGATGCCCAGGTGGGCCAGCAGGATGTCGCCATCACGGATGTCGCGCAGGCTGCGCGCCAGCAGGGCCTGGTTGGGGTGGCTGTCGCTGGGCAGTTCATCGCCCAGGAAGCCGGCGCTGGACCAGCCGACATGGGTGTAGCCGCAGCTGTTGGCGGCGGCCAGCAGCGCGGGCGAGGTCTTGCCGCCGGGCGCGCGGTATAGCGGCAGGGGCTGACGGCCGGTGATGGTCTGCAGGCGCTGCGCGGCCGCGCCGATCTCCTGGCAATAAGCGGCCGGCGTGAGAGTGAAGCTATGCCCAGCGCGTGGCCCGGCGGAGGGCTTGACGCGAAACGCTGTCTTGCCCTGCTGGCGAACGTCGGCCTGCCAGTAGGTGTGGTGCAGGGTGTGCGAGGCGAACTCATGCCCCTCGGCCGCGCGGGCCCGCCACCAGGGCGCCCAGTGCTCGTCCAGGCTGCTGCCCCCGTCCTGCGTGCGCTCATCGGCGGCAAAGAAGGTGACCCGCACCTGCTGGCGCGCCAGCACCTGTGCCACCAGAGGGGCGATGCCCATGTGGCCGGTGTCAAAGGTGAGGTAGACCGCACCTTTGCAGTCATTTTGGGCTCTAGCACCCGTGGATAAAGCGCCAGCAGCTATCAATAAAATAGCACTACTGGCACACAGCAGCTGCCGTCGTGCTTCAGCGCGGCGCATGCCTGAGCGTCCACACGCCGTGGGGCGATTTGCCCACCCGTACTTCCTGCGCCACCTTGCGCTGCTGGGTGTCGATGACCAGCAGCTTGCGCGCCCAGCGGGCACTCACGTACAGATAGCGGCCGTCGGCGGATACGTCCATGCAGTCGGGCCCGCCGGGTGCCGGATAGCTGTCCACCACCTGCAGGGACTGCATGTCAATCTTGCTGATGGTGTTGGCCACGCGGTTGCTGACGAACAGGTGGCGGCCGTCGCCTGCCGCCCGGAAGGCGTGTGCGCCCTTGCCGGTCTTGATGCGCTGGACGCTGCGCGGCTGCGGGCCGGTGATGTCGAACACTTCCACGCTGTCGCTGCCGGTCAGGCCGACGAAGAGCAGCTTGCCGTCCGGGCTGCCATAGACGTCGGCGGGCATGGCGCCAGTGGGCGAGCGCCAGCGAATGGTCTGGGTGGCAATATCAATGGCCACCAGCTCGTCGCTGTCCTGCATGGAGGAATAGACGGTGCGGCTGGCGGCATCGATCCACAGATGGCTGGGCGTGCGGCTGGTGGGCACGCGCTTGACCAAAGTCAGGTCGCTGCCGTCCCAGCGGTAGAAGTCCACGTGATTCAGGCGGTTGGCAGCCGTCACCAGCCACTTCATGTCCGGCGAAAAGCGCAGGTGATAGGGATCGACGACGCCGTTGACCGTGCGCTGCACCTGTCCGGTGCGCGGGTCCACGAAGGTCAGGCTGTCGCTCAGGGCGTTGGCGACGATGAGGGATTTCTCGTCGGGCGTCAGGTACAGGTGGTGAGGCTCTTTACCCGTGGCAATGCGCCCGCGCTCGGTCCAGGTGGCTGGGTCGATCACGCTCACGTCTGCCTGCAGCGAATTGAGCACGAAGATGGGCGGCTCGGCTGCCGGCTGGGCCGCACTTGTCCCCGCCATCAAGACGCCCATTGCCAGAGTTGCCAGCCATCGTCGGTTGCTTTTCACGCTCTTCCTGTTCATTGCCGAAGCCGCAGGTGGCTGGTTGCGAGAGCCGCCCTGTACAGCCAAGTTCTCTACCGCAACCTTGCCGCCAGCCTGTCCCATGGAGAGGCCGGCAGGAGCGTGTGTCAACGCGCTCATCAACGCGTGGGTTGACGCGCATTTACACCTTCGCGCCTAGCCCTGCAGCAGACCCAGTTCATCGGCGCCAAGCCAGCGCCATTGGCCAGGCTCCAGGTCAGCAGGCAATTCCAGCGCGCCGATGCGCGAGCGATGCAAGCCTTCCACGCGGTTGCCTACGGCAGCCAGCATGCGTTTGACCTGGTGGTACTTGCCTTCCGTGAGTGTCAAATCCAGCCGGCACTCACCGATCTGTGCGCAGTCCGCAGCCCTGACGGGCCTGGGGTCATCATCAAGCACCACACCGTCGAGCAAGCGCTGCACCTGTTGCGCGGTGACGGGGTGTTTGGTGGTGACCTGATAGATCTTGGGCATGCGCTTCTTCGGAGAGCTCATGCGATGGATGAACTGGCCATCGTCGCTGAGCAAAAGCAAGCCGGTGGTGTCCTGATCGAGGCGCCCAATCGCCTGCACTCCCGCAACCGCGCTTTTGCTGGGCCGCTGGCGCAAAGGCGCAGGCAAAAGGGTATAGATACTGGGATGGGCAGAAGGCTTTTGTGAACATTCAAAGCCAGCAGGCTTATTGAGCACGAGATATGCCTTAGCGTGATAGGGCCAGCCCACGCCCTGAATATTCATCATCAAGTCTTGGGTGTCGAATTTCTGAGTGGCATCAGTGCAAACGACATCAACATGTGAGCCACGCTCTCGCACCCTCACCCTTCCCTGCTGCACCAATCCGGCGCAGATGCGTCGTGTGCCGAACCCTTGAGAATACAGAATATCTTGCAGCAGCATGACTGGGATCCTTTGCTTTTTTGTTTTCCTCGTCCCCAAAGCCAAAACCCCCCTTGCGCTATTTGAGCGAAGGGGGGAGAGGCTTGATGAGTAGCCTGACGATGACCTACTTTCACACGGGAATCCGCACTATCATTGGCGCGAAGTCGTTTCACGGTCCTGTTCGGGATGGGAAGGGGTGGTACCGACTTGCTATGGTCGTCAGGCTTTAACGGGTCAGGGGGCGGCTTCTTTTGGGTAGGTGGAAGCTGCGCCCTGGTGATTCATAGAGTCGAAGGCGGTTCAGCGTTGGGGGCTAGTTTGATTGCGCCGGCATGGATAACGTTGTGATCCTTGGGTTTATGCGTGTCATGCTGCGCTGTGCGTTGTGCACAGGGCGATCAAAGTTATAGGGTCAAGCCTCACGGGCAATTAGTACTGGTTAGCTACATGCATTGCTGCACTTCCACACCCAGCCTATCAACGTCGTGGTCTACAACGACCCTTCAGGGGGCTCAAGGCCCCGGCAGATCTCATCTTGAAACGAGTTTCCCGCTTAGATGCTTTCAGCGGTTATCTCTTCCACACTTAGCTACTCGGCGATGCCACTGGCGTGACAACCGATACACCAGAGGTGTGTCCACTCCGGTCCTCTCGTACTAGGAGCAGGCTTCCTCAAATCTGCAGCGCCCACGGAAGATAGGGACCAAACTGTCTCACGACGTTTTAAACCCAGCTCACGTACCTCTTTAAATGGCGAACAGCCATACCCTTGGGACCGACTACAGCCCCAGGATGAGATGAGCCGACATCGAGGTGCCAAACACCGCCGTCGATATGAACTCTTGGGCGGTATCAGCCTGTTATCCCCAGAGTACCTTTTATCCGTTGAGCGATGGCCCTTCCATACAGAACCACCGGATCACTATGTCCTGCTTTCGCATCTGCTCGACTTGTCAGTCTCGCAGTTAAGCACGCTTATGCCATTGCACTATCGTCACGATGTCCGACCGTAACTAGCGTACCTTCGAACTCCTCCGTTACGCTTTGGGAGGAGACCGCCCCAGTCAAACTGCCTACCATGCACTGTCCCCGATCCAGATAATGGACCTGGGTTAGAACCTCAAACGCACCAGGGTGGTATTTCAAGGATGGCTCCATGCGATCTGGCGACCGCACTTCAAAGCCTCCCACCTATCCTACACAGATTCGTTCAAAGTCCAATACAAAGCTACAGTAAAGGTTCATGGGGTCTTTCCGTCTTTCCGCGGGTAGATTGCATCATCACAAACATTTCAACTTCGCTGAGTCTCAGGAGGAGACAGCGTGGCCATCGTTACGCCATTCGTGCAGGTCGGAACTTACCCGACAAGGAATTTCGCTACCTTAGGACCGTTATAGTTACGGCCGCCGTTTACTGGGACTTCGATCAAGAGCTTGCACCCCATCACTTAATCTTCCAGCACCGGGCAGGCGTCACACCCTATACGTCCACTTTCGTGTTTGCAGAGTGCTGTGTTTTTATTAAACAGTCGCAGCCACCGATTTATTGCAACCGCTTTGGGCTTGCCTTGTACAGGTTCACCTACTTGCGGCATACCTTCTCCCGAAGTTACGGTATCAATTTGCCGAGTTCCTTCTCCTGAGTTCTCTCAAGCGCCTTAGAATACTCATCTCGCGCACCAGTGTCGGTTTGCGGTACGGTCGTCAATAGCTGAAGCTTAGTGGCTTTTCCTGGAAGCAGGGTATTACTCACTTCGTGTGCAAGCACACTCGTTATCACCCCTCATCTAAGCCCGGCGGATTTGCCTACCGGGCACGACTACAGGCTTGAACCAACATATCCAACAGTTGGCTGAGCTAACCTTCTCCGTCCCCACATCGCACTATTGATCGGTACAGGAATATTGACCTGTTTCCCATCAGCTACGCATCTCTGCCTCGCCTTAGGGGCCGACTCACCCTACGCCGATGAACGTTGCGTAGGAAACCTTGCGCTTACGGCGAGCGGGCTTTTCACCCGCTTTAACGCTACTCATGTCAGCATTCGCACTTGTGATACCTCCAGCAGCCTTCACAAGCTGCCTTCACAGGCTTACACAACGCTCTCCTACCACGCACAGTAAACTGTGCATCCGCAGCTTCGGTAACTGGCTTGAGCCCCGTTACATCTTCCGCGCAGGACGACTCGATCAGTGAGCTATTACGCTTTCTTTAAATGATGGCTGCTTCTAAGCCAACATCCTGACTGTCTTAGCCTTCCCACTTCGTTTCCCACTTAGCCAATTTTAGGGACCTTAGCTGGCGGTCTGGGTTGTTTCCCTCTTGAGTCCGGACGTTAGCACCCGGTGCTCTGTCTCCCAAGCTGTACTCTGCAGTATTCGGAGTTTGCCTTGGTTTGGTAAGTCGCCATGACCCCCTAGCCAAAACAGTGCTCTACCCCCGCAGGTAATACTTGAGGCACTACCTAAATAGTTTTCGGAGAGAACCAGCTATTTCCAAGTTTGTTTAGCCTTTCACCCCTATCCACAGCTCATCCGCTAATTTTGCAACATTAGTCGGTTCGGACCTCCAGTACCTGTTACGGCACCTTCATCCTGGCCATGGATAGATCACTTGGTTTCGGGTCTACACCCAGCGACTAAATTTCGCCCTATTCGGACTCGATTTCTCTGCGCCTCCCCTATTCGGTTAAGCTTGCCACTGAATGTAAGTCGCTGACCCATTATACAAAAGGTACGCAGTCACCCTTGCGGGCTCCTACTTTTTGTAAGCATGCGGTTTCAGGATCTATTTCACTCCCCTCCCGGGGTTCTTTTCGCCTTTCCCTCACGGTACTGGTTCACTATCGGTCGATGATGAGTATTTAGCCTTGGAGGATGGTCCCCCCATATTCAGACAGGGTTTCTCGTGCCCCGCCCTACTTGTCTCTAGCCTAGTACCACCGATCGGTTTTCGCATACGGGGCTATCACCCACTATGGCCGGCCTTTCCATGCCGCTTTGCTAACCGTTCGACTATCACTAGAAGGCTGTTGCAATTTCGCTCGCCACTACTTTCGCAATCTCGGTTGATGTCTTTTCCTCGAGCTACTTAGATGTTTCAGTTCACTCGGTTCGCCTCGCCGACCTATGTATTCAGTCGGCGATACCCTTGCGGGTGGGTTTCCCCATTCAGAAATCTCCGGATCAATGCTTATTTGCCAGCTCCCCGAAGCTTATCGCAGGCTATCACGTCTTTCGTCGCCTATCATCGCCAAGGCATCCACCACATGCTCTTAGTCACTTGACCCTATAACTTTGACCCCTTGCCTTGCAGCAAAGGAACCATTCGTCACAGCAGCCAAGGACCACTTGCGAGGTCTCGCACCTCGCGCGTTATTCATGCCGTAATTCCAAATGTGCTTTTTTTCAGGGCATCGCTGCCCTGGAGAACATTCGTCATTACTGAACAATTCCATTGAATCGTTCGTTTTGACGCAATCAAACTAGTTGCTGGTGGCACGGTGCACTCCCGCAGGAGCGCTTTCCACCAGCAACGCTGATTTCGACTCTATGAATTTTTAAAGAACAGCCGATTGATGCGAGCAATCTCGCCTCAACAACGAAGCGCTCTGGCGTGGTGCCAAACCGCTTGGGTGTTGCCCCTGATGCGTGCAAGCTCAGGAAAGGTAGATAAGGAATGCAGTGCTCAAAGAGTAAGCACTTGAGGGGTCCAGTGGTTGGTGGAGGATGACGGGATCGAACCGACGACCCCCTGCTTGCAAAGCAGGTGCTCTCCCAGCTGAGCTAATCCCCCTTCCGTCCTCGCCTTCGATCGTCGTGCAGAAAGATGATGGTGGGTCTAGTTGGGCTCGAACCAACGACCCCCGCCTTATCAAGACGGTGCTCTAACCAGCTGAGCTACAGACCCGATTGCCTGCCTATAGCTTTCAGGCGCTTGCCTTGCTGCTGCAGCCAGTCGGCCAACTGTCTTCCTTACAACCGATAAGTGTGGGCGTTCAACGCGTTGAGTGCTGGTGTTTCCAGAAAGGAGGTGATCCAGCCGCACCTTCCGATACGGCTACCTTGTTACGACTTCACCCCAGTCACGAACCCCGCCGTGGTAAGCGCCCTCCTTGCGGTTAGGCTACCTACTTCTGGCGAGACCCGCTCCCATGGTGTGACGGGCGGTGTGTACAAGACCCGGGAACGTATTCACCGCGACATTCTGATCCGCGATTACTAGCGATTCCGACTTCACGCAGTCGAGTTGCAGACTGCGATCCGGACTACGACTGGCTTTGTGGGATTGGCTCCCCCTCGCGGGTTGGCAACCCTCTGTACCAGCCATTGTATGACGTGTGTAGCCCCACCTATAAGGGCCATGAGGACTTGACGTCATCCCCACCTTCCTCCGGTTTGTCACCGGCAGTCCCATTAGAGTGCCCTTTCGTAGCAACTAATGGCAAGGGTTGCGCTCGTTGCGGGACTTAACCCAACATCTCACGACACGAGCTGACGACAGCCATGCAGCACCTGTGTATCGGCTCCCTTTCGGGCACTCCTCTATCTCTAAAGGATTCCGACCATGTCAAAGGTGGGTAAGGTTCTTCGCGTAGCATCGAATTAAACCACATCATCCACCGCTTGTGCGGGTCCCCGTCAATTCCTTTGAGTTTCAACCTTGCGGCCGTACTCCCCAGGCGGTCAACTTCACGCGTTAGCTTCGTTACTGAAGAAATAAATCCCCAACAACCAGTTGACATCGTTTAGGGCGTGGACTACCAGGGTATCTAATCCTGTTTGCTCCCCACGCTTTCGTGCATGAGCGTCAGTGCAGGCCCAGGGGATTGCCTTCGCCATCGGTGTTCCTCCGCATATCTACGCATTTCACTGCTACACGCGGAATTCCATCCCCCTCTGCCGCACTCCAGCTATGCAGTCACAATGGCAGTTCCCAGGTTGAGCCCGGGGATTTCACCACTGTCTTGCATAACCGCCTGCGCACGCTTTACGCCCAGTAATTCCGATTAACGCTTGCACCCTACGTATTACCGCGGCTGCTGGCACGTAGTTAGCCGGTGCTTATTCTTACGGTACCGTCATGGGCCTTCTGTATTAGAAAAGACCTTTTCGTTCCGTACAAAAGCAGTTTACAACCCGAAGGCCTTCATCCTGCACGCGGCATGGCTGGATCAGGGTTTCCCCCATTGTCCAAAATTCCCCACTGCTGCCTCCCGTAGGAGTCTGGGCCGTGTCTCAGTCCCAGTGTGGCTGATCATCCTCTCAGACCAGCTACAGATCGTCGGCTTGGTAAGCTTTTATCCCACCAACTACCTAATCTGCCATCGGCCGCTCCGTCCGCGCGAGGTCCAAAGATCCCCCGCTTTCATCCGTAGATCGTATGCGGTATTAGCAAAGCTTTCGCTCCGTTATCCCCCACGATCGGGCACGTTCCGATGTATTACTCACCCGTTCGCCACTCGTCAGCATCCGAAGACCTGTTACCGTTCGACTTGCATGTGTAAGGCATGCCGCCAGCGTTCAATCTGAGCCAGGATCAAACTCTACAGTTCGATCTTGAATTGTTTGGAGCCCCGAAGAGCTCCACACTCATAAAAACGGAATTGAAGTGAACTTCACTTCTCTATTTCCATGAGCGTTTGATTTGATTCCGAAGAACCATGGCACTCGCCTCATCAAACGCCCACGCTTATCGGCTGTATATTGTTAAAGCACCTGGAAAAATAAGCCGCAGCACCGAAGCACCACATCCTCTTTTTCCGAACCTCGCTGCGATCAGCGAAGCCTTGAACTATAACAGGTTTCAAAGTAACCTGTCAAACTTGAGGGCCTTTCGACCGCCGCTTCCGACTTCCTGCAGTACCTTCCAGCACCGCCGCTCCGTCAGAAGCGAAGCCTTGAACTATACATCAGAAATCTGGGCAGTTGCAAGACCGGGAGAAGATTTTTTGAGGACCTTCTCCGGCTGCTGCAGCATAAAGCCCATTGGACATCTTCGCTGCAGCAGGCCCGCAAGTATAACGCGATTTTTTGCCCGAAAATTCCTTGCGTCGCGTTTTTACCTTTTGAGCTTACAGCTTCCACTTCTCCAGCAGCTTGTCGGGCGACAAGTTGTCATAGCCTTCGAACGGCTGATGGATCCAGGGGTTGGACGGAAGGAACTCCACCGAATAGTCAGGCGTGAACGTGGAGAAACCCTTGGTCCAGATCACCGCGCTGCGCAGCTCGGTAATGGGCGCGTAGTTCGTCCTGAGCATGGTAATCACCGCGTTCAAGGTGTGGCCCGAATCGGCCAGGTCGTCCACCAGCAGCACGCGCCCGGCGATTTCTCCCTTGGGCGTAGTAATGAAGCGTGCAATGTCCAGATGCCCCTGCACCGTTCCTGCCTCAGCCCGATAGGAACTGGTGGACATGATGGCCAGCGGCTTGTCAAAGATGCGACTGAGAATGTCGCCAGGCCGCAGGCCGCCGCGAGCCAAACACAGGATGGTGTCGAACTGCCAACCGGACTGATGCACCTTGAGTGCCAGTTTTTCGATGAGGTTGTGGTACTCGTCGTAGCTCACATACAGGTGCTTGCCGTCTTCGGTCAGCATCGTTCACTCCTTTTTTAATAGCTGTCAGCGCTTTAGGGGCAAGCGCTAACGGCCAATTGGGCTGGAAATTCGCTTATTGCTGCGTGTACGGCTGATGGATCACGATGGTGTGATCGCGGTCGGGGCTGGTGGAGATCATGGCGATCGGCACGCCCGTCACCTGCTCGATCCGCTCCAGATAGCTGCGTGCGTTCGTGGGCAGGTCTTCATAGCGCGTCATGCCCACGGTGGAATCGCTCCAGCCAGGCATCTTCTCGTAGATAGGCGTGCAGCGCGCGATTTCCTCGGCGCCCATGGGCAGCAGATCAACATGCTCGCCGTCGAGCTGGTAGCCCACGCACAGCTGCAGCTCCGACAGGCCGTCGAGTACATCCAGCTTGGTGATGCACAACCCCGACAGGCCGTTGACCTGCGCACTGCGCTTGAGCAAGGCGGCATCGAACCAGCCGCAGCGGCGACTGCGGCCGGTGGTCACGCCGCGCTCGGCTCCCACGGTGCTCATGTGATAGCCCGGCGTGCCGGGCTTTTCCCAGTCCAGCTCCGTCGGGAAGGGGCCGCCTCCCACGCGGGTGCAATACGCTTTGGTGATGCCCAGCACATAGTGCAGCAGGCTGGGCCCGACGCCCGCGCCCGCACAGGCGTTGCCTGCGACGCAGTTGCTGGAGGTGACATAAGGGTAGGTGCCGTGGTCCACATCCAGCAGTGTGCCCTGGGCGCCTTCGAACAGCAGGTTGGCGCCGGCGGCGTGCGCCTCGTTGAGTTCGCGCGAGACGTCGGCCATCATGGGGCGCAGCATGTCGGCATGGCGCATGGCTTCTTCGAACACCGGTTCGAACTGCACCTCGCCGTCCCGGACGTAGGGCTTGAGCATCTCACCGAACTGGAAGCTGGCGGACCCCAGGAAAGTGGTCAACACATGGTTGTGCAGCGCCAGCAGCTCGCGCAGCTTGGCTGCAAAGCGTTCAGGGTGCTTCAGGTCCTGCACGCGCAGAGCCCGGCGCGCGATCTTGTCTTCATAGGCAGGGCCAATGCCGCGACCGGTGGTGCCGATCTTTTCGGCGCCGCCGTGCTCGCGGGCGGCCTCGCGGGCCACATCCAGCGCAGCGTGGAAAGGCAGGATGAGCGGGCAGGCCTCGCTCACGCGCAGGCGCGAACGGACTTCGACACCCGCCTTTTCCAGGCCTTCGATCTCTTCAAACAGTTTGGCCGCCGACAGCACCACGCCGTTGCCGATGTAGCACTTGACGCCTGCACGCATGATGCCGCTGGGAATCAGATGTAAGGCCGTCTTGACCCCATTGATGACCAGCGTGTGCCCGGCGTTGTGGCCACCCTGGAAGCGCACCACGCCTTGCGCGCTTTCGGTCAGCCAGTCCACCAGCTTGCCCTTGCCTTCGTCGCCCCACTGGGTGCCGACCACGACGACGTTGCGCCCTTTGCTCATCTTTATGTCCAACCTAAGTCAAAAAAAGGAAGAAGGAAGAAAACCGCTCACAGGGGATGCACGACCCACTGCCCGTCTTCGCAAACCAGCTCCCGGTCACAGCAGAACTCGTCAATCTCGCTGCTGCTCTCCGAAAGCATGCACACCACGGTTTCGCCCTGCCGGCGCAGCGCGGCGATGGCAGCGATGGCCTCAGCGCCGTCACCCCATGGCGCGCGGATGGCGGCTTTCAGCGGACGGGGCGCCACCACGCCCACCAGTTGCTTGATGTCCAGGCTAAAGCCTGCCGCCGGCCGGTTACGCCCGAACGCTGCGCCTACCTCGTCGTAGCGGCCACCGCGCACCAGCGCGTCGCTGGCGCCGGGCACATACATCGCAAAGCGCGTGCCACTGTAGTAGGCGTAGCCACGCAGGTCAGCCAGGTCAAAGGTGACGCGCGCGCCTTTGATGCGAGAGGCAACGGATTTCAAATCTGATAGCGCCTTGCGCAGCTCTGGTGCGGGTTTGAGCACCTTTTCGGCCTCATCCAGCACCTGGGCATCGCCATACAGCTGCAGCAGTGCCAGCAGCCCTTCGCGCGCTGCGGCCGGAAAGCCACGGGTCAGGTGCGCCAGCTCGCTGCCGTCCTTGGCAGCCAGAGCGGCATGCACCCGGCTGAGCGTGGCCAGATCCACCGGAACGCCAGCCAGCAGGCTGCGCACGATGCGCACGTCGGCCAGATCCACGCTGACCTCCGGCACCTGGGCCACACGCAGGCATTCGAGCGCCAGCACTACGGATTCGATGTCGGCCTCGGTGCCGGCATGGCCGTAGATCTCGGCACCGAACTGCAGCGGCTCGCGGGTGGCCCGGGGGCGGTCAGGGCGGGCATGCAACACCGGGCCGCAGTAACAAAGCCGGGTGACGCCGCGCCTGTTGAGCAGGTGGGCGTCGATGCGCGCCACCTGCTGTGTGGTGTCGGCGCGCAGGCCGATGGAGCGACCTGACAGCTGATCGACCAATTTGAAAGTCTGCAGGTCCAGCGCCTCGCCGGCTCCGCTCAACAGCGAATCGAGGTGCTCCAGCAACGGCGGCATCACCAGCTCGTAGCCATAGCTGCGGGCCGTGTCCAGCAAGCCGCGGCGCAGCTCTTCGATGTGCCGGGCCTCGGAAGGCAGGACATCGGCAATGTGATCCGGCAGGACCCAGGCAGACATGGAAAAAGGGGGAGCTGTTAAAAGGGAGATTCTACTGGCTGGGGCAGAACCAGCCTCTTACAGGTCCCGGCCGTATCAGGCAAGCAGCAATACGAGCCCACCCGCGAGGATGCTCAGCAGCGCGCAAAAACGGATCTGCCCGTCGCGCAGCCGCAGCAACTGGCTGAAAGTGCGCCGCCACCCGGCCGGCGAGACGAAGGGCAATACCCCTTCGATCACCAGCACGAGGCCGATGGCGCCCCAGGTGGCGCTGCCCCAATCCATTAGGCGTCCGCGTCGCCGGCGTGCCGCTCAGGGAGCCTGGCGTGCCCCGACGCTGCCGCCGCGGAAGGCCTTGAAGAACTCGGTGGACGATGGGTCCAGCACCACCACGTCGCTCTTGCGGTTGAAGCTGGACTTGTAGGCCTCCAGGCTGCGGTAGAACTGCGCGAACTGCGGGTCGCGGCCAAACGCCTCGCCGTAAGTGCTCGCGGCCTCTGCGTCGCCCTCGCCCTTAATCTTCTGCGCGTCGCGGTAGGCATTGGCGATGGTGATCTCGCGCTGGCGGTCGGCATCAGCGCGGATCTTCTCGCCCTCGGCCGCGCCGGTGGAGCGCAGCTCGTTGGCCACACGCTTGCGCTCGGCCTCCATGCGGCGGTACACCGACTCGGTGATGGCCTCCACGTAGTCCACGCGGGTGATGCGCACGTCCACCACATCCACACCCCAGGGTTTGGCGCCGCGTACCGTCTCCAGCACTTCGCGCTTGACGTCCGACATCAGCGCGTCGCGCTTGGTGGAGATCAGCTCGCGCACGGTGCGCCGGTTGACTTCCTCCTGGAAGGCGTTGCGTACCACGCGGTTGAGCTGCAGGGCGCCCGCGTTCTCGTCCAGACCGACGTTGCGGATGTATTCCGACGGGTCGCTGATGCGCCAGCGCACGTACCAGTCGATGACCACGCGCTGCTTTTCGGCGGTGAGCATCGATTCGGTCTCCGAGCTGTCCAGCGTGAGCAGACGCTTGTCGATGTAGCGCACGTTCTGGAACGGCGGTGGCAGCTTGAAGTTCAGGCCCGGCTCGGTGATCACATCCTTGATCTGACCCAGGGCATAGACCACGCCAAACTGGCGCTGGTCGACCACGAAGACCATGGAGCTCAGCAGGGCAAGCGCAACCAGGACGCTGGTTGCGATGAATCCGATTCTGTTCACACGGCTCTCCTATCGGGACTCGCGTTCACGCGAGCGGGCATCGCGGGCGCGTGCATCGTTGTTCAGCGGGGGCGTGCCGGCACCGGGCGCCGATGAACCCGGGGCCGCGGGGGCGGCATCCAGGCCCGAGCCGGCCGGCTGGGGCGTCTGGGCAACGCCCTGCATGATCTTGTCCAGCGGCAGGTACAGCAGATTGGATCCCTGGCGCGACTCCACCAGCACCTTGGTCACGCTGCTGTAGACCTGCTGCATGCTTTCCAGGTACAGGCGGTCACGCGTCACCTGCGGCGCCTTCTGGTATTCGGTCAGCACCGAGGAAAAGCGCTGGGCATCGCCCTGCGCCTGAGCCACGATGCGGGCCTTGTAGGCCGCGGCTTCCTCGCCCAGGCGCGAGGCAGTACCCACCGCCCGCGGGATCACGTCATTGGCATAGGCCTGGGCCTCGTTCTTGGCACGCTCGCGTTCCTGGCCAGCCTTGAGCACGTCGTCGAAGGCAGCCTGAACCTGCTCGGGCGGACGCACGCCGCCCTGCTGCAAATTGATGCCCACGACTTCGACGCCGACCTTGTAGCGGTCCAGGATGGACTGCATCAGGTTGCGCACCCGCGGTGCGATCTGGTCGCGCTCCTCCGCCAAGGCGCTATCCATGCGCATCTTGCCAACCACCTCGCGCACTGCAGTCTCGGCAGCCTGCACCACCGCATCGCCCGGATTGCGGCTCTCGAACAACCAGGCGCGCGCGTCGTTCAGGCGGTACTGCACGGCGAACTTGATCTCGACGATGTTCTCGTCCTCGGTCAGCATGGCGGATTCGCGCAAACCGGTGCTCTTGATGATGCTGTCGCGACCTACGTCCACCGAGCGGATCTGCGTCACGAACACCAATTCATGGCGCTGGATGGGGTACGGCAGGCGCCAGTTGAAGCCGGCATTGACAGTGCTTTTGTACTTGCCGAACTGGGTGATGACGGCCTGCTGGCCCTCCTGCACGATGAAAAAGCCCGTGCCCAGCCAGATCAGCACGGCAACGCCTGCGATCAGGCCCAGCCCAACGCCGGCATTCTTCATGTCCGGCTGAAAGCTGCCGCCGCCGCCTGCAGGCGGCTGCCCGCGGCCACCGCCGCCGCCACGACCGCCAAACAGGCCGCCCAGCTTGCGGTTCAGGTCACGCCACAGCTCGTCCAGGTCCGGCGGCTGCCCGCCGGCGGGGCCACCGGTCGGCCCGCGGTTGCCGCGGGGCGGCTCGACGGGACGTTCGGGCTCGGGGCGCTGACCATCGCCGCCCTCCTCGCCCCGGCCCCAGCGTGGATCGTTGAGGTTGAACACCCCCCGGATGCGCGCCGGCAGCAGGGCCTGGCGCCAGGAGCGGCTAGGAAGGTTCATGCGCAGATTCTCTTATTCTGTGAAGACACGACAACAGTCGAGCATTGTGCCCAATCACTCTTCGGCCGCCGGCAATTCAGCTGCGGCGTCAGGGGACATGGGCGCGCCGGGGCGCTCCAGCGCCATGGCGGTCAGCTGCGCGCGCAGAGCCGCCATGCCGGCACCTTCGCGTGCGCTCACATAGATGCGCGGTATCTGTCGCCCATCGATTTCATAGCTGTCCAGCAGCGCCTCAGGCTGAGCGTCGGGGGGCACGGCATCGACCTTGTTAAACACCAGCAGCTGCGTGATGTCGGCCGCGCCAATCTCCTGCAGCACCAGCTGGACCTGGGCGATCTGCTCAGGGAAGCCAGGGTTGGACGCGTCCACCACATGCAGCAACAGATCGGCGTCCACAGCCTCCTGCAGCGTGGCCTGGAAGGCATCGACCAGTCCGTGCGGCAGGTCTCGGATGAAGCCCACCGTATCCGACAGCGATACCGATCCGACATCCTCGCCCAGGTAGAGCTGGCGCGTCGTGGTGTCCAGCGTGGCGAACAACTGGTCGGCCGCATAGGCACGCGCCTTGACCAGCGCGTTGAACAGCGTGGATTTGCCGGCGTTGGTGTAGCCGACGATGGAGATGTTGAACGTCTCGCGCCGCTCACGCTGGCGCCGCTGCGTGTTGCGCTGGCGCTTGACCTTGACCAGGCGCTCGCGCGTACGCTTGATGGCGTCGTCGATCATGCGGCGGTCCAGCTCGATCTGCCGCTCGCCCGGCCCGCCGCGCGTGCCGATACCGCCGCGCTGGCGCTCTAAGTGCGACCAGCGGCGCACCAGGCGCGTGGACAGGTATTGCAGCCGGGCCAGCTCCACCTGCAGCTTGCCTTCGTGGCTGCGCGCACGCTGAGCAAAGATCTCCAGGATGAGCAGCGTCCGATCGTTGACCGGGAGGCCGATATGGCGCTCCAGGTTGCGCTGCTGTGCAGGGCTGAGCGCCTGATCGAACAGCACTTCCTGGGCTCCGTGCATTTCCGCCAGAGTGCGAATCTCGTCCGCCTTGCCACTGCCCACGAACAGAGCCGCGTCAGGCACCTTGCGCTTGCAGGTCAGGCGGGCAACAGGCGCAAGCCCTGCAGTCTGCGCCAACAGGCCAAGCTCTTCGAGTTCGCTATCGAAGTGGGGCAGGCCAAAATCCACGCCGACCAACAGGACCGGCGCGGCAGGGCCATCAAAAGTTTGATGAGGTAAGGTCAAAGTTGCGGGCGGCAGGAAAGCGAGACGCCGGCCAGCCGGCGCAGCTTCGCGCCGCCAGAAAAGAGGTTAACGGTTCTCGCCGCTGTCGGGCTCGGCAGGCTCGGCCGTGGTGGAGAAGTTCACGGCGCGTCCGGGCACGATGGTGGAGATGGCGTGCTTGTAAACCATCTGGGTCACCGTATTGCGCAGCAGCACGACGTATTGATCGAAGGATTCGATCTGCCCTTGCAGCTTGATGCCGTTGACCAGGTAGATGGAAACAGGCACGTGCTCGCGGCGCAGGGCGTTGAGGAAGGGATCTTGCAGAAGTTGGCCTTTATTGCTCACGATATTCTCCGTGTTCAAGGATGTTGTTGTGATACGGCACCTTAACACAGCCTTGCAGCCCCGCAGGCCCCCAGGGCATCACCCTGTGCCCTTGTCCGCATAAGGGTTGGCCGACGTCTTCATCTCGATGCGCAGCGGTGTTCCGACCAGGTCGAACTCCTTGCGAAAGCGCCCCTCCAGGAAGCGTTTGTAAGCGTCCGTCACATGCTCCAGCGAGTTGCCGTGGACAACGATGATGGGCGGGTTCATGCCCCCCTGGTGGGCGTAGCGCAGCTTGGGGCGGAAGCTCCCCGCGCGCTTCGGGCTCTGAAATTGGACCGCCTCCAGCAGCACGCGCGTGAGCAGGGGCGTGGGCATCTTGCAGTTGGCCGCCTTGTAGGCCTGCACCAGCGCAGTCCACAGCGGCGCCAGGCCCTGGCGCTTTTGCGCCGAGATGTAGTGCATCGAAGCAAATTTCAGGAAGGACAGTCGCGTCTCGATGGAGCGCTCGAGCTCCTGGCGCTGGTAGCTGTCCACCGCGTCCCATTTGTTGATGGCGACGACCACGGCCCGGCCGCTCTCCAGGATGTAGCCGGCGATGTGCGCGTCCTGGTCTGTCACACCCTGGGTGGCGTCCAGCAGCAGCAGCACCACGTGCGCCGACTCGATCGCCTGCAACGTCTTGACCACCGAGAACTTCTCGATGGCCTCGAACACCCTGCCCTTGCGACGCAGGCCTGCCGTGTCGATCAGCTCGAACTTGCGGCCGCCCCGCTCCAGCGGCACGGTGATGGCATCGCGCGTGGTGCCCGGCAGGTCGAACGCCACCAGACGCTCCTCGCCCAGCCAGGCATTGATCAGCGTGGATTTGCCGACATTGGGCCGACCGGCCACTGCCAGACGGATGACTTCCTGGCCCGGCTCGGCTGCGTCGTCTTCTTCGAGGACAGGAAGCGGCTGCAGCGCATGTTCCACCAGTCCACGCACGCCCTGGCCGTGAGCGGCCGAGACGGGAAAGACTTCGCCCAGGCCCAACTCGTAGAACTCGGCCAGCTGGGCGCTGCCCTGCATGCCTTCGGCCTTGTTGCCAGCCAGCACACAGGGCTTGCCCAGGCGGCGCAGGTAGTTGGCGATCTCGTGGTCCTGCGCAGACAGACCGGCGCGCGCATCCACCACGAAGAGAACCACATCGGCCTCGGCCACGGCCTGCTGCGTCTGGCGCGCCATTTCGCGGTAGATGCCGCTGCCCGCGTCAGGCTCGAAGCCGCCGGTGTCGATGACGATGTATTCCAGCTTGCCCTGGCGACCATGGCCGTAGTGGCGGTCGCGCGTGAGGCCGGCGAAATCCGCCACGATCGCGTCGCGCGTCTTCGTCAAGCGGTTGAACAGGGTGGACTTGCCCACATTGGGCCGCCCCACCAGGGCGATGACGGGTTTCATCCCTTCCCTTCAATCCAGTGCTTCGTCACTCGGGACGAAAGCCGTAAACGCCGCCCTTGCGGGTGACCACCACCAGGGTGTAGGCCGCCGCCACCGGCGCCGCCGCGATGGGCGAGCCGTCGGTGGCCAGGCGGTTCAGAGGCGAGGCGTCCTCGCGCGACAGCAGATGCACCAGCCCCGCCTCATCGCCCACGACCACCGAGCGGCCCAGCAGCAGCGGTGCCGTCAGCTTGCGCCACTGCAGGCGGTTGGATGACCAGGCGCGCGAGCCGTCGGCGCGGCTCCAGGCCAGCACCGTGCCATTGCCTTCGGTGCCAAACAGCATCTGCTCGTCGCCATCAATGCCTTCGCCGCCGCTGGCGGCCTGCGTCCAGGCAACACTGCCCCGGGCAGTGTCGATGCAGCCCACGCTGGCCTGATAGGCGCGGGCACAGAGGCTGCCGCCCACGCGGCTGGTGCGCCCGACGATCTCCACCAGGCGCTCCACGTCGTTGGTGCCGCGCGGGCTGGCCAGGGGCGCCTCCCAGCGCACGCTGCCGTTGTCCGGGTTGAAGCCCACCAGGCGACCCGACAGGCCCGCCACCAGGGTGTCGTCCACCGCCATCAGCACGCCTCCCTGGCGCAGGATGAGCGGTTCGCCGGGACGCTGCTGGCGCCACAGCAGGCGCCCGCTGGCGGCGTCGAACGCAGAGACCGAGCGGTCCGCCCCCAGCACGAAGATGCGCTCGCCTGCCACCAAGGGCGCCGTATAGGCCGGGGCCGGCAGGTGCTTGCGCCAGATCTCGCGGCCGCCTTCCAGCGCGATGATCTCGCTGGTCCGCGAGCCGACGGCCGCCCAGCGGCCGTCGCTGCCCACGCCCGACGCGAGGGGAATGCCCAGACGCGTGCGCCATACGTCCCCGCCGGTGCGCGCGTCAATGGCGGCCACCTCCCCTGAAGCGGAGGCCAGCACGACCGTGTGGCCAACTACGCGCACGTCAAGGGCCAGGCCCTGCGTATCGCCGATTTGCGCCGTCCATGCCTGGCGCACGCCCAGCACGGGGACGTTGGGGCCCAGCTCCGCGGGCTTGGGCCGGGCCGGCCCGCTCCAGGGCATCATGTTGCTCAGGGACGAGCACCCCGCCAGCACCAGCGCGCAGGCGAGCACCGCGGCCGGGCGCATGATCAGCGCGGCCCTCACTGCGCAGCCCCCGCGGCGGCCACGACCTGGGGCTGCACACCCAGGGCGTTCAGCTTGGCCTCGACCAGGCGGCGATAGTCCACGCGCTCATCCATGGCCTGCCAGGCGCGGCGGTATTCCTCCACGGCCTGCGGCTTCTTGTCCTGCAGCTGCAGCACATCGCCCTTGCGGTCGGCAGCCAGGGCACTGAATTCAGGGGTCATGCCGCGCGACAGTTGCGCCAACGCCTCGTCATAGGCCTTTTGTTCGACCAGCACTGCGGCCAGGCGCAGGCGGGCCACGGCGCGCAGGCCATCGTCGCCGGCCTTGTCGGCCACCCAGGTCAGGACGCCCTTGGCGCCGTCGAGATTGCCGGCTTCGGCCATCACCCTGGCCGCCAGCAAGCCCGCCTGGGCCGCCTGCACGGTGCCGCCGTAGCTGGATTGAAGGTCGCCAACGGCCTGCTCCACGCGCGCCATGTCGCCGCTGCGCGAGGCCGACTCCACCGCCTCGGCCAGGGCCGTGGCCTGCTGGGCCTGGCGGCTTTGCCACAGGCGCCAACCGTTCCAGGCGGCAAAGCCGCCCATCACGACGATGAGCGCCCAGGTGATGAGGTTGCCCCAGGTTTTCCAGAAATGCTTGAGTTCTTCAAGCTGTTCCTGCTCTTGCAGGTCGAAATTGTTGGCCATGTGCGTACCGTTTTTTTGTTCAGCGCGAAGATTGTAGGGTGGCGGCCCAGTCTGCCAGCGAGTCCAACGGGCGCTCGGCCTGTTCGCCTGCTTCGCGCAGGGGCTTGACGGTGACGGCGCCGCGCGCCCACTCATCCGCGCCGAAGACCAGCGCAAAGCGTGCGCCGCTGGCGTCGGCCTTCTTGAACTGCGACTTCATGCTGCCCATGCCCTCGCCGGCCGCCGTGGGGGCGTGCATCTGCACCATCACGCCCAGGGCGCGCAGCTGCTGCAGATGGGCCATGACGCGCGGCAGCTGCGCAGGGTCAGGCACCACTGCGTAGGCATCGGCCGCCGCCTCGGGCGCGGCCACGCCCTGCTCCTTGAGCAGCTCCAGCACGCGCTCCACGCCGATGGCCCAACCCACGGCCGGGGCTGGCTTGCCGCCAATCTGCTCGATGAGGTAGTCATAGCGCCCGCCGCCGCAAATGGTGCCCTGCGAGCCCAGGCGGTCGGTGATGAACTCGAACACCGTCAGGTTGTAGTAGTCCAT
Organism: Pulveribacter suum; assembly: GCF_003013695.1. Taxonomy (GTDB): domain Bacteria; phylum Pseudomonadota; class Gammaproteobacteria; order Burkholderiales; family Burkholderiaceae_C; genus Melaminivora; species Melaminivora suum. The sequence continues at coordinate 1,437,309 of NZ_CP027792.1, read as the reverse complement.
GCCGCGCACCAGGCGCGGGTTGATGCGCCAGGCCACGCCGTTGGCCTCCAGGATGGCCTTGACGCCCTCGAAGTGGGCCAACGAGGCCTCGCCCAGGAAGTCCATGAGCCTGGGCGCGCCTTCGACCATCGCCTGCATGGCGGGGTTTTTCGTGTCCAGGATGCGCAGCGGATTGCTGTACAGGCGCCGGCGCGCGTCCTCGTCCAGCTGGTCCTGGTGCTGCTCCAGGTACTGGATCAGCGCCGCGCGGTGCGCACGGCGCTCCTCGGGCTGGCCCAGGCTGTTGAGCTCCAGGCGCACGTCCTGCAGACCCAGCTCCTGCCACAGCGCGTGCGCCAGCAAGATGAGCTCGGCATCGGCGTGCGCACCGGGAAAGCCCAGCGCCTCGGCGCCGATCTGGTGGAACTGGCGGTAGCGCCCGCGCTGGGGCCGCTCGTGGCGAAACATCGGACCCATGTAGTACAGCCGCTTGCCGCCGTCGTACAGCATGGAGTGCTCGACCACCGCGCGCACCACGCCGGCCGTGGCCTCGGGGCGCAGGGTGAGCTGCTCGCCGTTCAGGCGATCCTCGAAGGAGTACATCTCCTTTTCGACGATATCGGTCACCTCGCCCAGGCCGCGCACGAACAGCGGCGTGGGCTCCACGATCGGGGTGCGCATGTTGCGGTAGGCGTAGCGCGCCATGAGCGCGCGCACCTTGTCCTCGAGCCACTCCCAGCGCGCCGACTCGGGCGGCAGGATGTCGTTCATGCCTTTGATGGCGACCAGCTTCTGCATCGTGTTCGTTGTTCTTTGGTTTTGGATGAAATCGGGCTCCAGCGCTTGCTGGAAAATCGTTGGCAGCTATGAATTTAATAGCTCAGGCAGCGGCGCTGCCAAAGCGGCGCGTGACGTAGTCGTCCACGATGACCTGGAACTCCTGGGCGATGCGCTCGCCGCGCAGCGTCATGGCCTTCTGGCCGTCGATGAACACCGGCGCGGCCGGCGCCTCGCCGGTGCCGGGCAGGCTGATGCCAATGTCGGCGTGCTTGCTCTCACCCGGGCCGTTGACGATGCAGCCCATCACCGCCACCTTCATCGTCTCGACGCCGGGGTAGCGCGCGCGCCACACGGGCATCTGCGCGCGCAGGTAGTCGTCGATCTGCTTGGCCAGCTCCTGGAACGTGGTGCTGGTGGTGCGCCCGCAGCCCGGGCAGGCGGTGACGCTGGGCACGAACGCGCGCAGGCCCAGGGCCTGCAGGATCTCGGCGGCAACCACCACCTCCTGCGTGCGCGCTTCGCCCGGCTGGGGAGTCAGCGACACGCGGATGGTGTCGCCGATGCCCTCCTGCAGCAAGATGGCCAGCGCCGCGCTGGAAGCCACCGTGCCCTTCGTGCCCATGCCAGCCTCCGTCAGCCCCAGGTGCAGCGCATAGTCGCAGCGGCGGGCCAGCGCCCGGTACACGGCGACGAGGTCCTGCACGCCACTGACCTTGCACGACAGGATGATCTGCTCGCCCGCCAGGCCCATGCTCTCGGCCAGGCGGGCCGAGTCGATGGCCGATGTGATCAGTGCCTCGTACATGACCTGGCGCGCGTCCCAGGGCTGGGCGCGGCGGCTGTTGGCGTCCATCAGGCTGGCCAGCAGCTCCTGGTCCAGGCTGCCCCAGTTCACGCCGATGCGCACGGCCTTGTCCCAGCGCACGGCCGCTTCGATCATCTGGCCGAACTGGCGGTCGCGCTTGTCGCCCTTGCCCACGTTGCCGGGGTTGATGCGGTACTTGGACAGCGCCTGCGCGCAATCCGGAAACTCCGTCAGCAGCCGGTGGCCGTTGTAGTGGAAGTCGCCCACCAGCGGCACGTCCACGCCCATGCGGTCAAGCTGCTCGCGCACATAGGGCACGGCCTGCGCCGCCTCGGGCGTGTTGACGGTGATGCGCACCATCTCCGAGCCGGCCAGCGCCAGCTCCTTGACCTGGATGGCCGTGGCCACGGCGTCCACCGTGTCGGTGTTGGTCATGGACTGGATGCGCACGGGCGCGTCCCCGCCCACCGTCACCACGCGGCTGCCCCAGGTGACGCGCGCCTGGCGCGTGCGCCGCGGCAGCGGACCTGCCAGGGCGATGGGCTGCGCTGTATCGGCCAGATTCATCATTTCACCTCGAAACGCGCAACGTTCTCGCGCGCAATGGCCGCCAGGTCCAGGGGCGTGCCGCGCACCAGCACTGAGGTGGAATCGGCCTTGCCGATCACCACGGACCAGGGCGGCGAGCCTGGGACAACGACACTCTCGCCCGCACCCAGCAGCTTTTGCAGCGCCGTCGCACCGTTGCTGGCGCGTACCTGCACCCACGATGGCGCAGTGGCGCGGATGACCAGCACGCCTTCGGTGCTGCCTGCGGTGGCGGCGCTCGCGGCAGCGGCCTGCGCTGGCACGGGCGTGCCGGCCGAGGGCTGTGTGGGCAGGGGAGTGGCCACCAGCGCCGGCGCCGCCGTCGGCGCACTGGCTGCGGCCGGCACTGCGAAGGGCGCAGCCTGACTCGTCTCAGGCTCGGGCGGCTGACCCTCTGGCTGCACAGCTTGTTTGGGCGGCGCCTCGGACGCAGGTTGCGGCGCATCCGCCTGGCGGCCCAGCAGCGCCATGACGCTGGCCGGGCTCTCGCCCTTGGGCCACAGCGCGATGGCCAGCGCAGCTGCCAGCAGCAGCACCACGGCCACGCCCAGCACGCGCGAACGCGGGGGCTCTGCCGGCGACGCGAAGCTGCCACGGTGTACGTTGTCGCGAAAGCTGGCGTTGATGCCTTTGTCCACGCGCAGCGGCACAGGCGCGGCGCCGGGCAGCAGCGCCAGCACTTCGCCCGGGTCGGTCTTGAGGGCGCGACAGGCGCTGGAGGCCAGGGCCCGTACATAGACCGCGTCGGCAAACATCTCGTAGTGATCGGCCTCCAGGGCCTGCAGCTTGGCTACCGGCACCTTGAGCATCATGGCCAGCGCTGCGACGTGCATGCCCGCGGCCTCGCGCCGCTGCGCCAGCAGCCGGCCGGCAGTCAGCGAAGGCTGCGCAGGGCCAGATTCTTCGCCCGCAGCGGCAGTGGCCTCACTCATCGAAGGCTCCCCGGTCCAGCGAGCGGGTTTCCTTTGCATCAGGGAAGCGCTTGCGCAGCTGCTCGCTCAACTGGCGCATGGCGGCCAGGTCACGCAGCTGGCGCTCGATTTTCACGCCCAGCCACAGCGATTCGGCGTTGGCGAATTCGCCGTTGTTTACGCGGCGTATGTAGAACTGCGCGCGCGCCATCTCGCCGCGGGCGAGCATCAGCGACGCCAGGTGGTAGCCCACCACCGGGTTGCCGGCGTCGATCTCATAGGCGCGCAGCAACGTCTGCTCGGCCTGCTCGGGGCGGCCGGCGCGCTGGTAGCACATGCCTTGCGACATCAGCGTCTTGCTGCGCCCCGCATAGGCAGGAACGGCCAGCGCGCGCTCGAAGAGCTGGTCGGCCTGCGCGTACTGCTGGCGCTGGCACTGCAGCCAGCCCAGGTTGTGCAAGATGTCGGGGTCGGACGGCTTCATGCCCAGGGCGCGTTTGAGGCTGTCCTCGGCCTGCGCCAGATCGCCCATTGCCATGAAGACCAGCCCGCGCAGGTGATACGCGTCGGCATAGGCAGGGTCAGCAGCCAGGGCCTGGCGTACCTCGTCCAGTGCCACCTGCGCCTGCCCGCGCTGCAGGTAGCTGGTGGCCAGCTCCAGGCGAATGCGCGCGCGCCGGCGGGCCTCGGTCTCGCCATGGACGCTGGTGCTCTCGCTGGCGCCTGCATCCCCATCGCCCGCCGGGCTGGCGCAGCCCGCCAGCATGGCCGCCAGGCCCAGCAGGCAGGCCGCAGCCCCAAGGGGCCAGCGCTGCGCGGCGGCGCTGGCGTTGTTGCGTATGTTCATGACCGATCTCCCCTCGTTGTTGTCGATTGCGTGGCTCACGGCACCGGCTGGATGGGAATGGTGCGCAGTTTGGCCATGCGCTCGCCCACCTTGGTGCGGTCCTTGACATCGCCGGCCAATTGGCCACAGGCGGCGTCGATGTCGTCGCCCCGCGTCTTGCGCACGGTGGTGACGATGCCGGCATCGCTGAGCAGCTTGGCGAAAGCCGCCACTGCGGCATTGCTGGAGCGGCGCAGGCCCGATGCCGGGAACGGATTGAACGGAATCAGGTTGAACTTGCACGGCACGCGCTCGCCGGCGCTGCCGTTCACCAGTGCAATGAGTTCGCGCGCATGCTCAGGCTGATCGTTCACGCCCTCGAGCATGCAGTACTCGAAAGTGATGAAGTCGCGCGGCGCGTGCTCCAGGTAGCGCCCGCAGGCAGCCAGCAGTTCGGCCAGCGGGTACTTGCGATTCAAAGGCACCAGCGTGTCGCGCAGCGCATCACCCGGGGCATGCAGCGACACCGCCAGCGCCACGGGGCAGTCCTGCGCCAGCCGGTCGATCATGGGCACCACGCCGGACGTGGAGACGGTGACGCGGCGGCGCGACAGGCCGTAACCATGGTCGTCCAACATGGTGCGCAGCGCCGGCACCAGGGCCGAGTAGTTCTGCAGCGGCTCGCCCATGCCCATCATGACGACGTTGGAAATCACCCGCTCGCCCCCGCCGCGGCGCTCCCGCAGCGTGTGCTCGGCAAACCACAGCTGGGCGACGATCTCGCCGGTGGTCAGGTTGCGGCTGAAGCCCTGATGGCCGGTGGAGCAAAAGCGGCAGCCCACGGCGCAGCCGGCCTGGGAGGAAATGCACAACGTGCCGCGGTCGTCTTCAGGGATGAAGACGGTCTCCACGGCATTGCCGCCCCCCACGTCGAACAGCCACTTGACGGTGCCGTCGGCCGAGACGTGCTCACTGAGGATGGGCAGCGCGCTCACGTGCGCGCAGCCCTTGAGTTTTTCGCGCAGCGACTTGGCCAGATCGCTCATCTGGTCGAAGTCGCTCGCGCCGCGCTGGTGGATCCAGCGATACAGCTGGGTGGCCCGAAAGCGCTTCTCGCCCAGTTGCTCGCAAAACGCGGCAACGGCGGCGAGGTCCAGATCAAGAAGGTTGGTACTCATGGCGCGCTCGGGTCATCCAACTGGCGGGCGCCGCGGCGCGGGAGGCTGCAATGCCCCGCCCCCCGCGGGCGGCCGATCAGCGTGCGTAGACGCTCAGGCCGGGGAAGAACAGCGAGATTTCGGCCTGGGCCGTCTCGGCGGCGTCGGAGCCATGCACGGCGTTGGCGTCGATGCTGTCAGCGAAGTCGGCGCGAATGGTGCCGGAGGCGGCCTTCTTGGGGTCGGTAGCGCCCATCAGTTCGCGGTTCTTCAGGATGGCGTTTTCCCCTTCCAGCACCTGAACCATTACCGGGCCGGAGATCATGAAGTCCACCAGGTCCTTGAAGAAGGGGCGCTCTTTGTGCACGGCATAGAACTGCTCGGCTTCGGCGCGCGACAGGTGGATCATGCGGGCGGCGGCGATCTTCAGGCCGGCAGCTTCGAAGCGGGCGTAGATCTGGCCGATGACGTTCTTGGCGACGGCGTCGGGCTTGATGATGGACAGGGTACGTTCGATAGCCATGAAAATTTTCCTTGTGATGAAGTGTTGGGGTATTTTTTCGCCGGGCAGGCAAAACCGCGGATTTTAACTTTGGGCCGCCTGCTTACCGGCCGCCGCGTCGCTGCCCACCACGGCCGCGCTGTTTTTGCTGCTGGCGCTGGCGGGCCAGGCTGTCGGCGCCGATGTAGCCCACAGAAGTCTTCAGGGGATCCGGCTGGGTGCCGGAAGGTGGCGCGTCGCTGCGCGGCGACCTCGGCCGGTCGGGCGTTCGTCCGCCGCGGCCGCCCGCCGGTGCCTGCGGGCCGCGTGGCGCAGCAGGCTCTGCCCCCACTGCGCGCATCAGCGCGTTGATGTCGCGGTCGTCCAGTTCCACCCAGGCGCCGCGCTTGAGCCCGCGCGGCAGCAGCATGGCGCCGTAGCGGATGCGAATCAGCCGGCTGACGGCGTGGCCCACTGCCTCGAACATGCGCCGCACCTCGCGGTTGCGTCCTTCAGAGATGGTGACGCGGTACCAGCAGTTGACACCTTCGCCCCCGCCCTCCTCGATGGAGCCGAAGGTCGCCACGCCATCTTCCAGGGCGACGCCGTCAAGCAAGCGCTGCCGCTCCTCGGCCGACAGCGCGCCCAGCACACGCACGGCGTATTCGCGTTCCAGGCCGAAACGCGGGTGCATGAGGCGGTTGGCCAGTTCGCCCGAGCTGGTAAGCAGCAGCAGGCCTTCGGTGTTGAGGTCCAGCCGGCCCACGGATTGCCACTTGCCCTGCATCAGGCGCGGCAGCTTGCGAAACACCGTGGGGCGGTTTTGCGGATCGTCGTGGGTGACCACTTCGCCCACGGGCTTGTGATAGGCGATCACCCGCGTCGGCGGCGGCTCGATGCGCATGCGCAGGGGCTTGCCGTTGACCTTGATCTGGTCGCCGAACTGGACACGCTGGCCCACGTGGGCAGGCTCGTTGTTGACGGAGATGCGCCCTTGCAGGATCAGCTGCTCCATCTCCAGGCGCGAACCCATGCCGGCCTGGGCCAGCACCTTGTGCAGCTTGGGACTTTCGGCGCGGGGCTGGAGCACCCGCTTGGCGGGCGCCAGCTGGGCATCGCCCTCGTCATGGTCCAGCTGCCCGGACACCACGTCGGCGAACTGGTAGCCGTCGGCCTGCTCTTGTACTGCCGGCAATTCCTGCGGCAGCTCCGCCGCGCCCACGGCAGGGGCAGCGGGGCGCCGGGGGCCGCGCTGGGGACGGGGGCTGCTTTGCGGTTGCGCCTTGCGGGGGCGCCTGTCGGGTTTGTTCATAAGTCGGTTTCCCTCGCTGCGCCAGGGCAGGCATCGCTTTCGCGGGTGTTGGCAGCCTCGGCTGCCGGTATGGGTTGTTCGGTGGGTGCATCCTGCAGGCTGCCAGAGGACGCCCGTTCGGCCAGCGCCTGCAGCATGTCCCGCTGGCTGGGCGCTTCCTCCATGACAGGCAGCTGGTCGAGCGACTGCAGGCCCAGGTCGTCCAGGAACTGCCGCGTCGTGGCCAGCAGCGCCGGGCGGCCCACCGTTTCGCGGTGCCCGATGGCCTCCACCCAACCCCGGTCTTCAAGCTGCTTGATGATCAGGCTGTTGACCGTGACGCCCCGGATGTCCTCGATGTCGCCACGCGTCACGGGCTGGCGGTAGGCGATGATCGCCAGCGTCTCCAGCGCCGCGCGCGTATAGCGCGGGGGCTTTTCCGGGTGCAGCCGGTCCAGGTAGTCACGCATCTCCGGACGGCTCTGCAAGCGCCACCCGCTGGCCACGGCCACCAGCTCCACGCCCCGCGTTGCCCACTCCTGCTGCAACTGCCCCAGCAAGCCTTTGATCGTGTCGGCGCTCAGCGCATCATCGAACAGGGTGCGCAATTCACGCAGGGATACGGGCTGTGCGGCGCAGATCAGCGCAGTCTCAAGAACCCGTTTGGCATCCACTGAATTCATGGTGCGGCAATGGCGGGGAAAAGGTGCGGCGAGCCACGAGGGCTGCCTGCGAGATGAAGGGGAGCGGTCACCTTCCCAGGTGCCTGATCGGCGCCGGTTGCGCCAGCGTCCGAATGCGTGGCGCTACGCGGCGCCAGGGAGAGCATTGTAGCGCAGGCCCCACATTTCACAGGCTGCACCCATGTCCGGCGGAGGCTCTGCCAGGCATTCCAGCGCCTGCCCCGTCATGGGGTGCATGAACGCCAGGCGGTAGGCGTGCAGGGCCTGACGCTGCAGCCCTGCGCCAGCCGCGCCGCCATACAGGCCGTCGCCCACCAGGGGATGGCCCAGCGATGCCATATGCACGCGGATCTGGTGCGTGCGCCCCGTGTGCAGGGTGCAGCGCACCAGACAGGCTTGCTCCGTGCCATCGAGCAGCTGGAAATCCGTGCGCGCCGGCTTGCCCGGGTGCAGCGCCAGATCGACCACGGCCATGCGCAGGCGCTGGCGCGGATCACGGCCGATTGCCGCCTCCACGCGCCGCTGTGCGGGGCCGCGCCAGGCGCCCCAGCCCAGAGCCAGGTACTGCCTGCTCACTTCGCGGGCAGCAATCATGCGGACCAACGCGTCCATGGCTGCGCGGCTGCGAGCCACCACCATCAGGCCGCTGGTGTCCTTGTCCAGCCGGTGCACGATGCCGGCGCGCGGCACCTGCGCCGCCTGCGCGTCACGCCCCAGCAGGGCATTGAGCAGCGTGCCGCTCCAGTTGCCGGGCGCCGGGTGCACCACCAGCCCGGCGGGCTTGTTCACCACCAGCAGGTGCTCGTCTTCATGCACCACATCCAGCGGCAGATTCTCCGGTTTGAACGCCTGGCTTTGCTGCGTCGGCCGCATCTCCACCACTACGCGGCTGGCGGCGTGCACTTTCTGCGCCGGCTTGCCGGCCGTCTGGCCATCGACCGTCACCGCACCCTGGGCCAGCAGCTGCTGCAGATAGCTGCGCGAGAACTCGGGCACCAGCTGCGCCAGGGCCTTGTCCAGCCGATGCTGGTGCAGCGCGGCAGGGACCGTGGCCTCGCGCAGTTCGCAGGAGGCATCAGGCGCCTCGTCGTCCTCGGCGCCTGGCGCCTCCAATGCCGAAGCGTTCAACGCGAGGGCAGATAGCGCGCCGGATCGACCGGCTTGCCCTGGCGGCGGATCTCGAAGTGCAGCTTGACGCGGTCTGCATCGGTGCTGCCCATCTCGGCGATCTTCTGGCCGCGGCGCACGTTCTGGTCTTCCTTGACCAGCAGCGCCTGGTTGTGCGCATAAGCCGTCAGATAGGTATTGTTGTGCTTGAGGATGACCAGGTTGCCGTAGCCGCGCAGGCCAGCGCCGGCATACACCACCCGGCCGTCGGCAGCCGCCAGTACCGGGTCTCCTGCTTTGCCGCTGATGTCCAGCCCCTTGTTGCGCGCCTCGTCGAACCCGGCAAGCAGCGTACCGGAGGACGGCCAGATGAAGTTCAGGTCTTCGCTGCCCGCCGCAGCCGGCGGGGTGGCCGGGGCGGGTCCCGGAGCCGGCGCCGAAGCAACCGGCACGGGCGCAGAAGCGCCCGGTTTTGCGGCGCTTGGTGCCGCACCGGCCGCCACGCCCTGCGGGGCAATGGGGCGGGTGACCACACCCGTGTCCGAAGCAACGGTGGAGGCAGCCGTAGTGACCGTGGGCGCCACCACCCGCAGCACCTGGCCGACCTCGATCAGGTTGGCGTTTTCCAGGTTGTTCCAGCGGGCGATGTCTTTCCAGCTCTGACCGGTTTCCAGCCCGATGCGGATCAGGGTGTCGCCGGCGCGCACGGTGTAGTAGCCAGGCTTGCCGGCGTTTTCGGCGCCCGGCAGACTCTTCGGGTCAGGCAGCTCCACGCCGGGTGCACCCGGCGCGCCGCTGGTGCCGGCAAAGGTCCCGCGATCTTCCACCGGTGCCCGGTTGACGGGCGTGCCGCATCCAGCCAAAGCCAAGGCAGCAGCCAGCAGGGCTGGCCCCAGTGTTTCACGAGCACGCAATCCGAACATAAACAACACTTCCTTCACGCAATCCCTGATTTTAGAGGGACGAAGTTCACGTTCTCCAGCACAGCCTGCTTGAAACCCTGCGCTGTCCTGTCTATCACCACCAAGGTCTGGCGACCACCGGCGTTCACGGGTGCCACCAACCGGCCTCCCACGGCCAGCTGCTCACACCACGCCGGCGGCAGGCTGTCGCCACCAGCAGCGGCGATGATGCCGGTGTAGGGTGCGCCACCCGAAAAGCCCAGCATGCCGTCGCCCAGGATCAGGTGCACATTGGCCAGCCGCAAGGGGCGCAGGTGTTCGCGCGCCTTCTCATGCAGCGGGCGCAGCCGCTCGATGGTGTAGACCTCACGGGCCACCCGCGCCAGCACTGCCGCCTGGTAGCCGCAGCCGGTGCCGATCTCCAGCACGCGCCCCAGGCCCTGCTCGCGCGCGCATTCAGCGCCCAGCAGCAGCTCCACCATGCGCGCCACCACACTGGGCTTGGAGATGGTTTGCGCCATGCCGATGGGCAGGCTGGTGTCCTCATAGGCCTGGTTGGCCAGAGCCGTATCGACGAAACGGTGCCGCTCCACGCCCCCCATCGCCTGCAGCACCAAGGGCGACGCGATACCGCCCGCGGCCAGGCGCTGCACCATGCGTGCACGCACCGCAGCAGAGTCAAGGCCCACGCCCAGCGGCACGGGCGGGCGCGGCGCCCGCACCGCCGAGGCAGGGGCAGGCCTGGGCGCCGGCCCGTCCAGGCGCGCGGGAAAGCCTGGCCGGCGCGGCTGCATCAGCCCGCCCCGCCCTGCTCAGTGACGGCGGCCATGCGCGCCACGGTCTGCGCCCAGTAGCCCAGCCCGTCGTGATCGGTGAGATCGACCTTGAGCGGCGTCACCGCCACGTGGCCGTTGGCCGTGGCATGGAAGTCCGTGCCCTCGGCGTCATCCTTGGCGGCGCCTGCTCCGCCAATCCAGTACATCACCTCACCGCGCGGGCTTTGCTGCTCGATCACGCGCTCCGCCGCATGGCGGCGGCCCAGCCGGCACAACCGCAATGGCCGCAGAGCCTCGAACGGCAGGTTGGGAATGTTCACGTTGAGCAGCCACGGCGCTTCGCCGATCAGGTTGCGACGCTGCATCTGCTCGACCATCTCGCGCGCCTTGCACGCGGCGGCTTCGATCTCGCCCCAGCCTTTATCCACCTGCGAGAAGGCAATGGAAGGAATGCCGAACAGGAACCCTTCCATGGCCGCGCCCACCGTGCCGGAGTAGATGGTGTCGTCGCCCATGTTGGCACCGTTGTTGATGCCCGAAACCACCAGATCGGGCCGGTAGCCCAACAGGCCGGTCAGCGCGATATGCACGCAGTCGGCCGGCGTGCCGTTCACGTAGCGAAAGCCGTTGGCTGCGCGCTGCACGTACAGCGGGGAGTGCAGAGTCAGGGCGTTCGACTTGGCGCTGTTGTTGTGCTCGGGGGCTACCACCTCGACATCGGCCACGGTGCGCAGCGCGTCGTGCAGCGCCACGATGCCTGGCGCCTGGTAGCCGTCGTCGTTGGAAATCAGGATTTTCATGGGTTACGCAGACGGAAGTGACGGCATTGTAGGAGGCCGCCGACAGGCCCACGCACGTCGCCCAAGGGACAAGAACGGCGACCCGGCGCCTCCTATGATCACCGCCTTACCCTGCGGCCGCAGCGCCCGGGGAGCCATCAAGACATCAGCGAAGGAGACAACCCCATGCACGCATGGCTTTGCACCGAACCGACGGGCGTGGAGGCCCTGGCCTGGACCGAACTGCCTACACCTACCCCAAAGCCGGGCGAAGTGCTGGTCGAGATCCGCGCAGCCAGCCTGAATTTCCCCGACCTGCTGATGGTGCAGAACAAGTACCAGATCAAGCCGCCCCTGCCCTTCGTGCCAGGGGCTGAGTGGGCAGGGGTGGTGCAGGCCGTGGGCGACGGCGTGACCCACCTGCGCGCCGGCCAGAGCGTGGCGTGCCTGAGCGGCACGGGCGGCTTTGCCACGCACGTCGTGGCACCGGCGGCGCACTGCATGCCGCTGCCCGAAGGCTTCTCGCACGTCGATGCCGCAGCCTTCATCATGACCTACGCCACCTCCCACCACGCTCTGGTGGATCGCGCCCAGCTGCGCGCTGGCGAGACCGTCCTGGTGCTGGGCGCTGCCGGGGGCGTTGGCACGGCAGCCATCCAGATCGCCAAAGCCATGGGCGCCAGGGTGATCGCTGCGGCTTCCTCCTCGGACAAGTGCGATCTGTGTCTGAAAATAGGCGCCGATGCCGTCATCGACTACAGCCAGGAAGACCTGCGCGAGGCGCTGAAGGCTCTGTCGGGTGGCAACGGGCCGGACGTCATCTACGACCCCGTGGGCGGCGAGCTGTCCGAAGCCGCCTTCCGCTCCATCGCCTGGCGCGGACGCTACCTGGTGGTGGGTTTTGCGGCCGGTCCCATTCCCGCCCTGCCTTTCAACCTGCCCCTGCTCAAGGGTGCGTCCATCGTGGGCGTGTTCTGGGGCGAGTTCGCCAAGCGCGAACCCCAAGCCAACGCCGCCATGATGGAAGAGCTTGCGCTGTGGTACGGCCAGGGCCGGATCAAGCCAGTCATCGACCGGACGATGCCGCTGTCGCAGCTGCCGGCAGCCTTTGCCCACATGGCTTCGCGCTCCGTCATGGGCAAACTGGTGCTGGTCACCTGAGGCGGCCGGGCAGGCCCTGCACTCTGTCACACTTCGAGGATTGCAGTTACCGCAGCCCTGCCAGATGGCCGCCCTCAAATCTCCTTCGGACATAGCGCGTGAAACGCTCAAGCAGCTGGCTGCCCGGCGGCTGAGCCCCACACCAGACAACTACCAGGCGCTGTACGAGGAGATCGCGGGGAGCGCCTCTCCTCCGGCCTTTCCCGCAGCTGCATTGCGCGGCATTTTGCGGGTCATGCCGGGACAGACTCCAGCGCAAAAGCGCCTGCTGAACCAGCTGGAGCAGGCCATCGCGCAGCAAAGCTGGTCCACGCTGCAAAGCGTGATGGTGGGCTACGCCAATCTGGGGCTGACGCCGGCGGATGCCTCCCTGGCGCCCACCCCCCTGGAAGTGGAGGCGGCGCATGTGCCGCAGCGTCTGGCGCTGGCCCTGGCGCGCCTGGTGGACAACACCTTGCCCGCACTGGGTGAAGAAGACATGCGCCTGGGCGACATGGCCACTCAGCTGGTGGGCATGCTGCGCAGCGACATGCCCACCGTTGCCGATACGGAACGCATGCTGGCCGACTTCGGGCACCGCCTGTCGTTTGCCGCCGAAGAACAGGGCGCACTGCGCACCAGCCTGCTGACCCTGCTGCACCTGCTGTTCGAGAACATCGCCGCCCTCAGCACGGACGACGATTGGCTGCACGGCCAGGTGCAAGCGCTGCTGGCCGCCACTGCGCCACCGCTGAACCTGCGCCGGCTTGACGAAGTCGAGCAACGCCTGAAGGACGTCATCTTCAAGCAGGCCGAAGCCAAGCTGCACACCCGGCAGGCCCAAGAGCAGATGCGCGAGCTGCTGGCCACTTTCATCGAGCGCCTGGCACAGATGGATGAATCCAGCAGCAGCTACCACAGCCAGATGGAGCAGTGCGCCGAGCGCATCAGCCAGGCCGATAGGCTGCAGGACATCACGCCGCTGCTCGAAGAAGTCATCCGCGCCACGCGCGCCATGGCCCTTAGCAGTCGCGTGGCGCGAGGCGAATTGCAGGACTTGCGCGAGCGCGCCGAGGCCCGTCACGCCGAGATCGACCAGCTGCGCCAGGAGCTGGACCGCGCCAGCAGCATGGCACGGCACGACGCCCTGACCGGCTCGCTGAATCGCAAGGGGTTCGACGAAGCAGTGCAGCGCGAGGTGGCGCGCGCCCAGCGGCAGGACACGCCGCTGTGCATCGCCCTGCTGGACGTGGATGACTTCAAGTCGATCAACGACCGCCTGGGCCACGCCGCTGGCGATGAAGCCCTGGTGCATCTGGCCGACGTCACGCGCCAGGGCCTGCGTCCTCAGGACCAGCTGGCCCGCTACGGCGGCGAGGAATTCATCATCATCCTGCCCGATACCGTCGTGGACGAAGGCGTGCAGGTCATGCGCCGCCTCCAGCGCGAACTGACGACGCGCTATTTCCTCAAGGACGGCGAGCGCCTGCTCATCACCTTCAGCGCGGGTGTGGCGCAGATGGCGGGCAAGGACGACATCAGCGACGCCATACGCCGTGCGGACCAAGGCATGTACTTGGCCAAACGCAGCGGCAAGAACCGCGTGGTGGCGGCCTGACGGCTTTGGATCATCATGGCTGCAGGTGGGGCGGCGTATCCGCTGGCTCGGGCGGCTGACCTGGCACGTCCGGCTCCACGGGCTGATCGCCGGGGTAGCGGTGCGTGGGGCGTGTCATTGGGCACATGCGGTTGTCTGAAATAGGAACGGGAGGGGTGCCGGAGGCGGACTGTGGTGCGGTGCTGCTTTGCACCCGGGTGCTTCGGCAATCGAAGCACGTTGATAGAAGGCGGAGGAAAGAGAGGGCCCTTCCGCCGGCGCCCCACACCAGCCTGCCCTGTGCTGGCCGCAATGGTCAGCCCCGGCCGGCTGTTGGCGCCCCGGTCACGATCGCAGCGACCTTAAAAGGTGCCGCACGGCTTGCATGTAGGACGATGGCGGCGCCGCGTGACGAGATCGTGACAGGCTGTGGATTGGCGGGTTCAGTCCTCCCGCCGCTGCACCAGCTTGCGGCCGGCATCGGTGATGGCGAAACCGCCCGCTGCCGTCTTCTCCAGATAGCCCCAGTCCAGCAGCCGGCCCGACAGGTGCTGGTGCAGTGCCTGTGGCACCGATATCGACGGCTGCAGCTCCAGCTGCTTGAGGGCTTCAAGCTCATCCACGGTGGGCTCAAAGACGGGGGCGTGGTAGGTAGGGGGTGTAGTGACCATGGGCTTCTCCTTGTAGACATGCGCATTCAAACGCGTGAGCGCGGGGGCTGCCAGCGCGGCTGCCAGGTGCAGCGTAGAAGCCTCCCCCATCGAACGCAATGGGCCAACTCCCTGGCTTGATGGGGTCGACCGCCTACAGGCAGGCCAGCGCGCAGTTGCGTCCTGCGCCATGATGCGAACCTTTTTTCGCCCTCCTTCTGCCTTGCGCCGCGCTGTCCCATGCTGTATGCCCTGACTGCCCTTTTTGCCCTCCAACTGCTTGGCGACCTGCTGGTGCAGTGGCTGGGCCTGCCCTTTCCCGGCGCCCTGGCCGGCATGCTGCTGATGCTGGCCGGCCTGCTGGTGCTGGGCCGCACGCCCGCCGCGCTGGAGCGGCTGGCAAATGGCCTGCTGCAGAACATGATGCTGCTGTTCATTCCCTCGGTAGCGGGCGTGATGCTGCACTTCGACCACCTACAGCGCGAATGGCTGCCGTTCCTCGTCTCCGGGGTCGTGGGCGCGGGCGTCACCTTCGCCGTGACGGCGTGGACCATGCGCCGGCTGCTGCACACTGCGCCCGAGGTGCCGCAAGCCGCTGCGGTCCCAGCCCCTTCGGAGGTCCGCTGATGCTGGCCGCAGGCACCCTTGCCCACTCGCCCGTGCCGTGGCTGGTGCTGACGTTGGCCGCCTACGCTGCGGCCATGCTGCTGTACCGGCGCAGCGGCTCGCACCCGTTGCTGATTCCCGTGCTGACCGGTGTGGCGATGGTGGTCGCCGTGCTGCTGGCCACGGGGACGTCCTACGAGACCTACCGCGGCGGCACCCAGCTGCTCACCCTGTGCATCGGCCCGGCCACGGTGGCGCTGGCCGTGCCGCTGTTCGCGCAGCGACAGCGCATCCGCGCCCTGTGGCGGCCCCTGGCCATCGGCCTGCTGGCCGGCTGCACCGCTGCCATTGCCTCGGCGCTGGGGCTGGCCTGGGTGCTGGGGGCCTCGCACGAGACGCTGCTGTCACTGGCCCCCAAATCGGCCACCATGCCCATTGCCCTGCCCGTGGCCGAGCGGCTGGGCGGCCTGCCTTCGCTCACTGCCGTGGGCGTGGCGCTGACCGGCATCGCCGGCGCCGTGCTGGCCGGCCCGCTGGCACGGCTGGTGGGTGCCCACGACCCGGCCGTGCGCGGCTTTGCCTCGGGGGTCACGGCGCACGCCATCGGCACCGCGCGCGAGCTGCAGGTCCACCCCACGGCCGGTGCGTTCGCGGCGCTTGGCATGGGGCTCAATGGGGTGGCCACTGCCGTGTTCACGCCGCTGTTCGTGGCGGCGCTGGGCTGGCTTTAACCGTCCTGCCGGGCCTTCAGAAAATGAAAGCGCATGAGCGTGCGCTCGCGGGCCCGGGCGTGGTCGATGACGGGGTGCGGGTAGTCCATCCCCAGACGCACGCCGCAGGCCTGCAGCGCCGCTGCCGGCATGGCAGCGGGAAAGTGGATGTGCGCATCCGGCACGCGCGCCAGCTCGGGCAGGTAGCGGCGGATGAAACGCCCTTCGGGATCGAATTTGCGCGACTGCGTGACAGGGTTGAAGATGCGAAACCACGGCTGCGCATCGCAGCCGGTGGAGGCCGCCCACTGCCAGCCGCCGTTGTTGGCCGCCAGGTCGTAGTCGTTCAGGTGCCGGGCGAAGTGGCGCTCGCCCAGCCGCCAGTCCAGCCCCAGATCCTTGGTAAGGAAGCTGGCCACCACCATGCGCAGGCGGTTGTGCATATAGCCGCTTTGGTGCAGCTGGCGCAGCGCGGCGTCCACCAGCGGATAGCCGGTGCGCGCCTCGCACCAAGCCTGCCAGAGATCGGGGGCTTCGTCCCACTGCACACCGTCGTAGTCGGGCCGGAAAGACTGCGCAACCACCCGCGGGTGGTGCCACAGGATCATGAAATAGAAGTCGCGCCAGCACAGCTCGGACAGCCAGGTGGCCGCACCCTCGTCGCCCTGCTGCACCCGCGCATGCGCCAGCGCCGCCGCCTCGCGGATCGACAGCGTGCCAAAGCGCAGGTGCACCGAGAGGTAGGACACGCCCCGGCGCGCCGGGTAGTCGCGTGCCTCGTGGTACGCGCCCAGGCGCCCGGCAAAGTCATCCAGCATGCGCCGCGCGCCATGCATGCCCGTGGGCAGGGGCAGCGCGGCCAGGTTGGTGGGCGCAAAGCCCAGGTCGGCGAGCGCAGGCAGCGCCGGTTCGCCTGCCGGCAGCGGCGCCAGCCGGTGCGCCAGGCTGTCGACCGGCAGGGCCTGCAGTTGCGCGGCGCCTAGCCGCTGCAGCCACGCGCGCTTGTAGGGCGTGAACACGCTGTAGGGCTGGCCCTGCCGGGTGAGCACCTCGTCGCACTCCAGCAGCGCCTGGTCCTTGTGCAGGCTGAAGGCGATGCCGTGTGCCTGCAGGCTGTCGGCCACGCGGCGGTCGCGTGCGCGGGCGGCGGGCTCGTAGTCGCGACTGGCCAGCACCTCCTGCACGCCCAGACTGCGCGCCAGCGCGACGACGCTGGCCAGGGCAGGACCGTGCCGCACCAGCAGTCCGCCCCCTGCGACCCCGTGGCACGCGGCCAGATCGCGCAGGGCGCCGTGCAGCTCCAGCACGCTGGCATGGATGAACTCTACGCGGCGGTCGCAACGTGTGGGCAGCGCATCCAGTATGTCGGTGTCGAACACGAACGCGCAGTGCACCCGCTCGAAGCGTCGCAGCGCCTCGTGCAGCGCAGCGTGGTCGTGGCAGCGCAGGTCGCGGCGCAGCCACACGAGGGCCGAGCGGCTCATGCAGGCCTGCCCGTGTTGGAGGACCGGCAGATACAGCGCCACGGGGCGTCTATTGTTTGAGTCAAAAAGGCCTCCAGCCCATGTGTATCAAGCGCAAGCAGCTACTTTTTCAGGAGCATTCAAAAAGGCGCCTCGCAGCGCGCCCTGCGGCCGCAGGGCGGGCGCGAGCAGCGAGGACGACGCCAGCGATGCGCGCGCCGGCACGGGCTCGTCCTGCTCCAGGCGAAACAGGCGTACCTGCGACTCCAGCGCGCCCGCCTGCTGCTGCAAGGCCTGCGCCGCGGCCGCACTTTGCTCCACCAGTGCAGCATTTTGCTGGGTGGACTGGTCCAGCTGCGCCACGGCCTGGCCCACCTGGGCGATGCCCTCGGTCTGCTCGGCCGTGGCGGCGCTGATCTGCGCGATCAGGTCGGCCACGCCCTGGGCCTGCGCCACGATGTCGTCCATGGTGCTACGTGCCTGCTGCACCAGCGCCGCGCCCTGCTCGATGCGCGTGGCGCTCGAGCCGATCAGTGCCTTGATCTGGCGAGCCGCCTCGGCGCTGCGCTGCGCCAGTGCCCGCACCTCGCTGGCCACCACGGCAAAACCGCGCCCCGCCTCGCCTGCCCGCGCCGCCTCGACGGCGGCGTTCAGCGCCAGGATGTTGGTCTGGAACGCGATGGCATCGATCACACCGGTGATGTCGGCGATCTGCTGGCTGCTGGCGGTGATCTCGTCCATGGTGCGCGCCACCTGCGCGACCACTGCGCCGCCGCTGTGCGCCGCGCCACTGGCCGAGGCCGCGCGCCGCGCCGCCTGCTGGGCCGATTCGGCGTTGTGCCGCAGCGAAGCGGTCATCTCCTCCATCGAGGCGGTGGCCTGCTGCAGGTCGGCGGCCTGCGACTCGGTGCGCGCCAGCAGGCCGCTGTTGCCGCAGGCAATGTCCTGCGCATCCGATGCAACGGCGTCCGCGGCCTGGCGCACCTGGCGCACCACCTGCGACAGGCTGGCCTGCATGGCACCCAGCGAGGCCAGCACGCTGTCGGGCGCAGCGCGCCCGGCACGCGCCAGCGGGTGCAGGTTGCCTGCCGCCACCTCGCGCGCCACGGCTGCCAACTCCAGCGGCTCGGCGCCCAGCTGGCGCACGATGCCGCGCGACACGCGCCAGGCCAGCAGCGCGCTGAGCACCAGCGCCACCGCCAGGGCGCCGAACATCACCTTGAGAAAGCTGCCCGCTTCCTGTGCGGCCTGCTGGTTGACCTGCTGGATGCGCGCTTCCTTGAAGTCGATCAGCTTGTTGATGGCCGCCAGCCACTGTTCGTACTGCGGCTTGGCCTGGCCCCACAGCGTCGCTGTGGCGGCCGCATCGCCCGCGCGCACCTGGGCGATCACGGCATTGGTGCTGGCGACCGCCCGCGCCTCGATGGCGCGGATGGCCGCGTACATCTGCCCCAGGGCCGGGTCCGCGCCGGGCCGGGTGATGAGTTTCTCCAGCGGCGCCGCGGAATTGGCATAGAACGCTGCCAGCGTGGCCACCGTGGCAATCTCGCGCTCGCGCTCGGCTGCGGTGCCGGCCAGCACCACGTCACGCACCGCGATCGAGCGGTCATGCGCCGAGCCGCGGAAGTTGATGGCATACCGCTGCACCTGCACGTGGATGTCGTTGTTGGCGCGCAGCGCCCGGTCGATCCGTTCGACTTTGACCACCGCGACACCGGTGACCACGAACAGCAGAGCCAGAATCAGGCCGAACGCCGTGTACAGACGGGCGGCGACGGGCAGGCGAAGGAAAAAATGCATGTTGGTTTCTTCGGTGGGAAGGGTGACACGGCGACGGCGCTCCTATACGCGATGGACACCGTGCAACAGGGAACGAGGAACGCGGCACAAACGGTAACGTAATGTAGTGGACACATCCCATTTTGTCCTAGACAATTTTAAAAACATCTTGCCATGATTGCTTCCATCCATCCCCTTGCCATTCCCTCCACGGGCGCGTGCCGCCGCCGAAGGACGCATCCATGAGCGCACTGCTGGGCAACCCGGCCGCAGCCACCCTGCCCATTGCCGAAGTGGAGCGGGAAACGGGGCTGGGCAAGGACGTGTTGCGTGTGTGGGAGAAGCGCTACGGCTTTCCCGCACCTCTGCGCGACGGCAGCGGTGACCGGCGCTACCCGACTGAGCAGGTCAGGCGGCTCAAGCTGATCCGCCGGCTGCTGGACGCCGGCCTTCGCCCCGGCAAGGTGGTGCAGCTGGAAGAAAGCGCCTTGGACGCCCTGCTTTCCCGCCCGACGCCGGCCCGGCCGTTACTAAGTTTGTCCAGGACATCTCAGCTGACCACGCCCCCCTGCCCGGCCATCGGCGCTTTGCTGGACACCATCGCCTCGCACGACCCGCAGGCGCTGCGCCACGCTCTTGGCCAGGCACAGGCGCGCATGGGCCTGGCGGCTTTTGTCGGCGCTCTGGTGGCGCCCCTGGCGCATGCCGTGGGCGACGCCTGGGCCCAGGGCCGTTTCGAGATCTTCGAAGAACACCTGTTCACCGAGGTCGTCACCGGCGTGTTGCGCCAGGCGATCGCCACGCTTCCCCCGCCCGCCGGTTCCGCTGGGCCCCGCGTGCTGCTGACAACGCTGCCGCAAGAGCTGCATGGGCTGGGCCTGCTGATGGTCGAGGCAGTGCTGGCGCTGGAAGGATGCAGCTGCATATCGCTGGGCACGCAGACGCCTGCAGGCGACATCGTGCAGGCCGCCCGTGCCCACCGCGCGGATGTGGTGGCGCTCAGCTTCACCAACGCGGCGGCAGGCACGCAGGTGCTGTCCGGCATGCGGGAACTGCGCGAACGCCTGCCCGGCGATGTGGCACTGTGGGTGGGCGGCGGGTGCCTGGCCCTCTACCGGCGGCCGCTGGAAGGGGTCACCGCATTGCGCGAGCTCTCCGGCCTGCCCGCGCTGGTGGCGCAGTGGCGCAGCGACTGCCGGGGCGTTGCTGGCGCAGCGGCTCGATGAGCCGCCCGCACGCCGGCGCGCTTCAGGCCGGGGCCGGGGTGCCAGCGGCTGCCGTGTGCGCCAGCCACTGCGCGAACCGCGCCAGCGCGCCGTGCGGTGCAGGCTCGGGCCACACCAGGTAGTAGCCGCGCGCCTGGCGCAGCGGCCGCGCGCACGCGATCACCAACGCGCCCCGCGCAAGCTCCTCCTCGATGAGCAGCGGCGGGATGAGCGCCACCCCCAGGCCCTGGCTGGCCGCTGCCGCGAGCATCGAAAACAGCTCGTAGCGCGGCCCCTGCAATGCATGCGCCGCCGGCACGCCGGCCGCCTCGAACCACTCCTGCCAGCCTTGCGGGCGCGTGCTCTGCTGCAGCAGCGGCAGCTGCGCCACGGCCTGCGCAGAGACGGGCTGCCAGGCGCGACCGGGCCCGCGCCGCGCTGCGCGTGCCAGCAACGCCGGGCTGCACACGGGGACGATGTCCTCGTGCAGCAGCCACTGCGCCTGCACCCCCGGCCACTGCACTATCTGCCCGGGCGTTGCGGCCAGCAGCGCGGCGTCGTAGGCGGTTTCGGCGAACAGGAAGGGGCGCGTGCGCACGTCGATGTGCACAGTGATGTCGGGGTGCTCGCGGGCCAGCAGCGGCAGGCGGGGCACAAGCCAGCGTGTGGCGAACGTCGGCACCGCCGCGAGACAGATGCTGGCCCCTGCGCCGGACTGCGCCATCACGTCCAGCGTGCCCTGGCGCAAGGCCAGGAGCCAGCGCGCGACCTGGCGTGCGTACTGCTGGCCCGACTCGGTCAGCGCCACGCCATGGCGCGTGCGGTGAAACAGCACTACGCCCAACAGCGACTCCAGCGCACCGATCTGGCGCGACACGGCGCCCTGCGTGAGCGCGAGCTCCTGCGCCGCGCGGGTGTAGCTCTGGTGGCGCGCCGCGGCCTCGAAACAGGCCAGCGCCTGGGTGGAAGGCAGCGGTGGTGGCATTGAACACTCTCTGTGAGCAAGGCTGCGATTGTAGGAAGGCGCACCCCCAGATATGCAAACCGCTCATATATGGGTGAGCGCAAATGGTTTGCCGGCGTTGGCCGCGGCCTCTACGATGGCGGGTACAGGCGTGCGCCGTGGCGTACGCCCTTCCCTCTCCTGTCTGCCTTCTACCCAGGACTTCGACCATGACCATGCGCTTCCAGTGGGATGACCCCCTGCAGTTCGACCAGCAACTCACCGAGGACGAGCGCGCCATCCGCGACGCCGCCGCCGCCTATTGCCAGGACCGCCTGGCGCCGCGCGTGCTGGACATGTTCCGCCATGAAAAGACCGACTTGACCATCTTCCGCGAGATGGGCGAGCTGGGCCTGTTGGGCCCGACCATTTCCCCCGAGTACGGCGGCGCCGGGCTGAACTACGTCAGCTACGGGCTGGTGGCGCGCGAGATCGAGCGCGTGGACTCGGGCTACCGCTCCATGGCCAGCGTGCAGTCTTCGCTGGTCATGGTGCCGATCAACGAGTTCGGCACCGAAGCGCAGAAGCAAAAGTACCTGCCCAAGCTGGCCAGCGGCGAGTTCATCGGCTGCTTCGGCCTGACCGAGCCCGACCATGGATCCGACCCCGGCAGCATGGCCACCCGCGCGCGCAAGGTCGATGGCGGCTACCGGCTCTCGGGCGCCAAGATGTGGATCACCAACAGCCCCGTGGCCGACGTGTTCGTCGTCTGGGCCAAGGAGGTGAGCGAGGGCGGCAGCGTCGGCCCCATCCGCGGCTTCATCCTGGACAAGGGCATGCAGGGCCTGTCGGCCCCGGCGATCCACGGCAAGGTGGGGCTGCGCGCCTCCATCACCGGCGAGATCGTCATGGACGATGTGTTCGTGCCCGAGGACAACGCCTTCCCCGAGGTGCAGGGCTTGAAAGGCCCTTTCACCTGCCTGAACAGCGCTCGCTTCGGCATCGCCTGGGGCGCCATGGGCGCGGCCGAGTTCTGCTGGCATACCGCGCGCCAGTACACGCTGGACCGCCAGCAGTTCGGCCGGCCGCTGGCCGCCAACCAGCTGGTGCAAAAGAAGCTGGCCGACATGCAGACCGAGATCGCCCTGGGACTGCAGGCCGCGCTGCGCGTGGGCCGCATCAAGGACGAGGGCCACAACGTGATCGAGGCCACCTCGCTCATCAAGCGCAACAACTGCGGCAAGGCGCTGGACATTGCCCGCCTGGCACGCGACATGATGGGCGGCAACGGCATCAGCGACGAGTTCGGCGTGGCGCGCCACCTGGTCAACCTGGAGGTGGTCAACACCTACGAGGGCACGCACGACGTGCACGCGCTGATTCTGGGCCGGGCGCAGACGGGCATCGCCGCGTTCGCCAACTGAGCGCCGCGCCCGCCACGGGCGCTATCAAACAAGTAGCTGCCAGCGCTTGCTGCAGGCGGGTTCTTATGCATTTTTTGGCTGGAACCCGCTTGCAGCAAGCGCTGGCAGCTCTTTTTTCCATAGCAATCACTGCGCAGCACCGCCTCAGACACATTTGCCGACAATCGTGAAGTCACGGCAAAGACTGACGAAGCCGGCTGCCGGCGGTCAACCAAAATGGCCGGCGGCGCGTCTGCCAGAGAGGGCCTCGTTGGCCCCAGGAGTACCCCCATGCAGCAATTCCTACAGAAAAACATCGCCCGCCTGGGCCTGGCGCTGGGCGCCGCCGTGCTGGCCACCGGCTGCGTGGCGATTCCTGGCGATCCCTACTACGACGCCGGCTACAGCGGCGGCTACGGCGGCCCCGCCTACTACCCCACCACCTCCGCCGTGACGGTGTACGAGCAGCCCGGCGTGATCTACACCGCCCCGCCGCCCGGCTGGCGCGCCGAGGCCTGGCGCGAGCACCAGTGGCGCGAGTCGCGCGAGCGTGATCGCCAGCGCGAACTGCAGCGCAACGAGCGCGAGCGCCGCGACTGGGAGCGCCAGCGCGAGGCCGAGCGGCGCGACATGGACCGCCGCCGCGATGCCCAGCAGCGCGACATCGAGCGCCAGCGCGAGGCCCAGCGGCGCGAAGCCGAACGCCGGCGCGAGGCCGATCGCGAGCAGGCCCACCGCCCGCCGCGCGACCACCGCTCCGGCCGCAGCCTGGAAGACGCGCTGCGCGACGACGCCGTGCGCCGCCAGCAGTGGCCGCGCTAACGCCCTGACACTCGCCGCCCCGCCATGACCATCAAGTCCTGCGCCCTTTTGCTGGCCATGGCCGCCTGCCTGGCCGGCCCCGCCGCCGCCCAGGTCGTGCGCTGCACCGACCCGGCCACCGGCAAGACCACCTACACCGACGGCGAATGCCGCCGCGGCGAGGCGGCGCGCGAGGTCGAGGGCAGAAAGACAGCCGAGGAGCGGGAGCAAGAACGCGAGCAGGCCGCCGAGGCCCTGGCGCGCAAGCACGAGCGCCAGCAGCACGAAGCCCTGCTGCGCCCGCCCCCGGCTGCTCCTGCCCCGCGCACCGCTGCTGCCCCCGACCCGGCCAGCAGCGCCGCCTGCCTGCAGGCGCGCCAGCACCTGCAGCAGGAGCTGGCCGCCAGCGGCCGCGGCATGTACGACGAGCAGCAACGCCTGGATGCCGCGCGCCGCCAGGCCGACCTGGCCTGCCTGACGCCCGCCGAGTTTGCCCGCGCCGACAGCGAGCGCAGCCGCGCCCAGGCCGCCGCGCCCGCCTACTACCCCTCGCCCGTGGTGATCGTGCCCGCCAGGCCGCACCGCCCGCCGCCTGTCCACCCGCCCGTTGCGCCGCCGCGCGAGATCACGCAGTGCAACGTGTTTCGCTGCTACGACCGGCAGGGCAACATCTACCCGCGCTGAGCGCTAGGGCGCCAGCCCGTCGCGCACCGTGGGGTAGCGCAGGCGCAGGCGCAGCTCACGCGCCAGCCGATCGCCCCGCAGCCGGCGCGACTCCGACATGAAGCTCAGCTGCAGCGGCCCCAGCAGCTGCCCGGCCTGCTCGCGCGTCACGCGCGGCGGGCGCGGCAGGCCATACAGGTCGGCCGCCAGGTCGAAGTAGTCGCCCATCTTCAGCTCGCTGGCGTCGCTGGCGTGGTAGGCACGCTGCGCCGCCCCGCGCCACAGCGCCGCCACGCAGGCGCGCGCCAGGTCGTCGGCGTGGATGTGGTTGGTGTACACGTCGTCGCGTGCGCACAGCACGGGCGCGCCGCGCAGCAACCGCTCGCGCGGCGTGCCGCCCTCGCGGTCGTTGGCGTAGATGCCGGGCACGCGCAGGATGGACACGCGCACGCCCGCGCGGCCCAGGTGGCGCATGGCCCGCTCGGCGTTCACGCGGCGCCGGGCGCGCGCCGTGGCCGGGCGCAGCGGGCGGGTTTCGGCCACCCACTGCCCGGCGCAGTCGCCATACACCCCGCTGGTGGAGGCATACACCAGCGCCTGCGGCAGCGTGCGCCGGCGCAGCGCCCGCGCCAGGGCGGTGCTGCGCGGGTCCAGCCAGGCCGGCGTGGCGCTGCCCGGCGGGGGCGCCAGGTGCACCACGCGCGTGGCCAGGCCGGCCAGCCGTGCCAGCGTGGCAGGCCGGTCCAGGTCGCCCAGCAGGGGCGTGATGCCGGCAGCGCGCAGCGCGCCGGTGCGCTCGGGGCTGGAAGTCAGCGCCAGCACCCGGCGCCGCCCGGCTGCTGCGTCCAGGGCCCGCGCCACGCGCAGGCCCACGTCGCCGCAGCCCACGATCAGCACGCGCTGACGGCGAAAGCGCGCCGGCAGCGCGCCCAGGGGATTGAGGTTGGAGGGCAAAATTGAAGGCTTTCGAGTGAACAAGACCAAGGATAGCGACCAGCCATGACGACGACCGCCGACGAATCCGCCTTCCAGATCACCGTGCAGCCCAGCGGCCGCAGTTTTGCCGCGCCCGCGGGCCAGAGCATCTTGTCGGCGGCCATCTCCAGCGGCGTGGGCCTGCCCTATGGCTGCAAGGACGGCGCCTGCGGCTCGTGCAAGTGCAAGAAGCTCAGCGGCTCCGTGACGCACGGTGCGCACCAGCAAAAGGCCCTGAGCGATGCGGAAGAGGCCGCCGGCTTCATCCTCACCTGCTGCGCCCAGGCGCAGACGGACGTGGTGATCGAGTCACGCCAGGTGACCGACGAGAGCAGCTACCCCATCCGCAAGTTGCCGGTGCGCGTGGCGGCGCTCCACCCACTGGCGCACGACGTGATGCAGCTGCGCCTGCAACTGCCGGCGGCCGACACCTTCCGCTACCACGCAGGGCAGTACATCGAGTTCATCCTCAAGGACGGCGCGCGCCGCGCGTACTCCATGGCCTGCGCGCCGCACACGCAGCAGGCCGGCGCGCCGGCGGTGGAGCTGCACATCCGCCACATGGCCGGCGGGCGCTTCACCGACCATGTCTTCGGCGCCATGAAGGAAAAGGAGATCCTGCGCGTGGAAGGGCCGTTTGGCAGCTTCTTCCTGCGCGAGGACTCGGACAAGCCCATGGTCTTCGTCGCCTCGGGCACGGGCTTTGCGCCCATCAAGGCGCTCATCGAGCACCTGCAGCACAAGGGCCTGACGCGCCCGGCCGTTCTGTACTGGGGCGGGCGCCGCCCGCGCGACTTGTACATGGACGCCTGGGTGCGCGAACGCCTGGCCGAGCTGCCGCAGCTCAGCTACGTGCCCGTGGTCTCGGACGCGCTGCCCGAGGACGGTTGGACGGGCCGCACCGGCTTCGTGCACCAGGCGGTGCTGGACGACTTTGCCGACCTGTCGGGCCACCAGGTCTATGCCTGCGGCGCGCCGGTGGTGGTGGACGCGGCGCGCAGCAGCTACAGCGCCCAGCGCGGCCTGCCGCCCGAGGAGTTCTACGCCGACGCGTTCACGTCCGAGGCGGACAAGCACGGCGCCTGAGGCGCGGGTGCGGCAACCGCATCAGGCCGCCGCCATCTCGCGGCACAGGCGCGCGCAGCGCTCGCAGGCCTGGGCGCAGTCCTGGCAGTGCTGCATCGGGTGCGACTTGCACTCCTGCGCGCAGGCCTCGCAGATGCGTGCGCACAGCTCGCAGATGTAGCCCACGTGGCTGCTCTCGCGCGCCATGGCGGCGGCCGCCAGGCGGCAGGCGGCGGCGCAGTCCATGTCCAGCTGGATGCAGCGTGCCATGTGCGCGGGATCGGGTTCGCGCAGGCAGGCGGCGCTACAGAAGTCGCAGGCGGCTGCGCAGGCGTTGCAGGCGTCAATGCAGTCGGCGTAGCGCGACTCGGCGAGGGCGGCGGGAGCGTCGTGGGCCATGGGGTGTCCTTGGGGTGGAGGAAGACGTGTGAAGGGAAACCGTCGAGCCGCCCATCGTGCGGCGCTCCCGGCCCGGCGATGTAGGACGCTGCTGCGAACCTGGCACCCCTGCGTCAGCATGCCGTTGCAACTTTTTGCACAATACGCGCCCTATGAACCGCAGAAACCTCTTTCTTCTCTCGATCGCAGCCGCCGCGGCCGCTGCCTCGCCCGCCCTGCATGCCCAGTCCTCCAGCCCCATCCGGCTGGTGGTGCCCTACGCGCCCGGCGGCCCGCTGGACGTGACGGCCCGCGCCCTGGCCGAGCGCGTGCGCGACACGCTGGGCGTGGTCGTGATCGACAACAAGGCCGGCGCCGGCGGCAATATCGGTGCCGACGTGGTGGCCAAGGCCGCACCGGACGGGCTGACCATCGGCCTGGCCGCCACGGCCACGCATGCCGTGAACCCCTGGCTGTACAGCCGCATGCCCTACGACGCGGCCAAGGACTTCGCCGGCATCACGCAGATGGTGCGCGTGCCCAACGTGCTGGTGGTGAACGCCGCCCGCGCCCAGCAGCTGAAGATCAACACCGTGGCTGACCTGGTGGCCTATGCCAAGGCCAACCCCGCCAAGTTGAACTACGGCAGCGGCGGCAACGGCAGCGCGGGCCACCTGGCCGGCGAGATGTTCAAGCAAAAGGCCGGCATCTACGCCCTGCACATCCCCTACCGCGGCGCCAGCCCGGCGCAGCTGGCGCTGCTGGCCGGCGAGGTGGACTTCAACATCGACAACCTGGCGGCTGCGGCGCCCAACATCCGCTCGGGCAAGCTCAAGGCGCTGGCCGTGACGTCCGAGAAGGAAAGCCCGATGCTGCCCGGCGTGCCGCCGCTGTCCAACACCTACGCCGGCTTTGCCATCGACACGTGGTGGGGCCTGGTGGCCCCTGCGGGCACCCCCAAGCCGGTGCTGGCCAAGCTGAACAAGGCCTTCGTGGACGCGCTGAAGGCACCGGAGACCAAAACCCGCTTCGAGGCGCTGCTGGCCGAGCCCGTGTCCAGCACGCCCGAGCAGTTCGACGCCTTCATGGCCGCCGAGCGCGCCAAGTACCAGCAGGTCGTGAAGGCCTCCGGCGCCAAGGTGGACTGATAAAAACCATAGCTGCTGGCGCTTGGCTGGCGCGGCTTTGCGGATCGTTTGACCTGCAAAGTGGGCCGGAGCAAGCGCTGACAGCTATGATTTCAGGAGTACTTCAAGGCTTGTCTTGCAGCCACTCCGACGCATGTGCCACGCGTTCGATGCGCTGGTGCGATACGGCCGCCAACTGGGCGGCCGTTGTTTTTTCCGGCGCCAGCTCGGCCAGCGGCAGCAGCACGAAAGCGCGCTCGGCCATGCGCGGGTGGGGCACGGTGAGCAGCGGCGTGCCGTGGCGCTCGTCGCCGTACAGCAGCACGTCCAGGTCCAGCGTGCGCGGGGCGTTCAGATAGGGGCGCTGGCGGCCGGCCTCCAGCTCGATCTGCTGCAGCGCCTGCAACAGCTGCGGCGCTGGCAGCGTGGTCTGCACGCTGGCCACGGCGTTCAGATAATCCGGCCCGTCGGCACCCACGGGCGCGCTGCGGTACAGCGACGAGACCTGCAGCACGCGCGTGCCGGGCAGCCCGGCCATGCGCTGCAGGGCGTGGCGCAGCGCGGCGCGTGCATCGCCCAGATTGGCCCCCAGGCCGATCCAGGCCTGCACGCCGGCGCAGCTCACTCGGCGGCGCCTTCGCCGCTGCCGCCTTCGCCGCTGCCGCCTTCGCCGCTGCCGGCACTCTTGCGCCGGCGGCGGCGGCGCTTCTTGGCCGGGCCGTCGCCCTCGGCCGGGGCGGCGCCGTGCTGCTCGTGCGCGGCGACGTCCACGTCGCCCTCCCCCTCGCCGTCCGCCTGGGCTGCAGCGGGCACGCGGCGGGCGGGCGGCGCGGCCTTCTTTGGCTGGCTGCGCTGCTGCTGGCGCATTTCCTCGCGCACCTGGGCCAGCATGTCGTGGCGGCGCGCGTCGTCGGTGAGGGAGAACTCCTGCCACCACTCCACCAGCCCGTCGCCCACCTCCTCCACCTCGGCGCGCAGGCGCAGGAAGTCAAAGCCGGCGCGAAAGCGGATGTGCGACACCATGCCGAACGGCGTGTTGCCGGTGCGCCGGTCAAAGCGCGGCTGCATGACCCAGATCTCGCGCATGTCCGCGGCCAGCTTGCCGCGCCCGGACACGTCGCCGATGCGCTGCTCGAACACGGCGTCGATGGCTTCTTGCAGCGCGGGGAAGGCGTGCTCGCCCGCCGCCAGGCGCTGCTTCCAGCCGGCTTGCACGTCCTGCCACAGCACGCAGGCCAGCAAAAAGCTGGGCGCCACGGCCTTGCCTTCGGCCACGCGGCGGTCGGTGTCTTGCAGCGCAGCGTGCACCAGCGGCACCTCGGCGCGCTCGACCACCACGTCCAGCAGTGGGTAGATGCCGCGCGCCAGACCCAGCTTCTTCAGCTGCTCGACGGTGGCCAGCGCGTGGCCGGTCTGCAGCAACTTGAGCATTTCGTCGAACAGGCGGCTTTGCGGCACGTCCTGCAGCAGGTGCTCGCTGGCCACCAGCGGCTTGGCCGTGCGCGGCTCCAGGCCGAAGCCCAGGTGGCTGAGCTTGGCCGCGAAGCGCACGGCGCGGATGATGCGCACCGGGTCTTCGCGGTAGCGCGCGGCCGGGTCGCCGATCATGCGCAGCACGCGCTTTTGCGCGTCCTGGATGCCCTTGTGGTAGTCCACCACGACCTGCGTCTCGGGGTCGTAGTACATGGCGTTGACGGTGAAGTCGCGCCGCGCGGCGTCTTCCTCCTGCGGGCCCCAGACGTTGTCGCGCAGCACGCGGCCGCTGGCGTCCACGGCGTGCTGCATGCCGGCCAGCTGGGCCTTGCTGGTCTTCTCGTTGCCCTTGACCTGCTCGGCGGCGGTGTTGTCCAGGTAGGCGCGGAAGGTGGAGACCTCGATCACCTCGTTCTCGCGCCCGCGGCCATACACCACGTGCACGATGCGAAAGCGCTTGCCGATGATGAACGCGCGCCGGAACAGCGCCTTGACCTGCTCGGGCGTGGCGTTGGTGGCCACATCGAAGTCCTTGGGTTTCAGGCCCAGCAGCAGGTCGCGCACGGCGCCGCCGACGATGTAGGCCTCGTGCCCCGCCTCCTGCAGCGTGCGCACCACGTCGTAGGCACGGCGGTCCACCAGCTGCGGGTCGATGCCATGCACGCTGGCGGGCACTTCCTCGCGCTTGCCGAAGCGGTTCTTGGCGGCCGGCGCGCGGGCGCCCGCGGCGCCGTCCTTCTTGCCCAGCAGCTTGTCGATGAAGGTCTTGATCATGGTGTGGGAGTGGGGGCGAAAAGGTCCAGGATGCGCCAGCCGCGCTCGGCGGCCAGCGCGCGCAGGCGGGCGTCGGGGTTGGTGGCGACGGGGTGGTCCACGCGCTCCAGCAGGGGCACGTCGTTCATGGAGTCGCTGTAGAAGGTGCTCTGCACGTCGGCCCAGCCCTGGCCGCGCGCGGCCAGCCACTCCTGCATGCGCTGCACCTTGCCTTCGCGCATGGAGGGCGTGCCGCGGATGGCGCCGGTGTACCAGCCGTGTGCGCCGCCGCGCTCCAGCTCGACGGCCAGCAGGTGCTGCACGCCCAGCGCCTGGGCGATGGGGCGGGTCACGAACTCGTTGGTGGCAGTGATGATGACCACCTCGTCGCCGGCATCGCGGTGGCTTTGCAGCAGCGCCAGCGCCTCGGCGCGGATGGCCGGGGCGATCACCTCGCGCATGAACTGCGCGTGCGCGGCCTGGGCGGCGGCCTCGCCGCGCTCGCACACGGCCTGGGTGGCAAAGCGCACGTAGTCGTGCACGTCCAGCCGCCCGGCCACGTAGTCGTCGTAGAAGGCCTGGTTGCGCCGGCCGAACTCGGTGCGGTCGCACCAGCCTAGGCGGATGGTGAACTCGCCCCACTCGTAGTCCGAGTCGAGCGGCAGCAGCGTGTGGTCCAGGTCGAACAGGGCCAGGCGCGGGCGCTGCGGTGGGGTGTCAGGTGGCATGGAAGAAGGCAAAAACGCAAAGGTCGGGCCGCGGGCTCACTCGCCCTGCAGCATGGTCTTGAGCAGCGGGATGGTGACGGCGCGCTGGGTGCGCAGCGCGTAGCCGTCCAGCCGGTCCAGCAGCTGCGACAGGCTGCCCAGGTCGCGCGAGAAGTGGCTGAGCATGTAATCCACCACATCGTCCGTCAGCACCAGGCCGCGCTCGTGCGCCTGGCGGCGCAGCACGGCGCGGCGGCCGTCCTCGGCCAGCGGCTGCAGCTGAAACACGTGGCCCCAGGCCAGGCGCGTGCGCAGGTCGTCGCGCAGCGGCAGGTCGGCCGGGGGCATCTCGCCGCAGGCGAGCACCCAGCGCGGCGAGCCCACGGCCGGGTCGATGGCGTTGATGAACCAATTGAAGGCCGCGGCCTGCTGCGCTTCGCTGTAGCGGTGCACGTCATGCAGCAGCACGGCGCTCCAGCGGTCGTCAAAGGCGGTGGGCCAGCGCATGGACGGGTCCAGCCAGCCGGCGCGCGCGCCCTGGGCACGCAGCCCCTCGTACACCGCGCGCAGCAGGTGCGACTTGCCGGTGCCGGCCTCGCCCCACAGGTAGGTGGGCACGGGCGAGCGCGGCGCACCGGCCTCGCCCACGGCCAGGCGCAGGTGCTGCAGCGCCTGGGCATTGCTGCCGGCATGGAAATTCTCCAGCGTCGGGCCACTGGCCAGGCCAATGTCCAGCGCAAGCTGCTTCATCGTCATTGAAACGCGCAGGGCAAGTGCGTGCGTGTGAGGTGGTGGTGCATGGCGCGCTCAGGGGCGGTGGGCCGTGCCGCACGGCGGTGCCCCCGGGGGCACGCGGGGCGTGGCCGGCGGCAAGGTGTAACCGGGGGATTTTAAGCCCCCTTAAAATCTGCCGTTTGCGGCCCGCGCCGCGCCGCTGCACCCCGCAGGATTTCCTCTTTTGCCCCCATGAGCACCACCACTTCCACCCCCATCTCCTACAAGGACGCCGGCGTTGACATCGACGCGGGCGACGCGCTGGTCGAGCGCATCAAGCCGCTGGCCAAGAAGACGCTGCGCGAAGGCGTGATGGCGGGCATCGGCGGCTTTGGCGCACTGTTTGAGGTGCCCAAGCGCTACGCCGAGCCGGTGCTGGTCTCCGGCACCGACGGCGTGGGCACCAAGCTCAAGCTGGCCTTCGAGTGGAACATGCACGACACCGTGGGCATCGACCTGGTGGCCATGAGCGTGAACGACGTGCTGGTGCAGGGCGCCGAGCCGCTGTTCTTTCTGGACTATTTCGCCTGCGGCAGGCTGGATGTGGACACGGCAGCCGCCGTGGTGGGCGGCATTGCCCGCGGCTGCGAGCTGTCGGGCTGCGCGCTGATCGGCGGCGAGACGGCCGAGATGCCGGGCATGTACCCCGAAGGCGAGTACGACCTGGCCGGCTTTGCCGTGGGCGTGGTCGAAAAGGCCAAGATTCTCAATGGCGCGGCCGTGCAGGCCGGCGACGTGGTGCTGGGCCTGGCGTCCAGCGGCGTGCATTCCAACGGCTTTTCGCTGGTGCGCAAGTGCATCGAGCGCGCCGCAGGCAGCCTGCCCGAGACGCTGGACGGCAAGCCCTTTCGCGAAGCCGTCATGGCGCCCACGCGCCTGTACGTCAAAAGCGTGCTGGCCGCCCTGGCTGCCCATCCGCACGGCGAGAACGGCAGCGCAGGCATCAAGGCGCTGGCCCACATCACCGGCGGCGGCCTGCTGGAGAACATCCCGCGGGTGCTGCCCCAGGGACTGGCCGCGCACCTGCAGGCCGGCAGCTGGCCGCAAAGCCAGCTGTTCGCCTGGCTGCAGCAGACGGCCGGCATCGACGACATCGAGATGAACCGCACCTTCAACAACGGCATCGGCATGGTGCTGGTGGTGGCCGCTTCGGCGGCCGACGCCGTGCGCGCCGCGCTGGCCGCCCAGGGCGAGACGGTGCACGTCATCGGGCGCATCGCCGAGCGCGGCGACGGCCCGGCCGTGGCCGTGGCCTGACCCCGTAACCGCGCGTCTTCCGCCTATATGACCGACGGGCCACGCCCGCCCAGCGACCCGGCCCCAGGAGGGCTGGTGGCGCTGGATGACACCCCCACGCCGCCGGCCTACCGCGAGCGGCCTTCTGCCAGCGCCGGCAGCCACCCGCGCAAGCCGCCCTCACGCGGCGTGCAGATCGCTAGCTACCTGCTGATGGCCGCCACGCTGCTGCTGGTGATGCTGCACGGCATGCTGCCGGGGCTGCTGACGGTGTGCCTGGGCTTCCTGCTCACGCGCTGGCTGGCGGCGCGGCTGATCTGGATGCGCCGCGGCAGCTACGCCGGCAGCCTGGCAGCCGCGCTGGTCATGCTGTCGCCGCTGCTGCTGCTGGTGCTGGCGCTGTCGCATTCGCGCAGCTACTTTCTGGCCGCGCCGGCGCAATACCGCGAGCTGCTGGACTTTCTGGCCCGCACGGTGCTGGAGCTGCGCCTGAAGCTGCCGCCGGACATCGCCGCGCAGCTGCCCGAGGGCGCCGCCGAGATCCAGCGCGCGCTTGCCGCCTATCTGGGCGCCAAGGCCGGCACGCTGGCGCTGGCCGGGCGCGTGTGGCTTGCCGGCGTGCTGTATGCCTACGTGGGCCTGCTGATCGGCGCGCTGGCCGCCGTGCGCGCGCGCGGCCGGGCCCACGGCCCGCTGGCGCAGGAGCTGACGCTGCGCGTGGCGCGCATGGGCGACGCCTTTCGCCAGATCGTTGCCGCGCAGTTCTGGATCGCCTCGTTCAACACCCTGCTCACGGCCATCTTCCTGCTGGCGGTGCTGCCGCTGTGGGATTTGCGGCTGCCCTACACGCCGGCGCTGATCACGCTCACTTTCCTGGCCGGGCTGGTGCCCATCGTGGGCAACCTGCTGTGCAACGCAGTGATCACGCTGGTGGGCCTGTCGGTGTCGCCGGCGGCGGCCGTGGCCTGCCTGGGCTTTCTGATCCTGATCCACAAGGCCGAGTACGTGATCAACGCCAAGGTGGTGGGCCAGCGCACGCACATGGGCGTATGGGAGCTGCTGTCGGTGATGTTCGTGGCCGAGGCGGTGTTCGGCCCGGCCGGGCTGGTGGCGGCGCCACTGTTCTATGCCTACCTCAAGAAGGAGCTGCAGGCCGCGCGGCTGGTCTGAAGCTGCTCCTGTAAGGATAGCTGCTCGCGCTTGTCCCGCGCGGCCTACAGGCGTTTTCCCTATCAATCGACTGTACCGCGCCGCCTGTAACGGCTGCGCCACGCGCGTGCTCGCCAAGGGCCTGCCGTTGGGCTATCCTGCCTGCGGGGCGCAGGGCGCCCGCCGCTTTTTCCTTCACTCGTACACAGATACCGGAGACTTCTGCATGACCATTCTTGTCGCCTACGTTGCCCGCCCCGAAGGCCAAGCCGCGCTGGACAAGGCCATTGAAATCGCCACCCGGCGCAACGAACGCCTGGTGGTCGTCAACGCCGGCCCCGGCGGGCGCGGCGAGGACCCCAGCATCGTCAACGGCTATGAGGTCGAGCGCGTGGAAGAGCGCCTGGCCAAGCTGCCGATCGAGGCGGAGTTCAAGCAGTTCGTGCGCGGCAAGAGCGCGATTGACGAAATCGACGAGATGGTGGCCCAGCTGCAGGTGTCGGTGCTGGTGATCGGCCTGCGCAAGCGCTCGCCCGTGGGCAAGCTGCTGATGGGCAGCATGGCGCAGGAGATCCTGCTGACCGTGGACTGCCCGGTGCTGGCCGTCAAGGCGACCTGAGCGGGCGCCCTCTTCCCTGTTTCAGCTTAACGCCCGCGCAGCGCGCGTACCAGCTCGGCCACGGCGCCGGTGTCTGCCGCGCCGCGGGCGTTGTCCAGATAGGCCTGCAGGTCCTGCATGGCCTGCTCCGAATGGCCCAGCTCGGCGTGCGCCAGGCCGCGGTCGCGCCGCTCGCTCCAGGCTTCAGGCAGCAGCAGCACCAGGCGCTCCTGCACGGCCAGCAGCCGCGCGCCGTCGCCGCCGGCGCGGTGGATCTCGCGCAGGTTGCGCAGCATGCGCACCAAAATGTCCCGTGCCGAGGCCGGCTGCAAGTACAGCGCCAGCGGCGGCTCCTCGCCCTGCAGGCCCTGCTGCTCGCGCAGGGGCAGCAGGCGCTCGACCAGCGCCTCCTGCGACAGCGACTCGCCGGTGAGCGGGTCCAGCACCACCTGGCCGCCCGGCACCCGCACCTTGACCAGGAAATGCCCGGGGAAGGACACCCCGGCGGCCTTCAGGCCCACGCCCTGGGCCAGCTCCAGCCACAGCACGGCCAGCGAGACGGGAATGCCGCGGCGCGTGCGCAGCACGGCATGCAGATAGCTGTTGTCGGGCGCGTAGTAGTCGTTGGGGTTGCCGGCAAAGCCCAGCTCGCCATAAAAGAAATGGTTGAGCAAGCGCAGGCGCTGCAGCTCGCCGGCATCGGCCGCCAGGCGCCGGGCCAGGCGGGCCTGCAGCGCATCCACGTCGGCCAGCACCTGCTGTACATCCAGCTGCGGATGCTCGTCCTGCGCCAGGCAGGCCGCCGCTTCGAGCAGGGCCGGGGGCTGGCCGTCCTCCAGCGAGACCAGGGCCGCAAAGTACTGCAGCGGCGTGGGGGCGGAATAGTCAAGCGGCATGGCGTTTGTCCGTCATCGGCGCAGCAGCTGGCGCAGCTTCACGCCCGAGGCGGCGAGCGCGCCGAAATAGATCAGCGCCGAGGCCACCAGCAGCAGCGCCAGCAGCCCGGCGCGCTGCAGGCCCTGCGCCTGCAGCGCCAGCCAGTCGAAGTGGCCGGCAGCCCACCACAAAAAAGCGGCCAGCAGTGCGCTGGCGACTGCCACCTGCAGGCCCAGCCGCGCCCAGCCCGCGCGCGGCACGAAGCTGCCGCGGTGCAGCAGCCCGGCCAGCAGCCAGCCCGCATTGATCAGTGCCCCCAGCCCGATGGACAGCGCCAGGCCGGCGTGTGCCAGCCACGGCACGAACAGCACGTTCATGACCTGCGTGGCGATCAGCACCACGATGGCAATGCGCACCGGCGTGCGGATGTCCTGGCTGGCGTAGTAGCCCGGTGCCAGCACCTTGATGGCCACCAGGCCCAGCAGCCCCGCCCCGTAGCCGGCCAGCGCCACGGTGATCTGGCGCACGTCGTTGGCGCCCAGAGCGCCGTGGTGAAACAGCGTGGCCACCAGCGGCAGCCCGAACAGCAGCAGCCCCACGGCGCAGGGCACGGCCAGCAGCACCACGATGCGCAGCCCCCAGTCCAGCATCAGGCTGTAGCGCTCGCTGTCGCCCGCGGCGCGCGCGGCGGCCAGCTGGGGGGTCAGCACCACGCCCAGCGCCACGCCCAGCAGCGAGGTGGGGAACTCCATCAGCCGGTCGGCATAGAACAGCCAGGTGACGCTGCCCGGCGTCAGGTACGAGGCGATCTGCGTGTTGATCATCAGCGACAGCTGCGCCACGCCCACGCCCAGCACCGCCGGCGCCATCAGCGCCAGGATGCGGCGCACGCCCGGGTCGGCCCAGGCGGCGCGCACGCGCCCCCAGGTCACGCCGATGCGCGGCAGCAGCCCCAGGCGGGCCAGCGCCGGCACCTGCACGGCCAGCTGCAGCGCGCCGCCGGCCATCACCCCGCCCACCATGGCGTAGATGGGCTCGATGCCGCGCGCGGCCAGCTGCGGCGCGCCCGCCCAGGCGGCGGCGATCATCGAGACATTGAGCAGCACGGGCGTGGCGGCGGGCACGGCGAAGCGCCTCCAGGTGTTGAGCACACCGGCAGACAGTGCCACCAGCGACATGAAGCCGATGTAGGGAAACATCCAGCGCGTCATGAACACCGCTGCGTCAAAGCCCTCGCCGCTTTGGCGCAGCCCGCTGGCCAGCAGCCACACCAGCACCGGCGCGCCCCACATGCCCAGCAGGCAGGTGGCCACCAGCACCCAGAACAGCGCCGTGGCCACCGCGTCGATCAGGCTGCGCGTGGCCTGGTCGCCGTGCTGCGCCCGGTGCCCGGCCAGCACCGGCACGAAGGCCTGGCTGAAGGCGCCCTCGGCGAAGAGGCGGCGAAACAGGTTGGGGATGCGGAAGGCGACGTTGAAGGCGTCGGTCAGTGCGGTGGCGCCAAAGATGGACGCCATGAGCAGGTCGCGCACCAGGCCCGTCACGCGCGAAGCCAGGGTCAGCAGCGAAACGGTGGAAGCAGCTTTGAACAGGGACACCTGGCGAAGTGTATGCGGCGGCCGCCGCGCGCCTGCAAAAAAGGCTGCTGCGCTATAATGGCGGGCTTTGCTGGCAACATCCACAGACACTTAAGGAATACATATCATGGCATCTGCCAAGCCCAAGAAGAAGAACCCCCGCCTGGCCTCCGGCCGCAAGCGCGCCCGCCAGGGCGTCAAGCTGAACGCAGCCAACACCTCGCTGCGCTCCAAGTACCGCACCGCGGTGAAGAACGTCGAGAAGGCCGTGCTGGCCGGCGACAAGACCAAGGCGACCGAGTTGTTCGCCAAGGCCCAGTCCGTGCTCGACACCATTGCCGACAAGGGCATCTTCCACAAGAACAAGGCCGCTCGCGACAAGAGCCGCCTGTCCGCCAAGGTCAAGGCCCTGGCCACCGCCGCCGCCTGACGCTTTCAGGCAAACAGCCCGGGCGGCCCGCCGCCCGCCGTTTGTAACGGGTGCGCTGCCAGCAAAAAACGAGAAAACCGCCTTCGGGCGGTTTTTTTGTGCCTGTGCCCCAGACAGGCAGCGCAGGAAAGGCAGGGGAAGGAACGGAGGCCCTAGCCCTTGGCGTCGGGCAGCAGGCAGGCCTCGACAACCTGCAACTCGTTGTCGCGGGCGAAATTCATGACGAAATCCCAGGCCATGGGTTCGTGCTGCTGCAGCGCTGCATTCACCACCACGCACTTGACCCCGCCCAACGTGGTCGGGATGCACCAGGGCGAATAGCCCAGGTGCGCGCCCGGAGTGAGCCGCGCGCCCCCCGGACGGAACTGGCTCATGACGCCGGCCAGGCGTTCAGCCCAGTCACTGGGTCGAAAGGTCCTGCCCTGCTGGGTGATGCCTTGTATGAAGACTTCCTGGGAAGAAGAAAGGGGAGCAACCATCGGTAGGGGGTCGGGACAGGGTGCAAGGCGTTGTGCGCCGCAGCCCGCCATTCTAACTCTTATACAAGACTGCCCCCTGGGGGCTCGGGCGCCCGCCCGGCCGCGCATGGCTGTGATGCGCAATCGTCAACGCCGCACCCGGTGGGCGGCCCCTAGAATCAGCCTTCGTTTTCGCCGGCACCGCACGCTGCAGGGGCCGGCAGTTGATACCCGCTTCAGCCAGGAGATTCCCGCATGACCGCATTTGCCCAGGCCGCCTCGCCCCACGTGATGAACACCTACGCCCGCCTGCCGATCGCGCTGGAGCGAGGCCAGGGCGTGCGCGTGTGGGACGCGCGCGGCAAGCAGTACCTGGACGCCCTGGGCGGCATCGCCGTGAACACGCTGGGGCACAACCACCCCAAGCTGGTGCCCGCGCTGCAGGAGCAGATCGCCAAGATCATCCACACCTCCAACTACTACCACGTGCCGCTGCAGGAAGAGCTCGCGCGCCTGCTGGTCGAGCGCTCGGGCCTGACCAACGTGTTCTTCTGCAACTCGGGCCTGGAGGCCAACGAGGCGGCGCTGAAGCTGGCGCGCAAGTACGGCCACGACCGCGGCATCGAGCGCCCGCAGATCGTGGTGTATGACAAGGCCTTCCACGGCCGCTCGATCGCCACGCTGTCGGCCACGGGCAACCCCAAGGTGCAGGCCGGCTTCGGCCCGCTGGTGGAGGGTTTCATCCGCGTGCCCATGAACGACATCGCGGCCATCCGCGCCGCCACCGAGGGCAACTCCGACGTGGTCGCCGTGTTCTTCGAAACCATCCAGGGCGAAGGCGGCGTGAACCCCATGCGCGCGGACTACCTGCGCGAACTGCGCGCCTTGTGCGACGAGCGCGGCTGGCTGATGATGATCGACGAGGTGCAGTGCGGCATGGGCCGCACCGGCCAATGGTTCGCGCACCAGTGGGCCGGCATCCTGCCGGACGTGATGCCGCTGGCCAAGGGCCTGGGCTCGGGCGTGCCGATCGGCGCCGTGGTCGCCGGCCCCAAGGCCGCCAGCATCTTCGGGCCGGGCAACCACGGCACGACGTTTGGCGGCAACCCGCTGGCCATGCGCGCTGGCGTCGAGACCATCCGCATCATGGAAGAAGACAACCTGCTGGCCAACGCCGCGGAGGTTGGCGAGCACCTGAAGGCCGCGCTGGCCCGGGCCTTCACGGGCCTGGATGGCGTGCTGGAAGTACGCGGCCAGGGCCTGATGCTGGGCGTGGAGCTGGCCCGGCCCTGCGGCGTGCTGGTGCAGCGCGCGGCGGATGCGGGCCTGCTGATCTCGGTGACGGCCGACCGCGTGATCCGCCTGGTGCCGTCGCTCATCCTCACGCGCGCGGAGGCCGACGAGATCGTGGCGCTGCTGGCGCCGCTGGTGCGCGACTTCCTGGCCGAAGAGGCAGCGGGGGCGGCAGCATGAGCGCGAACACCATGAAGCACTACCTGCAGTTCAGCGACTTCAGCGCGGGCGAATACCACTACCTGTTCGAGCGCGCCGCCGCCATCAAGGCCAAGTTCAAGGGCTACGAGAAATACCACCCTTTGAGCGACCGCACGCTGGCCATGATCTTCGAAAAAGCCAGCACCCGCACCCGCGTGAGCTTCGAGGCCGGCATGTACCAGCTGGGCGGCTCCGTGGTGCACCTGACCACCGAGGGCAGCCAGCTGGGCCGCGCCGAGCCCATCGAGGACTCGGCCAAGGTCATCAGCCGCATGGTGGACCTGGTGATGATCCGCACCTTCGAGCAGACGAAGATCGAGGCCTTCGCCGCCAACTCGCGCGTGCCGGTCATCAACGGCCTGACCAACGAGTTCCACCCCTGCCAGATCCTGGCCGACATCTTCACCTTCATCGAGCAGCGCGGCTCCATTGCCGGCAAGACGGTGGCCTGGGTGGGCGACGGCAACAACATGGCCAACACCTGGCTGCAGGCGGCCGAGCTGCTGGACTTTCGCGTGCACGTGAGTACGCCGCGCGGCTATGAAATCGATGAGAAATTGGCCGTTGGGCCGCGTGGGACAAGCGCTGGCAGCTATCAATTTTTCAGCGACCCGATGGATGCCTGCCGCGGCGCCGACCTGGTCACCACCGACGTGTGGACCAGCATGGGCTTCGAGGCCGAAAACGAAGAGCGCCGCCGCGCCTTTGCCGACTGGTGCGTGGACGAAGACATGATGGCCCTGGCCCAGCCGGACGCCCTGTTCATGCACTGCCTGCCCGCCCACCGCGGCGAGGAAGTGACGGCCGAAGTGATCGACGGCCCGCAATCGGTCGTCTGGGACGAGGCAGAAAACCGGATGCATGTGCAAAAGGCACTCATGGAGTACCTTTTGCTGGGCCGGGTGGCTTGAAAAGCCAGCCGGTCGGCGCGTAGCGTGCAGACGGTTTGGGCGCAGCCAGAATCGGATGCATGTGCAAAAGGCACTCATGGAGTACCTTTTGCTCGGCCGGGTGACTTGAGGTTCTTGCCCCTTCTCCCCTGCGGGGGAGAGGGCTGTGGTGGCGGCAAATTCGAGCGCAGCGCCCGCACCGGCCGTCACCCTCACCCCAACCCTCTCCCGCCAGCGGGAGAGGGAGCGGCGGGCCCTGCTAGCAGCAGCTGTCTGGCGGGTCCTCGGGCAGCGCGGGGTAGCGCACCACCCCGCCCTCATCCACCACCGCCCCCGGTGTCATTTTCACGGGCTCGATGCGCCCGGCGGCCATGATGTGGAACACCGCCTCGCCGCGCGCCACCAGCCAGTCGGCCACGATGCGGCGGTGGCAGCGCCACCACACGGCTTCTGAGCACATGAAGGCCACCCGCTCCCGCCTGCCCAGCGCGGTCAGCTCGGCCAGGCCCTCGCTGAACGGGGGTGTGAGGGCGTAGTCGGCGTAGCGGTGAAAGCTGGCGTTGTCCCAGAAGCCGTTGACCTCGCGCGCCACGCCGTCCACCTTGCCGCGCAGGCCGCCCAGGCGCGCCAGGTGCTCATAGCCGATGTCATGCGGGGCCAGCGCCGCGGGCATGGCGTCTTCGTTGAACTGCGGATTGGTGCGCGAGCGCGGGATCTTGCGAATGTCCACCACCCGCTGCACCTCGGCCTGGGCCAGCAGCTGCAAAAATTCCTCCAGGCTGCGGTTGGAGTGGCCGATGGTGAAGAACGGCAAAGGCGGCGCGCTCATGACGCCTTGTGCAGCGCGCTGCCCTTGTGCGCGGCGACGTGGTCGGTCTTGTCGCTCTTGATCTCGTACTGCGGCTCGTCCTCGCTGGCGCGGTGGGTATGGCCTTGCCAGTCAAAATCGCGGATGTGGACTTTCGTGATGGTGCCCGAGACGTGGCCCGCCTCGGAGTTCCAGCGCACGTGGTCGCCCACCTTGAATTTCTGCGTCATCTCTTTCACTCCTTGTCCGCCGTGTTGCCGCCAGCCAGCCCCGCGCCCTGCCTGAACGCCTACCAGCACGATCTGGTGCATCCGCCGCACCGCACGCTCCGACACGCCTGAAACGCTGCCCGGGCCCGCGGCGCGCCTTGCTGCGCGCCGCCCTCCCCTTTTTCGCTTCCGTGTTTTCCTGGAGTCTCTCGCCATGTCCGAGACCGTGCATCCGTGCCTGACCTGTGGCGCCTGCTGCCACCACTATCGCGTGGAGTTTTCCGTCTATGAGCTGGCCAGCATGGGGGGCAGCGTACCGGACGCGCTGGCCCACGAGGTCAGCGGAAACCGCTGGCGCATGAACGGCACGGCCGCGCGTCCCGTGCGCTGCGCGGCGCTCACCGGGCTGTGCGGCCAGGAGTCGATTTGCAGCATCTACGAAGCCCGGCCCGGCGCCTGCCGACAGTTCGAGATGGCCAGCGAGCGCTGCGACCAGGCGCGTGCGGCGCACGACCTGCCGCCCGTGCAGTGGCCGGTGCCGGTGCCGGACGCGCTGCCGCTGGCGGCGTAGAGAATTTTTACGTCAAAAAGGCCTCCAGCGCCCTTCCATCAAGCGCTGGCAGCTCCTCTTTCCATAGCAACGCCACCTATTCGCGGCGCGCCTTGCCGCAGCCGCCGCAGCTGCTGCACCCGCCGCCGCTGCCGCAGCCGCCCGGCCCTGCTCCTAAGCGCGGATGCACGCGCGCCAGGCGCTGGCGCAGCGCGGCGGGCAGCCAGCGCCAGGCCATGTAGGCCAGCGCGGCGATGACGATCAGCCCCACGATCAGCTGTTGCAGCCACATGGCTTTCACCCTCCGAGAAACGCCAGTGCCAGGCGGTAGGTGACGAAGCTTGCCCCGTACGCCAGCGCAAAGAGATACAACGTCATGACGGCCGGCCAGCGCCAGCCGCCCGTCTCGCGCCGCACGGCGGCAATCGTCGAGACGCACTGCGGCGCGAAGATGAACCACACCAGCAGCGACAGCGCCGTGGCCAGCGGCCACTGCGCGGCCAGCAGCGGCGCCAGCTGGTCGGCCGTGTCATCGGCCGACGCGGCAATCGCATAGACGGTGCCCAGGGCGCTCACCGCCACCTCGCGCGCGGCCATGCCGGGCACCAGCGCCACGCTGATCTGCCAGTTGAAGCCGATCGGCGCGAACACCACCGCCAGCGCCGAGCCCAGGCGCCCGGCAAAGCTGTATTCGATGGCCGGCCCGGTGGCGCCCGCCGGCGGCGCAGGGTAGGACGACAGGAACCACAGCAGCACCGTGACGGCCAGGATGATGCCGCCCACGCGGCGCATGAAGATGCCGGCGCGCTCCCACAGCCCCAGGGCCAGGTTGCGCGGGCTGGGCCAGCGGTAGGAGGGCAGCTCCATCAGCAGCGGCGCCACGCGCGGGCCGCGCCGCGCCAGCTGCGCCACGCCGGCCACCGCCATGGCGCCCACGATGCCGCCCAGGTACAGCGCAAACAGCACCAGCCCCTGCAGGTTGAACAGGCCCGCCACCGTGCGTTCGGGGATGAACGCGGCGATCAGCAGCGCATAGACCGGCAGCCGCGCCGAGCAGGTCATGAGGGGCGCGATCAGGATGGTCACCAGCCGGTCGCGCCAGTCGGGGATGGAGCGCGTGGCCATGATGCCCGGCACGGCGCAGGCGAAGCTGGACAGGAGCGGGATGAACGAGCGCCCCGACAGGCCCACCGTGCCCATCAGCCGGTCCAGCAGGAAGGCCGCGCGCGGCAGGTAGCCGGATTCCTCCAGCGCCAGGATGAAGGCAAACAGCACCAGGATCTGCGGCAAAAAGACCACCACGCCGCCCACGCCTGCGATGAGGCCTTCGGCCAGCAGGCTGCGCAGCGGCCCCTCGGCCATGTGCACGTTCAGCCAGCCGGCGCCGGCCGCGGTGGCGCCCTCGATCCAGCCCATGGGCACCTCGGCCCAGCTGAACACCGCCTGGAACATCAAAAACAGCGTGGCCGCCAGGATCAGCGTGCCCCACAGCGGATGCAGCAGCACGGCGTCGATGCGGTCGTCACGCGCATGGGCCACGGGTGGCTCGGTGACGGCCGCGGCAACGATGCGGCGCACCTCGGCGTGCAGCGCCTGCACCTGGGCGGCGCGGCCAGCGCTGTCCATTTCCAGTCCTGCGGCGCGGCCAGCGCTGTCCAGTTCCAGTCCTGCGGCGCGGCCAGCGCTGCCCGGCTCCAGTCCTGCTGCGCGGCCTGCGCTGGCCCGCTCCAGTCCTGCTGCGCGGCCTGCGCCATCCGGCTCGGCCGCTGCGGCGCGGCGGGTAACGCTCTGTGCGGCGGGCGTGGGAATACCCGGCGGCGGCAGCGCCTGCGTGTCCAGCCAGGCCAGCAGCTCATCGGCGCCGCCGGCGCGCACGCCCACGGTGGACAGCACCGGCAGCCCCAGCTCGCGCGCCAGCACCTCGCGGTCGATGGCGATGCCGCGCCGCTCGGCCACGTCGCTCATGTTCAGCACCAGCACGGCGGGCAAGCTTAAGCGCCGCGCCTCCAGCACCAGACGCAGGTTCAGGCGCAGGTGGGTGGCGTCGGTCACGCACACCAGCAGCTCGGGCAGGCGCTCGCCCGCGCGCCGGCCGGTGACCACGTCGCGCGTGACGGCCTCGTCCAGGCTTTGCGCGTGCAGGCTGTAGGCGCCGGGCAGGTCCAGCACGCGCACGGGGCGGCCGGCAGGCGTGGTGAAGTGGCCCTCCTTGCGCTCCACCGTCACGCCGGCGTAATTGGCCACCTTCTGGCGCGCGCCGGTCAGCACGTTGAACAGCGCCGTCTTGCCGCAGTTGGGGTTGCCCAGCAGGGCGATGTGCAGCGCAGCCGGCGTGGTGCCCACGGCCACGCGGCCGCGCTGGCGGGCGGCGCCGGCGGGCGGCGGATGGGGTGCGGCGGGGCGGCTCATGCGGCGCGGCCCTGGGGCGCTTCGGGCTGCACCTGCACCAGCGCGGCCTCGTGGCGACGCAGGGCAAAGGTGGCCTGGCCGACGCGCACGGCCAGCGGGTCGGCCGCGGGAAAGCCGCGCGCCAGCACGCGCACCCGCTCGCCGGGCAGAAAGCCGATCTCCATCAGCCGCAGTGGCAGCGCCTGCTGCGCATCGCCCGGTGCCGGGTGCAGCGACAGCACCGTGGCGCTTGCGCCGCGCGGGAGCTGGTCCAGCGCGATGGGCCGGGGAACGGAGGCGGGGCGGTGAGGGCCGTGCTGCATGGTGACTCTGAGGGCTAACGGATAGAAGTGATTCTCATTCTACGCCCGGGCGCTACGGGTTTCCCTTGATCCAGCGCAGACGGCCGGCACGCCTGCGCGGCGCGACAATGCGCCCCCCTCGCCTGCCTGCGCACCACCGTGTCCCACCCCTGCCTGACCTGCGGCGCCTGTTGCGC
Source organism: Pulveribacter suum (assembly GCF_003013695.1). Taxonomy (GTDB): domain Bacteria; phylum Pseudomonadota; class Gammaproteobacteria; order Burkholderiales; family Burkholderiaceae_C; genus Melaminivora; species Melaminivora suum. The sequence goes on along the minus strand of NZ_CP027792.1, from coordinate 1,392,870 downwards.
CAGCTTCCGCGTGGACTTTTCCGCCACCGAGACCGAGGACGAAGGCGGCAGCGTGCCGCAGGGCCTGGTGGTGGAGGTGACGGCCCGCACGGCCCGCATGCGCGGCACCGACCACGCCCGCCCGCGCTGCGCCGCCCTGACCGGCCAGGTGGGCACGCAGGCCGCCTGCGGCATCTACGAGTGGCGGCCCTCGCCCTGCCGCGAGTTCGAGCCTGGCTCGGACGCCTGCCAGCGCGCCCGCCTGCGCCACGGGCTGGCGCAGCTGCGCTGGCCCTGAAGCCGCCCGGGGTTTCAACGTTTTCGGCCTGCAACGCCCGCCAGTCATGCGCTGGCAGCTCTCATTTCAATAGCGTTGCAGATAACCGACACCATGCCGGCGCCACGGCGCTAATGTCGCCGGCCATGCCGTCTGCTGCCTCTACCACTCTTTGGGACATCTCCCCGCCCGTGCACGCGGGCAGCCCCGTCTTTCCCGGCGACACGCCCTACCAGCAGCGCTGGAGCGCCTCCATCGGCCCGGGCTGCCCGGTGAACGTGGGCGCGCTCACCCTGTCGCCGCACGTGGGCGCGCACGCCGACGCGCCGCTGCACTACGACGCGCAAGGCGCCGCCATCGGCGCCGTGGCGCTGGAGGCGTTCATCGGCCCCTGCCGCGTCATCCATGCCATTGCCTGCGGGCCGCTCATCGAGTGGCGCCACATCGCCCACGCCGCGCAGGGCCTGCCGCCGCGGGTGCTGGTGCGCACCTACCAGCGCGCGCCGGTGGACCGGTGGGACGAGCACCTGGCCGCCTACGCGCCCGACACGGTGGAGCGCCTGGCCGACGCCGGCGTGCAGCTGATCGGCATCGACACCGCCAGCATCGACCCGGCCAGCAGCAAGAGCCTTGACAGCCACCAGGTCATCCGCCGCCGCGGCCTGCGCGTGCTGGAGAACCTGGTGCTGGACGACGTGCCCGAGGGCGACTACGAGCTCATCGCCCTGCCCCTGAAGCTGACCACGGCCGACGCCTCGCCCGTGCGCGCGGTGCTGCGCCCGTTGCCCAGAATTTGAACAAAATACGCCTCTAGCGCTTGCCGGACAAGCGCCAGCAGCTATCAAAACAATAGTACGAAGCCACCCTGCGAAGACCCCATGACCACCCTGCAAGACTGCCGCGCACGCGATGCGCAGGACCCGCTGCGCAGCCTGCGCGAGCACTTCACGCTGCCAGACGGCACCCTCTACCTGGACGGCAATTCGCTGGGCGCCCTGCCCCGCGCCGCGCCCGCTCGCGTGGCGCAGGTGGTCGCCCAGGAGTGGGGCCAGGACCTCATCACCTCCTGGAACAAGGCCGGCTGGGTGGACCTGCCCGCGCGGCTGGGCGACCAGTTCGCGCCCTGGATCGGCGCGGGCCAAGGCCAGGTGGTGTTCACCGACACCACCTCCATCAACCTGTTCAAGGTGCTGACCGCCGCGGCCCGCGTGGCGCGCGCCGACGCGCCGCAGCGCACACGCGTGGTCAGCGAACGCAGCAACTTCCCCACCGACCTGTATATCGCCCAGTCGGTGTGCGAGCAGCACGGCCTGCAGCTGGCCCTGGTCGAGCCCGATGAGATCGACGCCGAGCTGCAAGCGGGCGACGTGGCCATCTTGCTGCTGACGCACGTGAACTACCGCACCGGCGCCATGCACGACATGGCCGCCGTCACGGCCCGCGCGCACGCCCACGGCGCGCTGTGCGTGTGGGACCTGTGCCACAGCGCCGGCGCCGTGCCGGTGGACCTGCTGGGCGCGGATGCCGACTACGCCGTGGGCTGCGGCTACAAGTACCTGAACGGCGGGCCGGGAGCCCCGGCCTTCGTGTGGGCCCACCCGCGCCTGGCAGGCCGCTTTGCCCAGCCCCTGTCGGGCTGGTTCGGCCACGCCGCGCCCTTCGCCTTCACGCCCGACTACCAGCCTGCGCCCGGCATTGGCCGCTACCTGTGCGGCACCCAGCCCATCCTGAGCCTGTCGGCGCTGCAATGCGGGCTGGACGTGTTCAGCGCGGCCGAGCTGCTGGGCGGCATGGCCGCGCTGCGCGCCAAGTCGCTGGCGCTGACCGATCTGTTCATCGAGCTGGTCGAGACGCACTGCGCCGGCCACGGCCTGGCCCTGGCCACCCCACGCGAGCACGCGCTGCGCGGCTCGCAGGTCAGCCTGACCCGTGACGAAAACGCCTACGCCATCGTGCAGGCGCTGATCGCCCGCGGCGTGGTCGGCGACTTCCGCAAGGGCGACGGCGGCGCGGGGCTGCACAAGGACATCCTGCGCTTTGGCTTCACACCGCTGTACACCCGCTTCGAGGACGTGTGGCGCGCCGCGCAGCACCTGCGCGAAGTGCTGGAGACGGGCGAGTGGCAGCGCCCGCAGTTCCACCAGATCAACGCCGTGACCTGACCCCGGCCAAGGAGCCCACCATGTCCTGCCCCATGCATGGCGCCGCTGATGCGCGCCCCGAAGAGATCGTCCACACCGAAGGCGCGCAGCTGGACTTCAGCCGCAGCATGAGCTATGGCGACTATCTGCAGCTCGACCAGATCCTGACGGCGCAAAAGCCTCTGTCGCCCGCGCACGACGAGCTGCTGTTCATCGTGCAGCACCAGACCAGCGAGCTGTGGATGAAGCTGATGCTGCACGAGCTGGGTGCCGCGAAAACGCTCATCGCCCAGGACCAGCTGCAGCCCGCCTTCAAGATGCTGGCGCGGGTGTCCAAGATCATGGAGCAGCTGGTGCACGCCTGGGACGTGCTGGCCACCATGACGCCGCCCGAGTACAGCGCCATGCGCCCGTATCTCGGCCAGTCCAGCGGCTTTCAGAGCTACCAGTACCGCTGCATCGAGTTCGCCATGGGCAACAAGAACGCCGCCATGCTCAAACCCCACGCGCACCACGCCGAGCGCGCGGCGCAGGTGCAGGCGGCGTTCACCTCGCCCTCGCTGTACGACGAGTCGCTGCGGCTGCTGGCGCGCCGCGGCCTGCCCGTGCCCGCCAGCCATACCGAGCGCGACTGGACGCAGCCGTATGAGGCCAGCGAGCAGGTCGAGCAGGCGTGGCTGGCCGTCTATCGTGACCCGCAGCAGCACTGGGACCTGTACCAGCTGGGCGAGGAGCTGGCCGACCTGGAGGACGCCTTTCGCCTCTGGCGCTTTCGCCACGTGACCACGGTGGAGCGCATCATCGGCTTCAAGCGCGGCACTGGCGGCACCGGCGGCGTGAGCTACTTGCGCAAGATGCTGGACGTGGTGCTGTTTCCCGAGATCTGGCGCCTGCGCACGGCGTTGTAAGGCACGCGCATCGCGTGCCCACAAAAAAGGGCTGGCCGCCTTCCGGCGCCAGCCCTTTGCCACGTCAGCGGTGGCTCAAATCACTGCTTCACCGCCTCGATCTGCGCCACGATGCGCACGTTCTTCGGGAAGCCGTACTGCACGCCGTAGTCCACGCCAAAGGCCGTGCGGTCGATGGTCGCCTCGAAGTCGCCGCCGCACACTTCGCGCTTGAGCATGGGGCTGTCGTAGCAGGCGAACTGGTTGGCCTTGAAGGTGACGGGCTGTGTCCGGCCCTTGATGGTCATCTGGCCGGTCACGGACACCAGCTTGTCGCCGTCGAACGTGAACTGGTCGCCCACGAAACGCGCCGTGGGGTGCTGGGCGACGTCGAAGATGTCGGCGCTTTGCAGGTGCTTGTCGAACGGGGGCGTGCCGGTGTTGATGGAGCTGATCTGCAGCGTCAGGTCCACCTTGCCGGTCTTGGCCGCCTTGTCCAGCTGCACCGTGCCTTCCTTCTTGTCGAAGCGGCCGCGGTTCACGCTGGCGCCGAAGTGGCTGATCTCGAAGGTGGCGAAGGTGTGCGTGGGGTCGATGGCGTAGGTCGCCGTCTCGGCCTGGGCACCGGTGGCGATCAGGGCGGCCACGGCGGCCAGAGCGAAGGTGTGCAAACGCATGGGTGGTTTCTCCGTCAGAGGGTTGAGGGTTGGATGGGAAAGAAAGCGTCAGAGCTGGGCCATGCCGGTGAAGACGAGCTTGAATTTCACCTGCACCTCGTCGGCCACCATGGAGGTGTCGGCCCACTCGTTCTCGCCGATCTTGAAGGCCAGGCGCTTGATGGCAAAGCTGCCGGTGGCCGTGGTGGTGGCGCCGCTTTGCGCCAGCGCCACGGGCACCGTCACCTGCTGCGACGCGCCCTTGATGGCCAGGGTGCCGTGCACTTCGTACTTGCCCGGCCCGCTGGCGCGGATGGCGCTGGACTGGAAGGTGGCCTGCGGAAAGCGCGCCACGTTGAACCACACGGGCTTGGGCAGCTCGGCATCGGTCTCCTTGACGCCCAGGGTGGCGCTGCCGGTGTTCACGGTGAGCGACACCTTGCCCGCCTCGGGCTTGGCCGGGTCCAGCGACAGTTGCGCGCTGAACTGGGTGAAGTGCCCCTCTACCGGCACGCCCATCTGCTTGCTGACGAAGCTGATCTCGCTTTGCGCCGGCACCAGCTGCTGGGCGGCGGCCGGCTGCAGTGCCATGGCGCCCGTCAGGGCGAAGGCAGCGGCCAGCGCCAGGGTGGCGCGGCGTGAGGCATGAGAGGCAGGGCGCGTAGAGAAGATATTCATGGCGGTAGAAATTCTTTGGAAGCTTTGAAGACCGGAACCCGGGGTCTTGGTTCAATCCGGCGCGATTCAGGCCCGGCCCGGCAGCATGCGCGCCAGCAGGCCATCGCGGTCCACCCAGTGGTGCTTGAGGGCCGCGGCGATATGCACCGCCGCCAGCGCGGCCAGGGTGTAGGCAGCGATGGCGTGCCAGGGTTTGATGACCTCGGCCAGGGGCTTGTTGACGGCCAGCAGGTCGGGCAGCGGCACCAGCCCCAGGAAGACCACCGGAAAGCCCGCCGCCGAGCTGTAGGCCCAGCCCAGCAGCGGCACGGCCAGGCACAGCGCATACAGCAGGTAATGCACGCCGTGGTGCGCCAGGCGCTGCCACGCCGGCATGGCGGCGCGCACCGGGGCCGGCAGCGGCGGCGGCTTGTGTGCCAGGCGCCACAGCACCCGCAGCACGCCCAGCGCCAGCACCGTCACGCCTGCCCACTTGTGCCAGTTGTAGAGCTTGAGCCGTTGCGGCGAAAACGGCAGCCCTGTCATGTACCAGCCCAGGCCCAGCAGCCCCACCAGCGCCACGGCCAGCACCCAGTGCAGGGCAATGGCCGGCAGGCGGTAGCGGGCGGTATCAGGCGCAGGGTGGGCAGTGGTCATGATTGGCGACGTGGCAGCAGGGGCAAGCCTGTAAGTCTAGGAGCTTCACCGTGCTTGTAGTTTCAACGGTCTTGTCGGCGTGATTCAAAACATCTGAATGAACGCGCTGCTGCTGCGGCCACGGACAGGGCGCCCCGGGCGGCTGGCGTGTCATGATGTCGGCTGCTTTGTTACCGCCTGTGTCTTCCTGCAGCGCCCGTCCCATGAACGCTACCCCCGCCTCCAGCCCCGTCGTCTATGGCACCGAGCACGTGCTGGCCTCGCTGTGCAATTCCGTCACCCGCGTGCTGTCCGTGGCCACGCAGGGCTCGGTGCACTACTCGGCCATGGTGCAGCGCATCACCAAGACCTGCCTGAAGCCCGACATTGGCTGCTTCGTGCTGTTCGACGGCGGCTTCTCCGGCCTGGTCATCATCAACTTTTCGGCCGCCGCCGCCATGGAGATCTACGAGCGCTACATGCTCAGCATGGGCATGGCGCCCGCCGGCCTGGCGCGGTCTTTCACCTCGGACGAGGTGAGCAACGTCATGGGCGAGCTGATGAACCAGGTGGTGGGCGACTTCGCCAGCAAGGTGCGCCGCGAGCTGCAGACCCACATCACCCAGAACCAGCCCAAGATGCTGGCGCTGAACCAGCCCGTGGTGCTGAGCGTGGACGCCAACCTGGACCAGCCCGAAGCGCGCCGCGTCACCTTCTACACGGACAGCAACAACATCTTCTACCTGGAGCTGGCCATCGACCGCACGCAGTTCATCAAGCTGTACGACTTCGAGCCCCAGGAAGCGCCCGACCCGGACGCGCTGATGGCCCAGGTGGCCAGCGGCGCACGGGCGCCCGCCCCGGCCGCACCTGCCGCTGCGCCGGGCGACGACGACACGGACGCGCTGCTGCGGTCGCTGGGCATGTAGTCGAAAGAAGAAGCGGCACCGGCACTCGCTAGCATTTTAATAGCTGCCAGCGCTTGCCAGCATTGGGCTGGAGCCTGATTTAACCCTAAACCTTGGACGCCGCCTGCCTCGTCCTACGCCCACGCAGCCGCCGCGCCGACCTTTGCGCCGGCCTGCACTCCTAGCCTTGTGGCACGTTCAACCACACGCCCAGGAGATTCAACATGCCCCAAGCCGCATGGAGCGCCAAGCGCGAGCGCCAGTACGAACACATCCGCACCAGCGCCAAGCAGCGCGGCGCCAGTGAAGGCCGCGCCGAGGAAATCGCCGCCCGCACCGTGAACAAGGAGCGCGCGCAGCATGGCGAGGCCAAAGCCGCCAACCCCAAGACCGTGCATGACACCCCCGCCCCGGTACGCGGTGGCCGCCGTTCCCACACCGGCGCCCAGGGCCGCACGCGGGATCAGCTGTATGAAGAGGCCCGCCGCATGGGCATCACCGGGCGTTCGAAGATGAACAAGGCACAGCTTGCCAAGGCGGTCGGGGCCTGATCGGCCGCTTACAATACCGGCCGCTGCGGAGGCTTGGGTGAGTGGTTTAAACCAGCAGTCTTGAAAACTGCCGACGGGCAACCGTCCGTGAGTTCGAATCTCACAGCCTCCGCCAAAGTGCCTTACATGCTGACACATTAGATTTTCGCTTTTCCTTTGATAAGGAGGAGCAAAGGGAGCGATGGCACACAAAGAAGCAGGGAGTGGACGACACACGTCCGATCTATCCTTCCTCTACCGCCCGTCCTTCCAGATCCTCCGATCATCCTGCATCCCACCACGGAGCGCATAGGCATGCTTAATATTGGGCATGCGTTCTCCGCACCCTCCTCTCCCTTGCAAGCGTAAGCTCCATTTAACTGGTGGTTTCACCATCGTTGAGTTAATGGTGGTCGTAGCCATCTTGGCTATTCTCGCCGCCTTGGCTGCACCCAGTTTTGCGCCGATCGTCGAACGCTGGCGCGTCAGGCAAGCGGTTGAAGGCCTGCAGTCCACGCTCTATTACGCCCGGTCAGAGGCGATTAAGCGGGGAGGAAAAGTCGTTTTACGGAAAAATCCCCAGGATACTGAAGGATGCCAGCAGGCAGACTTGGTCCAGGCTTGGGGTTGTGGCTGGTTCGTTTTCGTGGATACCAATGACAACGGAACGAGGCAAGCCTCCGAGGAGTTGCTGCAAACCATACCGCCAGTTCGCAACCTTGATGTCATGCGCACTCCTTCTGGCGAATTTCTCCGGTTTGACCGTTTTGGAATGGCTGGAGCCAACATGCAGAGCTTTACGATCTCTCCAGTGGGTCCTGGCGTGACATCCCCTGCCACCAGCACGCTATGTATGAGTAGCGGTGGCCGTATCAGAGTCCTTACCGGAGACGTTGTATGCAACTGACTTCCATGCACCGTCAACATGGCATCACGCTCATCGAGTCCCTGGTTGCCATCGTTGTAATGGCTTTGGGTATCCTGGGTGTCGTGGGGGTACAGATGCGTACTCTGTCCGACACGCAGAACACCTTGCGCCGTGCCCAGGCCATCCGTCTCATAGAGAGCTTGGGTGAACAGATGAAGGTGGCGCCCAACGCCTTGGCCAGCCTAGATGCCTACGTGACGGGCTGGGGAACGCCGCCAGCAGCAGCAGCCGATTGCGAGAGTCAGGCCTGCAGTCAAGCTGAATTGGCCGCTTATGACTTGAGCCAGTGGAAACTTACTGTGCAGCGCCTTCTGCCCGCAGGCGATGCAAGCATCTTCGTAGCACCGGGTGAAGTTGACGTAAGCAATCGACGCCAACTGGGCGTGATGATTGGATGGCGTGAAAATGAGCGTGATTTGACAGCGGGCTACAGAAATAACCTAGACGCCACCCAGATTCGCAGAGCCGACGGTACTTTTATCACGGCAGGGGGTGGGGCGGCAGACAGCACCTGTCCTGCCAACCTCACCTGTCACCTGCAATACATCCCCGTTGCCGCGCGCTGCACTCCCTACATGGCAGGTAGCACCATCCAGTATTTCTGCCCGGGATCGTAAATGATTTCAAAGACCATAGCTGCCCCCGCTTTCCACACCAGGCTTGAAGGCGCAAATGCCTTCAATGCCCCGCTGCGCCAGCGAGGAGTGACGCTGCTGGAGTTGATGGTCGGTTTGACCATTGGTTTGCTGACCATAGCAGTGGCGATGGGGGCGTTGATGGTGTCGCGCGGCGTGTCCGGCACTGTCAGCGACGCCAGCGACCTGCAGCAGCAAGCTGCCTACGTGTACCGCGTGATAGGCCAGCAGCTGCGCCAAGCAGGGTCGGTCAAGTTGGAGCTGGATGCCAAGAACCAGGACCCCAACCGGGACGCCACTCTGGCTCAGACCCTTGACCGATACAAGGTCATCGACGCAGCAGCCCCCGTCGCCTTTGAGACCAATGCCACAGCAACCAACCCCGTTCCTGCTGCTACCGATGCTCTAAACGGTACCGCAACATCGGTAGTAATAGGTTTTCGTAATTATAAAGAGCCTTCGTTTGCAGAGCCTGCCAAAGGAATGCGCTTCAGCAACTGCTTAGGCGAAAACAAAGGCAATGCGTTGGTGACCAGCAATTTCACTCTTAACGCAGTTAACAGTGAGTTGCGCTGTATTGGCGATAATCCTCCCGCCCAGCCGGTTGCTCGCAATGTCGCCAACTTCCAGGTGCGCTACCTCGTGCAGACCGGCGCGGCCACAGGTATTCCGCAATTGCAATATTTCAACACCGTACCCGCCACGGACTGGGGTCGGGTGCAAGGTGTGGAAGTCTGTCTGGTGCTCTATGGCAGTGAGCCGATCGATCTGCCGCCAGGGACATCCTATACCGACTGTGATGGCATCACCACAGTGGACATGACCGCTTTGACCGGCACACGTGCACGACGCATGCACATGGTTTTTCGTAATGTATACCAACTGCGCAGCCAAGGACTGATCTGAAGAGCCCCACCATGATCCTCGCCGCTCGGCTTCCACAGCACCCCGCTCGTCGTCCCAGACAACGCGGCGTCGCGTTATTCGTCGTCATTGTGTTCGTCATGCTGTCCATGCTGCTAGCCCTATGGGCCTCGCGCACCTCGTTCTTCAATGAGATGGTCGTGGGCAACGATACGGATTACCAACGCGCTTTCGAAGCAGCGCAGGCCTTGCTTCAGGACGCAGAACTCGACATCCGGGGGGAAAAGGCCGATGGCTCGCTCTGCATGGGCACTGGGGATACTTGCCGCACCACTACTTCCGCGAAAATTCCGCTGGAAACCAAAGACATCGGCCTTCTCCTGGGTACGTTGAACAGTGAGACAAGCAAGTGCCGCGATGGACTGTGTGTTAAAAGAACCGGCCGGCAGGACTTCTGGAACTACACCAGCACCACGAGTCCCGCGCCCTCTAACCTGCAGCCTGGTGAAGTGCCAATGGAACAGCTCACTGTAAATGGCGTTGCAGCGCGGTATGGCCAATACACGGGCGCAGGCACATCCGACACCAACCCCATCCTCAACAATACAGTCGCAAAACAGGGCGGCTGGTATTGGGTAGAGGTCATGCCTTACGTCGAGGATGCAAGCAAATCGGGCCTGATCGCCAATGCAGCGGCCAATCAGTTAGCACTGCATATGTCCCCGAATGTGGTTTATCGCATTACAGCCATTGCCAAGGGGCGCAAACCAAACACCCAAGTGGTATTGCAGCAAGCATACGCGCGGCAAAAACTCAAGGACTAATTAGTCATCGGCACAGCGAATGCCTCCCTAGTGCCAGCGCCAAAAATCCTCCGAAAATAAATAACCAAGCAGGAGTATAAAATGCCCTCTTCCAGCCCACTTCGCTTTCCACAAACCCTGATTGCACTGGCGGCAGTGGCAGCACTGACTCCCCAAAAATTGTGGGCAGCTCTGGACTTCGCACAAGCTCCGCCCGGTACGGTGGAGCCATATGTTGCACCGAACGTCATCATTTCCATCGACGATTCGGGCAGTATGAACTACCGGCTGGACCGGGAAAATGCCACAGGCGCCAACGAAGCCACCTCACCCAATGGACCGTCGCCCAACACTTGGCTTCTTAACAGCCGGCGTATGAACGTCCTGAAATACGCCCTGAAGGAGGTTTTCAACGATACCAACCTTCTACCTGACGGCAAGATACGCCTAGCTTGGCAGGCCATGAATGCCAACAATAACACTCCCGGTAATATCAACACCGGAGGTACGGCACAGTCCAGCACCAATTCTATGAAGGTATTGGACCAAGTCCACCGAAGCAATTTCATCAGCTTCATCAATAGACTTACGCCGAACAGCAGCACCCCATCTCATAAGATGTTCAAACAAGCAGACGAATACATGCGCCTGCCGTTACACCAAAATGGGCCGTGGGCGATAAAACCAGGAACAACAGGCTCCCCTTATTTGGGGTGCAGGCGCAATTATCATATCTTCATGACCGATGGCCGCTGGAACGGAACAGTCTCGGGCGGATCACAAGATAACAATACCGCGGGCACCAGATTTCCTGACAGTACGCTCTACAGCGGCCCCAATACCAGGCTATACCATGATACTTACAGCGACACCCTGGCCGACTGGGCGTTCAAGAGTTGGTCGGACAGCTTAAAGACCAGCGGGCTGACCGGTACGGTAAAACCTCTTCCTGAATACAATCAGGCGCCAGCCACTGAAGTGATCGGCGGGATGGCGCTACCCAAATACTGGAATCCAAAATATAATCCTGCCACGTGGCCTCACATGGTGACCTACACCATTGGCTTCAGCCAGATGGCGTATACATGGCCCGGTGCGCCAAGCATTATCCGCCCCACCGAAATGGTGCCGTTTGGATATGACGGCAGCTTCCCAGACCTGGTCAATGGAACTAAGACTTGGCCTGCCATGAGCAGCGAGGACCGTCGCTCCCTGGACCTGTGGCATGCTGCCCTCAATGGGCGCGGGCGCTTTTATGCAGTAGAAAAAGGCGAAGATTTGGAAGATGCATTTCGCCAGATCATCAAAACGATCGGAACGGATGTAGAGCCCGACCGAGGCTCCACGGCGACCAGCGGCAGTAACGCCACGCGCAACAACGTGGGACGCTTCACCGCCAGTTATGAACCGGACAAGCATTGGAAAGGAATGATCACTGGCGAAATTGTCAAGTCGGATAACACTACCGCCCCTCATCCTGGTTGGGGCAACGAAAGTACTGCTGACAAACTCGACGGCACCCCTTTTGGCAGCCGGGTCATTTTGAGTTGGAGTGACCAAAAAGACGCACTGGGCAAGGAGAAGGGTGGAGTGGCTTTTCGATGGGCCACGAACCAAACCTATCTGAGCACGGCACAAAAGACCTACCTCAATGCGGGCAATCTGGGTTCGGACCGTCTGAATTACGTCCGCGGAGATACGAGCAAGCAGCGTACCTCGACTATCTCCACCCTTCCATTCCGGCAGCGCACATCCGTGCAAGGTGATATTGTCAATTCCGAGGTGTGGTACACAGGAGCTCCGGCGAGCAACTATGCATTGAAGAACTATTCAAACTTCACACAGAGCAACAAAGATAGATCCGCCATGATTTATGTGGGGGGCAATGATGGAATGCTGCATGGCTTTTCTGCGGATAATGGCAGTGAGAAATTGGCCTATGTGCCGCGCGGCGCTATCCCGAAACTAGCCCGCTTGACCGATCCGGTGTTTAATGATCAGCATCGCTACTATGTAGACGGCTCTCCGATGACCGGTGACGTGGACATCGGCGGAGGCCCGTTGGATCCCAAAGACCCCAGCTATCCGACATACAATCCGCTGTGGCGCACCATGCTCATTGGAACCTTGGGGGCTGGAGGGAAAGGCTATTTTGTTCTTGATGTCACCAATCCAAGCAATTTCGCTGAGAGCAACGCCTCCTCGCTGGCGGTAATGGACAGGACTCGAGATATTGATGAAGTTGCAGCAGACTGCTCAGCGCTGAGTGGAAGCGTCAAGACTGCGTGCGACAAGCAGAACGAGGAAGACACAGATATAGGGCATATCTTTGCCAAGCCCGTTGTCGACCCTGATAATGTCCAGAGGACCACGCAGATTGTTCGCATGAACAACAATCGCTGGGCTGTAGTCATGGGCAATGGGTATAACAGCGTGAACCAGCGGCCTGTGCTACTGATTCAGTATCTAGACCAAGGCAGGGAATTAGTGAGACTAGTCGCTACAGGCAGCACCCCCCCGGGCACCACTGGCAACACCACGGATAACGGATTGTCAGCTCCTCGTCTAGTAGACATTAATAACGATGGAAGGCCGGACGTAGTCTACGCCGGAGATAACAAGGGCAATCTGTGGAAGTTTCTGATTGCCAGCAGTAACGACAGTGAGTGGGGCGTGGCCCAGTGGGGCTCCAGTTCCAATACTACCGCCAATTCAACCATCAACGGCACACCGCTTTATACTGCCAAGGGAGGCACTGAAGGCTCTCCAAACTCCCGCACGCTGCCTCAGCCTATAGTGACTGCTCCTACGGTACGCGCCAACGACCGCATGAAAACCATTACCGTCGCTGGTGTGCCTCAAACATTGCCTGTTGGCGGAATGATGGTCGCGTTCGGCACAGGACGCAATGTTGCCAAGACCGATCCGGAGAATGCCGGCATGGGCATTCATACGCTTTATTCCGTGCTTGACAACACGGTCTATAAACTTTTGGGGACAGAGAAGGACCGTGTGGCCGTATGTTCCAACACCGGAGACAGCGACTGTCAAGGGTTGCTGGATCGCTACGGTCTGCCATCTGCGGTCTCAGTGACTGCTTCAGGCCCCGGTAGTCTTGTTCAGCGCTCAATTAGCTCGTCAGTGGTGCATTCAAGAGATAACCGCGAATTCTGGACGGTGGATGCAGCATCAGGCATCGACTGGAATACGCACAAGGGATGGTATTTGGATTTACCACAGACGGGCGAGCGCCTGCTCAAGCCGATGGAGTTTTACGACGCCAGCAACATCTTGACGGTATTCACCCAAGTACCTGCTCGAGGTTCTCGCACAGCTTTGACCACTGAAAGTTGTGAGGCGGGCACGCCGGAAAACGAGCGTCAGTATCTAACGATGATTAATATCATGGATGGCAAGCGCTCCAGTGTTCAACTTATGGACACCAATGGAGATGGAAAATACGACCTGTCAGCCGATCGTGGCGCCTCACGTATGAGTGTGACAAAGGGGGCGCAGACCCTCATCAAATTCCACAACAAGGCGACGCTCTACGGGAAGGAGGCCGGTGGAGAACGCAAAGATGACATTGCCCTGATGCCCGAAACGGCGCTCCGGCCGAGCTGGCGTCAACTGCAGTGACGCAAAAAAGGGACTTCATGCCTCAATACACGAAGATTAAACAGCTTGGCTTCACACTCATTGAAGTCATGATCGTGGTAGCGATAGTCGGTATTTTGGCGGCCATTGCCATGCCCAGCTATACTGAATATATTCGCCGCGGTCACCGAGCTGATGCGCGTGCCGGATTGCTGCAAGCACAGCAGTGGCTGGAGCGTGCAGCTACAGCGCAGGGCACCTATCCCACTACCTTACCTTCCACGCTGACTTGGGCTGCAGACACTAGCAAGCGCTACACAATTGGTTTTCGCGGAGTGGCCACTCCCACGGCCTTTACGCTGATTGCGACCCGGCGTGGTGCCCAAATGGGGGACAAATGCGGTGATTTCACACTCGCTAATACAGGAACTCGTGGGGCGGATAACCTCGCAAGCGGTGTCACTGCCGCTGATTGTTGGAACAAGTGAGAAGCCTCTGGCGCGCTACCATCCCCGCGCCATGACAGCCAAAGTCCCTCGCCCCTTCATCACCCAAGCGCTTGAGCTCGCCGCCCAGGCGCTTTTTCTTTCCAGCCCCAACCCGCGCGTGGGCTGCGTCATCGCCGCGCCCGGCGGCCAGGTGCTGGGCCAGGGCTTCACCCAGCAGGCCGGCGGCCCGCATGCCGAGGTGGTGGCGCTGCGCGACGCCGCGGCGCGGGGCTTTGACGTGCGCGGGGCCACGGCCTATGTGACGCTGGAGCCCTGCTCGCACCACGGCCGTACCGGGCCCTGCTGCGATGCGCTGGCGCAGGCGGGCATCGCCCGTGTGGTCGCTTCGATCGCCGATCCCAACCCGCTGGTGGCCGGCCAGGGCTTTGCGCGGCTGCAGGCCGCAGGGATTGAAGTGGAAGTCGGCCCCGGCGCGCAGCAGTCGCGCGAGCTCAACATCGGCTTCTTCAGCCGCATGGTGCGGGGCCTACCCTGGGTGCGGATGAAAGCCGCGGCCTCGCTCGATGGCGTGACGGCGCTGGCCAACGGCGCCAGCCAGTGGATCACCTCGCCCGAGGCGCGCGCGGACGGCCACGCCTGGCGCGCCCGTGCGTGCGCGGTGCTGACCGGCACCGGCACGGTGCTGCACGACGACCCGCGGCTGGATGTGCGTGAGGTGGCTACGCCGCGCCAGCCGCGCTTGGTGGTGGTGGACAGTCACCTGCAGACGCCCGCGCATGCCCGCCTCTTAGATGTGCCGCAGCGCGAGGTGCTGATTTACACGGCCGCGCCGACCGGAGCAGCCGGGGCCGCCGCGCTGCAGGCGCGCGGGGCGGCGGTGGTCTCGCTGCCCGATGCGCAGGGCCAGGTGGATTTGCCCGCCCTGCTGCGCGACCTGGCCGCGCGCGGCGTGAACGAGCTGCACCTGGAGGCCGGCCAGCGGCTCAACGGCGCCTTCATCCGTGGGGGGCTGGTGGATGAGGTGCTGCTCTACCTCGCCCCCGTGCTGCTGGGCAGCGGCGCGCAGGGTATCGCGCAGTGGGGCCCGCTGACGGGCCTGGCGCAGGGCTTGCCCCTGCGCTTGCTGGGCGCCGAGCAGAGGGGCCCGGACCTGCGGCTGCTGGCACGCGTGACCGGGCGTGACGCTTTTTGAAGCGCCGATGCCGCGGCCGGGCCGACGCCGCCCACCCGCGGGCGCGCCGCCGTCCGACAGGCTGCAGGAGGCAGGACAAGCTATAAATTTGCATTCGCTTACAGCGCCTTCGCTTACCTCTGCAGCCACAACCACCATGCCCGTCCAAGACCTACCGCTGCGCCCGCGCCTAGGGGCGTTTTTTTCCCGCGCCTGGGTGATGGCCTCGCTGGCGCTGGTCTGCAGCGCCTGCGCGGGCTTGCCCAAGGACGTGGACCGGCCGGTATCCACGGCCATCGAGGTGGCGAGCGAACCCACGGCCCTGTCCGCCTGGGTGGCCGAGCAGCGCCGCGCTGCAGGCGCGCGCTCTGCCTCGGGCTTCATGCTGCTCAGCGGGCCGCAGGAGGCCTACGGCAGCCGCCTGGCCCTGGTGGAGCATGCGCAAAAGACGCTGGATCTGCAGTACTACACCATCCACGCCGACGCCAGCACCGCCCGGCTGCTGGCGGGCGTGGTGCAGGCGGCGCGGCGCGGCGTGCGTGTGCGCATCCTGCTGGATGACTTTCACAGCACCGGGCGCAACGCGCTGGTGATGCGCCTGGCTTTTGAGCCCCACATCGAGATGCGCATGTTCAACCCGGTGGCGGGCACCCGCGCGTCCACGGTGGGACGGCTGTGGGGATCGCTGACCGACTTCTCGCGCGTGCAGCAGCGCATGCACAACAAGCTGTTCATCGCCGACAACGTCATGGGCGTGACGGGAGGACGCAACCTGGGCGATGCCTACTTCGGTCAGGGGCAGGCAGAAAACTTCGTCGATCTGGACGTGCTGGCGGTAGGACCCATCGTGGCCGACATGTCGCGCAGCTTCGACAGCTTCTGGAACAACCCGCGCTCGTACCCCGTGCAGTCGCTCGTCACGCGCGAAGAGCTGGACCGCATGCGCGAGCAGTTCAAGCGCAAGGACGCGGAGGACGCCGAAAAGGCCGCCTCCCCTGACGCTGCAGCCGCGGCGCAGCCCGCTCCGCCGCCCCCCGCCGCGCAGGCCAAGGCGGCTGCGGCCCGTGCCGCAGCCAGCAGCGTGGCCGCCGATGTCGCCCCACCACCCGAAGACGGCGATCCGCACAAGGCCGTCCGTGCCTGGAACGAGCAGCCCATGGACCTGCGGCGCGCGCCGCTGGTCTGGGCCCCGGCGGTGATCCTGGCTGACAAGCCCACCAAGATCCCGCTGGAGGGGGGCGACCCGGACGCGCCCCAACGTGCCGAGCCCGGACAAGAGCTGCCCAGCCCCGCAGCCAGCGCACCAGCGCCCGTGCCAGGCGCTGGTGCCAAGCCGCCTGCCCTGCCCAAAACCGAGGCCGAGAACGAGACCGTGGTGGACGGCCTGCTCACCCTGATGGCCCGCACCCAGCGCGAGCTGCTCATCATCTCGCCCTACTTCGTGCCAGGCGACGACATGAAGGCTGCCTTCGCCGCCGCCCGTGCACGCGGCGTGCGGGTGCGCATCCTCACCAATTCGCTGGCCTCCAACGACGCGCCCATCGCTCACGTGGGCTATGCCCGCCACCGCCGCGAGCTGCTGGAGATGGGGGTGGAGCTGTACGAGCTGCGCAGTGAGCAGGCCGGTCTGCGCTCGGCCTTCGGGGATTCGGGCGGCAGCGCCAGCCCCACGGGCAGCCAGGGCGGCTCGGACGGCGGCCCGGGTGCGTCGCGCTCCATGCTGCACTCCAAGGTCATCGTGATGGACCGCCGCCTGGTGGTGATCGGCTCCATGAACCTGGACCTGCGCTCGCAGCTGCAAAACACTGAGATCGCCCTGCTGGTGCGCAGCAGCGCGCTGGCGCAGCAGGCCGCCCGGCAGATCGACTTGGTGATGCACCGCGGCGCCTGGCATGTACAGCAGCAGGACCAGGAAAGCGGCGGCGCCCTGGTCTGGCGCGCGCCCGAGGGCAGCGGCCTGGAGGATGCGCACGCCGACCCTGACAGCAGTTTCGCGCTGCGCCTGATGCTCAGGCTGCTGGGTCCGCTGGCGCCTGACCGTCTGCTGTAGCCGCCGCTGCCACCAGCTGCTGCAGCCACAGGGTGATGGCGCGCTGGTCGGTCATCACGCGCACCTGGTCGAAAGCCGCCTGCGCCTGCGGATGGCGCCGGCGCAGCAGGTTCAGCCATTGCTTGAGCCGGCCCGCCCGCTGCGGCGGGTCCAGGTCTTTGCAGACCAGGTGCCAAAAGCGCGCCAGCTGCGGCGCCAGCGCCTGCCAACGCACCTCGACGGGTGCCTCCTCGCCCTGCCCCCCTGCGTCGGCCGCTCGAATGGCGAGCGCCAGGCCGGGGTCGGCCACCATGCCGCGGCCCAGCATCAGCGCGTCGCCGCCGCTCAGCGCGCGGCAGCGCTGCGCGTCCTGCAGGTTCCAGATCTCGCCGTTGGCCACCACCGGCACGCGCAGCGCCTGGCGCAGGGGTGCAATGCGCTCCCAGTAAGCGGGCGGGCGGTAGCCGTCGGCCTTGGTGCGGGCATGCACCACCACCTCGCAGGCACCGCCGTCCTGCATGGCCAGGGCGCATTGCATCGCGCTGCCGGGGTCGTCATAGCCCAGCCGCATCTTGGCCGACACGGGCAGGTGCGCCGGCACGGCGCGGCGCACGGCAGCCACCACGGCGGCGATGCGCTCGGGCTCGCGCAGCATCGCGGCGCCGCCGCCATGGCGGTTCACGGTGCGGGCCGGGCAGCCAAAGTTCAGGTCGATGCCCTCGGCGCCGAGCTCGGCCAGGCGCGCGGCGTTGTCGGCCATGCTGGACGGGTCGGAGCCCAGCAGCTGCGCGCGCACCGGCACGCCGGCCAGCGTGCGGCTGCCGTTGCGCAGCTCAGGGATGAAGCGATAGAAAACCTTGTCCGGCAGCAGCGAGCCGGTGACGCGGATGAACTCGCACACACAGCGGTCCACCCCGCCCACCCGGGTGAGCACGTCGCGCAGTACAAAGTCCAGCAGCCCCTCCATGGGGGCCAGCAGCAGCGTGGGCGTGGGTGCAGCCTCCATGGATTTATAGCGAAAAGTGCCTCAAACCCTTGCTGAGCAAGCGCAAGCAGCTATCAAAATAATAGCTTGCAAAACACCATGCGGCCGGGCGTGCCAGGCCAGATCAGTTCAGCGGGCGCTTCAGGCGCACTTCCTCGATCTTCACGCCGCCCACGACGGCGGTCTTGGCGGTGGTCATCTCGCGCTTGAAGCCGGCCAGCTCGTGAAAGCGCAGCGCGCGCTCGTTGCGCAGTGGCACCCAGGCGGTGACGGTGGTGCAGCCCTCTTCGGCCAGGCCGTCGCGGGCAGCGTCCCACAGGGCCACGCCCACACCCTGGCTCCAGTGGCTGGGGGCAGCGTAGATGGCCCAGATCTCGCCCGTGGTAGGGCGGCTTTTTTCATCGCGCGAACGGTCGAAGCCGACGAAGCCGACGATCTTGTCGCCGTCCACGGCAACCTGCACCTGGGGTTCGCAATACTCGATGGCTTCGCGCCAGTAGGCCTGGCGCTTTTCCACCGACGACATGGACTTCAGCTGGTCGTCCGGCAGCAAACCACGGTAGGCCTCCAGTGCGGAGGTGGTGTGAACCTGGGCGATGGCCTTGGCATCGCGGAGTGTGGCAGGGCGGACCTGAATACTGGACATGGAAAAGTAGCAAACGGGTGATAAAGGGAAAACCCGCTATTTTCACGCAAACCGACACAATTGCGCCAGGGGGTGCTGTTCCCGTCCTGCCAGGCGTGCCATTACCTGCTGCCGCCCGGACGCGCATGCTATGCGCGAGGCGGCGCTGCCTACATCAGCCGGCGCAACAGCCCCATCACACGGTCAAAGCGCGTCCCGTAGGGCGGGTACAGCAGATGGCCCATGCTGAAGCGCGACTGCACCAACACGCTCTTTTGGTGGCAAAAGCGCAAGTAGCCGCGCTCGCCGTGGTAGGCGCCCCAGCCGCTGTCGCCCACGCCGCCAAAGGGCAGGTTGTCGTGCGCGATGTGCATCAGCGTGTCGTTGACCGACACGCCGCCGCTGACCGTGCTGCGCAGCACATCGTCGCGTACGCTGTCGCTGCGGCCGAACCAGTACAAGGCCAGTGGGCGGGGGTGGGCATTGATGTGGGCGACGGCGTCCTGCAGCCGCTCGTAGCTCAGCACGGGCAGCACGGGGCCGAAGATTTCCTCTTGCATCAGCTGCATCTGCGCCGTGGCGCCGAAGACCAGCACCGGCGCCATCTGCCGGCCCACGCCGTCACCGATGCCCTGCGGCGGGGGCGGCGGGCTGCCGGGTGCGGGCTGCAGCACCTGCACCTGCGCGCCCAGGGTCTGTGCCTGCTGCAGCATGGTGCGCAGCCGCGCCAGGTGGCGCGTGCTGATGATGGACGCGTAGTCCGGGTTGCCCTCGAAGTACGGAAACAGCCGCGCCACCGCCGTGCGGAAGGCCTCGGCAAACGCCGCCTCGCTGCCGCGCGGCAGCAGCACGTAGTCGGGCGCAATGCAGGTCTGTCCGGCATTGAGCAGCTTGCCGTGGGCGATCTTCAGCGCAGCGTCCTGCAGGTCGCAGTCGGCATCGATGATGCAGGGCGACTTGCCGCCCAGCTCCAGCGTGGTCGGTGTCAGGTTGGCGGCCGCGGCCTGCGCCACCTTGCGGCCCACGGACGTGGAGCCGGTGAACACCAGGTGGTCAAACGGCAGCGAGGCGACCAGCGCCGCGGTGGCCGCGTCGCCCTGCACCACGGCGAACTCCTCCGGCGCGAAGAACTGCGATACCAGCGCCGCCAGCTGCGCCGAAGTGTGCGGGGTCAGCTCACTGGGTTTGAGCAGCACGCGGTTGCCCGCGGCCAGGGCGCTCATGGCCGGCGCCAGGGCCAGCTGCACGGGGTAGTTCCAGGGAGAGATCACCCCCACCACGCCCAGCGGCTGGCGCTCGATGAAGCCGCGCGCGGGCTGCAAAAACAGCGGGGTAAAGACCTTGCGCCGGCGGCTCCAGCGCGCCAAGTGGCGCAGCGTGTGCGCCAGCTGGGCGCGCAGTACGAAAAAATCCGCCACCTCGGTCAGGCGCGGCGAGCGCATGCCGAAATCTGCCTGCACGGCCGCGGCCAGCACGGGCGCGTTTTCCTCAAGCATCTTGCCCAGGCGCAACAGGCGCTCGCGGCGCAGGCTCACAGGCGCATCAGGCTGCGCGCGGCTGGCCTCGCGCTGGCGCTGAAAGAGGTCGCGAATGTCGTCGGGGGTCATGCCACGCATCATAGGCGCGGCACGGCGGCACTCAGCGCACCTCGCGCACCTGCACGTCGGTCACGTCGGCCACCTCGCGCAAGCGGGCTGTGCCAGCGCGCGCCGTGCCGGCGGCATGTGCCGTCCAGCGCGCGGTGCTGCGCGTGGCGGTGCCCCAGGCGCCGCGTGGGTCCACGCGCATCCAGGGCGTGACGGGGCGGCCCGCCAGGCGCGCCCAGGCCAGGCGCAGCGTCCAGGCCAGGGCCAGCACACAGCCCATGGCCAGCAGGCCCACGAACAGCAGGGCCCCCATGGCCACCACCATCAGGCGCAAGGTCCACCGGGCCAGGCCGGTCAGTAAATCATTCAAAACCATGCCCCTTTTCTGTGGCGGATGGAGAGCGCGGGCCGCCCTTGGCAGGCCTGCGCAGAGCTTCCATGGTAGGGCTCAGGCCTGTGACTGGGCTTCGCCAAACTGAAATACCCCTGGCTCGCGTACCGGATCGACGTCCACCGGGATCACGCTCTTGGGCGGATAGCGGCCCTCCAGCAGCAGCCTGGACAGCGGGTTCTCGATGCGCTGCTGGATGGCGCGCTTGAGCGGACGCGCACCGAACACCGGATCGAAGCCGACCTTGGCCAGCTCGGCCATGGCTGCGGGCGAGACCTGCAGGTGCAGGTCCAGCTTGGCCAGGCGGGCCTGCAGCTGGCGCAGCTGTATAGCCGCGATGGACTCGATGTGCCGCGCGTCCAGGCCGTGAAAGACCACCGTCTCGTCGATGCGGTTGAGGAATTCCGGGCGGAAGTGGTTCTTCAGCTCGCCCCACACCGCTTCCTTGATGTCCTCGGCATCGCTGCCCACCATGGCCTGGATCAGCTGCGAGCCGATGTTGCTGGTCATGACGATGACCGTGTTCTTGAAGTCCACGGTGCGGCCCTGGCCGTCCGTCAGGCGGCCGTCGTCCAGCACCTGCAAGAGCACGTTGAACACGTCCGGGTGGGCCTTCTCGACTTCGTCCAGCAGCACCACCGAATAGGGTTTGCGGCGCACGGTCTCGGTCAGGTAGCCGCCTTCCTCGTAGCCGACATAGCCCGGGGGCGCGCCGATCAGGCGGGCCACGGAGTGCTTTTCCATGAACTCGCTCATGTCGATGCGCACCAGGTGCTCCTCGCTGTCGAACAGAAAGCCCGCCAGCGCCTTGCACAGCTCGGTCTTGCCCACGCCCGTCGGGCCCAGGAACAGGAAGCTGCCCAGCGGCCGGTTCGGATCCGACAGGCCCGAGCGCGAGCGGCGGATGGCGTTGGCCACGGCGGAAATCGCCTCTTCCTGCCCCACCACGCGCTCGTGCAGCTTGTCCTCCATGCGCAGCAGCTTGTCTTTCTCGCCCTGCATCATCTTGGCCACGGGGATGCCGGTGGCGCGGCTGACGACCTCGGCAATTTCTTCCGCCCCCACCTGGGTGCGCAGCAGCCGGTGCCTGGGGCCTTCGCCGCCCGCGCCGGCCTCGCTGTCCTGCGCCTCCTTCAGGCGCTTTTCCAGCTCGGGCAACCTGCCGTACTGCAGCTCGGCGACCTTGTTGAAGTCGCCCTTGCGCTTCAAATCCTCGATCTGGATGCGGATGGCGTCCACGTCCTTGCGGATCTGCTCGCTGCCCTGGGCGCTGGCTTTTTCGGCCTTCCAGATCTCTTCCAGATCGGCGTACTCGCGCTCCAGGCTGGACAGCTCCTCCTCGATCAGCTGCAGGCGCTTTTGCGAAGCCTCGTCGGTTTCCTTCTTTACCGCCTCGCGCTCGATCTTGAGCTGGATCATGCGCCGCTCCAGCCGGTCCAGCGCCTCGGGCTTGGAGTCGATCTCGATCTTGATCTTGGCCGCGGCTTCGTCGATCAGGTCGATGGCCTTGTCGGGCAAAAAGCGATCGGTGATGTAGCGCTGGGAGAGCTCGGCCGCGGCGACGATGGCCGGGTCGGTGATGTCCACGCCGTGGTGCGCCTCGTAGCGCACCTGCAGCCCGCGCAGGATGGCGATGGTGTCCTCGACGCTGGGCTCCTCCACCAGCACCTTCTGAAAGCGCCGCTCCAGCGCCGCATCTTTTTCGATGTACTTGCGGTATTCGTCCAGCGTGGTCGCGCCGATGCAGTGCAGCTCGCCACGCGCCAGGGCCGGTTTCAGCATGTTGCCCGCGTCCATGGCGCCTTCGGCCTTGCCGGCGCCGACCACGGTATGGATCTCGTCGATGAACAAAATGACGCGGCCCTCCTCGTGCGCCACTTCCTTGAGCACGGACTTCAGGCGCTCCTCGAACTCGCCGCGGTACTTGGCGCCGGCCAGCAGGCCCGCCATGTCCAGCACCAGCACACGCTTGTTCTTCAGCGTCTCGGGCACCTCGCCGGCCAAGATGCGCTGGGCCAGGCCTTCGACGATGGCCGTCTTGCCCACGCCCGGCTCGCCGATCAGCACCGGGTTGTTCTTGCTGCGCCGCTGCAGCACCTGGATGGTGCGGCGGATCTCCTCGTCGCGGCCGATGACCGGGTCCAGCTTGCCGGCCCGGGCGCGCTCGGTCAGGTCCAGCGTGTACTTCTTCAGCGCCTCCCGCTGGCCTTCGGCCTCGGGGCTGTCCACCTTCTGGCCGCCGCGCACGGCGGCGATGGCCGCCTCCAGGCTCTTGCGCGAGAGGCCGTTGGCGCGGGCGATGTCGCCGGCTTCTGCCTTGCTGTCCACCAGCGCCAGCAAGAACAGCTCGCTGGCGACGAACTGGTCGCCGCGCTGGATGGCTTCGCGCTCGGTGGCCTGCAGCACGCGGCCCAGCTCGGGGCTGGCCTGCACCTGGTCATGGCCCTGCACCTGCGGCAGCCGCTTGATGGCGGACTCTGCCGCGCCCAGCAGGCCGCTCACGTTGGCGCCAGCGCGCTCCAGCAGCGAGCGCGGGCCCTCGTCCTGGCGCAGCATGGCCACCAGCAGGTGGGTGGGTTCGATGTAGGCGTTGTCGTGCCCCAGCGCGATGGACTGGGCATCAGACAGGGCTTCCTGGAACTTGGTCGTGAATTTATCGAGACGCATGGGTGTGATACCTCCAACTCCTTGCTAACTGCGGCTTTCCCGTCCGCTTTCAAGAAGAAAACGCGGCGACCCCTGCGCCGGCGCCGCGCCGTCAGCCGGCCATGGGCGCCGCGCGGATGCCCCAGCGCGCCAGCGCCGCGTCGTCGCTCTCGCGCGCGTCCACCCAGCGGGCGCCGGCGGGCGTCTGCTCCTTCTTCCAGAACGGAGCCTGGGTCTTCAGATAGTCCATGAGGAATTCGCAGCCCGCAAAGCTCTCGCCCCGGTGCGCCGAGGTGACGGCCACCAGCACGATCTGCTCGTGCGGCGCCAGCAGCCCCACGCGGTGGATCACGCGCACCCCGTGCAGGTCGAAGCGCGCCAGGGCCTCGTCCACCATGGACTCGATGGATTTCTCGGTCATGCCGGGGTAGTGCTCCAGCTCCATGGAGGCGATGTGCGCCCCCTCGCTGCGCTCGCGCACCGTGCCGACGAAGCAGCACACGGCGCCCACGCGGCCGTCGCCGGCGCGCAGGGCCGCCAGCTCGGCGGAAACGTCGAAGTCCTGGGTCTGGATGGAAACGCGTGGCATAGAAAGGGCAGGAGAAAACGACCGGCAAAGGGGTTTGCTACATTGCCCGGCACTGTAACCCCACGCCCTACCGCTCCATGGCCCAGCAGGCAATCAGCACCCCCGAGTACACGCTCTACCCCTCGCCGCGCAACCTGCACCGCACGGTCTTCGTCCACCAGGCCTTCGTGCCCTACCCCTACGCGCTGATCGACATGGACAGCTTTGCCCTGGCCGGGCGCTGGAGCCTGTTTGCCGCCCACCGCAAGGCCGACCGCAAGATGGGCCAGCTGGTCACCTTCGAGCTGGAGGGCGACTGCGCGCGGTTCGAGCGGCAATTCCGCCCGGACTGAGACCCTGCCCGCGTCGCGGGCTTGATGCAGCGCAAACCCCAGGGGCTGGCGGGCATGCCGGGGCACCCGCCTTGACCTGGCGCAAGCCCGCAGCCGCGGCCCTGGCCTTCAATGGAGACATTCACCCTGTATCCATAACGAACGAACGACGAGGAAGGAAAGCCCCATGCGCCTGCTGCAAGAACTCTTCACCACGGATGTCGGCCTGTTTTCGGCCGTCGGCATCGCCTTCATGCTGGGCATGGGCGTGTTCTTCCTGCGGCTGTTCCTGCGCAACGACGCGCCTGCTGCTGCCCAGGACGCGCCGCACAAGCGCTGAGCGCACGCCACCCGACGCGCCAGGGCGCCCGGCTGCCATGCCGGGCGCCCTTTGTTTTTCGCGCCTCACAATGGCGGCCATGCATGACGACGACGCCAACCAGATCCTGGTCCCGCCCTCCTTCACCGCCGTGTACAGCGACGCCCGCGGGCGCCTTGCCGAGCGCGTGGAGACGGTGCGCCAGCGCTACGAGCTGTGCGAGGACCTGGCCAGCCACCTGGTGGAGCAGGCGCAGCTGCTCTACCACCGCGAGGGCGCGTCGGAAGAAGGGGTGCTGGCCGCCATCCACGCCGGCCTGAGTGCGACGGAATCGGGCGTGACGGCGCCCGAGGCGCGCTGGATCACGCTGCGCCTGGCCGAGCTGCTGAGCTGGCGCAGCCCGGCGCTGCCCGAATAGGCCTCAGCCGCCCGTGACGGGCGGAAAGAACGCCGCCTCGGCGCCCGCCGGCAGCGCGTCGGCATCCTGCGCCATGTCCTGGTTCAGGGCCATGCGCACGGCGCGACCACGCGCCAGGCAGCCGGCCCAGGGTTCGCCGCGGGCGATCAGCTCGTCGCGCAGGGCGCCCAGCGTGGCGGCGCCGGTCTGCAGTGTCTCCTGGCCCGTGCCCACCGCCTCGCGGATGGAGGCGAAGTAGCGCACGGTGATGGTCTTCGTCACGTCGGTCATAGCAGTTCGGCAAACGGGATGAAGCGCACGCTGTCGCCGTGCGCGATGGTCTGGCCCGGGGCGGCCTCCACCAGGCCGTCGCCCCAGACGGTGGAGGTGAGCACGCCCGAGCCCTGGTTGGCATAGCGCTCCAGCTGGCCCTCGGCGTTCAGGCGCACGCGCAGGAATTCACGGCGTTTATCGGCCCTGGGCCACGTGAACGCTGCGGTGGCAGCTATGGTTTTGGGAGCAACGTCGTGCGCTCCCTGCAGCCGCAGCAAAAAGGGCCGCACCAGCACGGAAAAGGTGATCAGGCTGGAGACCGGGTTGCCCGGCAGGCCGATGAAGTGCGCGCCGCCCACCCGGCCGTAGGCAAAGGGCTTGCCCGGCTTCATGGCGATCAGCCACAGGTCCAGCGAGCCCAGGCTTTGCACGGCCGGCTTGACGTGGTCTTCCTCGCCCACGGACACGCCGCCGCTGGTCAGGATCAGGTCGTGCCCGGCGGCGGCCTGGCGCAGCGCATCGACGGTGGCCTCCAGCCGGTCGGGGACGATGCCCAAATCCGTCACCTCGCAGCCCAGGCGCTGCAGCATGGCGCGCAGCACGAAGCGGTTGCTGTTGTAGATGCTGCCCGGCTTCATCTGCGTGGGCGGCACCTGCCCGGGCATGACCAGCTCGTCGCCGGTGGAAAACAGCGCCACGCGCGGGCGGCGCGCCACGGGCAACTGCGCCAGGCCGATGCTTGCGGCCAGCCCCAGGGCGGCGGGCGTCAGGCGCGTGCCGGCGGCCAGCACGGTGGCGCCCAGGGCGATGTCTTCGCCGGCGCGGCGGATGTTCTGGCCGGCGCGCGGCGCGGCGTTCACGCGCACGCTGCCGTCCTCCTGCGCCTCGCAGTCCTCCTGCATGACCACGGCGTCGGCGCCGGGCGGCACGGGCGCGCCGGTGAAGATGCGCGCGGCCGTTTCCGGCTGCAGGGCGTGGCCCACGCTGCCGGCGGGAATGCGCTGCGACACGGGCAGCTGCGCGCCGGGCGCAGGCACGTCGGCGCAGCGCAGGGCGTAGCCGTCCATGGCGCTGTTGTCCTGCGGGGGCACCTGCAGGGCGGAGACGGCGTCGGCCAGCA